>QHPD01000117.1 GCA_003218975.1 Verrucomicrobiota bacterium
CGATGTGGCGACATTGCCCGCAGTGGTAACGTTCACCAGAAATGCACCGACAAAAATTGCAGGCCAGGCTCGGTAACCGAGCAAGAGCAATGCCGCGAGCGCAATTCCCGCTGGCGGCCACACCGGCGATGCACTCGCGTGCAACGATGCCAGCAGCAATCCGAACTTGCCGGCGATGAAGTACACAAGCGTTAAAATCCCAATGACTGGTAGCCCAGAAAAAGCTCGCGATTGCTTGTTTGGTTGGGGAACCGGAAGCGGCACTCGCCGCAGAGTGGGAGCACATCCCTTTTCGTAGGGCCGGCAAAGACAGTAAAAGAGGTATTGCGCCTTGAGCATTTTTGTCCTGCGGTGTAGGAAGTTTGATATCACGAACCATGCCAAGTTTGAAAGTCCCGTGGGGACGCAAGAACAGTGGCTCCATTTGTTCCTAAACGAGAGGCAATTATCTAGCACTTAGTTACCAAAAATAGATAATTTCCAATGCGGCCGGACCGAAACCTTTGATTCATTCTAACGCCGTACCGGATCATTTTTAGAGCAACCATGCTTTAATTTGTTGCCCTTTAATTTTGCTGAACTCATCGCGGGTAGCTTCCCAGCCTTTGAAAATAGATCCGCTGCCAAATCCTTGGCTGGCTTGTCACCAGGAGAGGCTCATTAGGACCCTAAATGCGACTTTTTGTTTGACGCTTAGCGATTGCTAGTGCGCGTTCGTGAATGTGCATGTATGCAAACGTTAACGCGCGAGCATCTGATGCCAACCGAACGGCAAGGCGGCAGTGCTGATCATTAAGTTTAAGTAGAACGCGCGCCATCACACTTGCAAGAACCATGTCTTTTCTGGGCATCATTGAAAGGCGATGAGAACCTTTGTTTGTCGCGCTCTTTCCGCAACGCCGAGCAGGATGCAATTTTGGTGTTGGCGAGGGAAAGGTCATTAACGTCAAAGAAGGATCAATGGTACACAACGGAACAAATCGCAGAGGCAGAGCAACGGCTTACGCGCGCGCGTAGAGTTGTTGCAACAGTAACTCGGCAATTCTAAAGTCCGAATCCTGCGTCCTCTTCCACCCGATTTTCGGTTTCCGACAAGAGATAGCGAAACTCTGAGGCTCTCCCATTTGGTCGCACGTCGCCGATGCGGACAATCTTAATCACGCCAAGTCGGGCAAGCGCGAAAGTGATCGTGTATGCTGATTGGTGGCTCAAGCCGTCATAAGCTTTGGCGGCATCACGGTAACTCAGGAAATATATCCCGTTCCCACATAAGCGAGATAACTCACGATGAAGCGCTGCGATTCTCCGCCAGCTCTCCGGCGCATTCTCACAACCCGGTATCATCGGCAGCTCAGAAGGCGCGAGTTTCCAAACGCCTTCGAGCGCTTTCTTGATCGTATCACCGTCGCCTGTCGGCACTCGAACCTTCTCAAGCCCTGCGAAAAACTTTGCGAGGTAACCGTCGCGTGTCTTTGCGGGGTCGAGAAACGGTTGAGAAAGCCGATGCCATTCGTCGAATGCTGGCATCAACTCGCGGTTTAGTGAGCTTGGGGCCAATCCGCTCATCAACCGCTCTCAAGTCACGCAGAAGCTTCCAAAGCCTTTTCTTCGCGGTGCTGCGCTCTGTGCAAGCGTTGCTTGCTGCCAAACGTTGAAGCTCCTTCTCTACCTCCCCATCAAGCCCTTGTCCGTTGGACATAGGATACCCAAGACACTCAGGAGACTCAGGAGACTCAGGAGAACGACGAGACGGAGGAAACTTACGAGACGCAAGAGACTGAGGATATTCACAAGACTTAGGAGGGCGACTAGGAGGGAAACCGGCCATCTCCAAGTAAAGCTTGATCGCCTCGCGTCTTGAAATCCCGAGATGTTTCACCAAGAAAGCGATCTCATCCCCGCCTTGCGTGTCACAAACAAAACATTTGTAGTGCCAGAAGCCATCATCGCCTTCGAACACCGAAAAGGATGGGCGCTCATCGTGATGCCATGGGCAATGCGCTACCTTCTTCGCGTGTTCGCCAAGCCCTAGCCGTGACATCAACTCCGGCAGGGGCAGACGCCGCCTGGCCTGGTGGTCAATCTTCCAACGCAGATCATCATTGCTCTCCTTCATGCGACCGCTCCCGCTGTTAAGACGCCCTCGCGTCCCACATTTCGCGCGGGCACGATAGAGAGTCGGGAGGCGGGAACTGTGGGACTTTCTACTCTCGTAAAATCAGACTGAATCCGTCTTAGTTTTCGCTCTTTAAGAGATTTTTGATATCGCCGTATATGGGACCTTAGTCCTATGCGTTTAGGAACCGCACAGACGCCAAGGGAATGGGCGAAATCGCCGGATGAGTTTTAGGCGCCCGGCGTCGAGCCCCTGCTCCGAGAAAAGGCTCAGGTAATCAACTATGCACAGAAACGCGCAAGCTTTCGCTCAGGAGAGACCGATTCCCTTGCCGTTGCCATTGAAGCGGCCTGCTCTCCTGTCGGCGTTGCAGTTTAATCTGCCTGATGATCTTTACGCTCGCGATCCAGCTGCTCCGTTCCCGCGCGCGTGTGTAAGCGTTGACTTGTAACAATCTTGCTCCATATATACACCACAGGGGGGCGGTGCGCGCGCTGGTGGTCCGCCACCCGGATTAAGATTTGATCCTTTACAGAGGAAGGTGGCCGGTTCGATCATTTCGGCTGTTCGGCTACGATTTATGAGGACGAGCTATCTCCTGTCCCTACCACTTTTCTTGTTTACGTCTTGTGCCACCATCACTCGCGGCGTTCATGAAAAGCTTAGTGTGTTGAGCGAGCCGTCTGGAGCGAATGTCATGCTTTCTTCTGGAGAAAAAGGTGTCACCCCCGCGAAATTTGTGAAGAGTCGTCGTGGTGATAGTTTTACGGTTACGGTGAGCAAGCCGGGCTATATTCCGCAAAGCGTAAAAGTTGAAAGCGAAGCGTCCGCAACCGGGGGAGCGGCCATGGCGGGTAATGCTGTTCTCGGAGGGCTCGTTGGGATAGGGGTCGATGCTGCCAGCGGTGCATACAACTCTCTCTATCCAAATCCGGTTTCTGTGCATTTAGTGCCGCGCGGAAAATCTGCAGCGGCGGAAGAGAACTCCGCCGAAAGGGTGAGTCGCAAGGAGACGGCGCAAACAAAACCAAAGCCGTCGCCGTCGCCGCGCGCTTCCTCTACAAAGCTGGAATTTCCGATAGCCAAGTCGGTCCCCGGCAAACCCGGATACGTCTTCAGCCCCTTCGATACAAGCGGAAGATATGTCGATGTAAGCGGTTACACATCTGGCAGCAAAGTAAAAGATCCGTGGACCGATAAAATCTTCATCGTTCCATAACGTTCAGGAAAATTTCTTTTAGCAGGATTGTTCCGGTCCGTTTGCTAGTGGGTGCGCATTGCCGTGCTTCCGCGAGTACTACTTGTGGCTTGGCACGCAGGAGGCCGTTAGATTGCTCGGAGCCGTCAGCCCGCTCTACTGACTCGCTCGAAGCCGCAAGTGACGCGCTGCCAAACGTCCACTTGCACTGGAGCAAAACAACAATCAGCCGTCACGCTTCACCGCGTGGCGGCTGATTGTTTTACTCGAAATCTGAAGTGTTATACCACTACCATTCTTTCAAATCGCCCCGCTTGCTTGCGCGTGTCGATCACGTTTCCCGTTTCATCGTAAACGTGAATCACCGCGTCATGCGACCGGCTGTAGAACTTCGCGTAGCCGATTGCATTGCTGACTGCACTTGGCTCGATATACCAGAGTTTGCCAAATGGCAGCGCATCGGAAATTAGATCAACGCCGCGTTCGTCGCTGCGCGGTCGAACTTCGTAAACATGATGACTCACGACATTGTGATGATCTTCCGGTCATCGCGAGCATCGCGTCTGGCCCGCGCAGCGACATGTAAACATAACGCGGTGGAGCCGTCGGCTGCAAACCGATGTTGGGCTGCCGACGTGCTCTACGGTGCGACCCGCGGCCAAGGCGGCGTGAGCTGCTCAGAACGTCGCGCTCGTGACGGCCACGGCGTAATGACCGCTACTGAGCCGCTTTCGGCGCAGAGCCGATCAGCGAACGGATTTGCGCAACAGCATTCCTGACCTGAATATCGAAAAACACCTTGCCGAATTCTGGCGTGGAAGGTCGCGGGTCGCCGGTGACACCGTTATCGACGCGCGGCTTCGTGGTATCAGGCTGCTGTCCTGGTGCGACGACAGGATCGCCCGCCACTAACTTGTCCCTGCGAACGTACGAGTCGCCGCCGAGGAACATCAGCAGTGATGTATCGTCTATGCCACCGTGGGTCCCCAAAGGCAAGCCGTGCTCCTTGACCCAGGCATCGACGTCATCGTGGGTCTTGAAATAGACGTCACCGCAGAAATAGACGCGGCTACCTTTCGCCGCATATTTCTTGTCCAGCCGCTGGGCTAGGTCTTTCAGTTCCTCTTGCCCGCCACCGTGATCGCCCATCAGCACGATGCTCTTGAATCCATTCACGACCATGCTGTCCACGACAGCTTCATTGACGGCGGAAAACACCGGGCCCGGCAGATTGACGCTTCCTGGCCACTTCGGATTGAGATGTCCTCCCGCGATGGAAAACGGAAGCACCGGCGCGACGAGGGCGTTCCCAAGCTGCCGCGCAATCTCGACGCTCGCGCGGCGCACGATCAGCGTGTGGCCGCCAAGGACGGCGTGCGGCCCTCGCTGTTCCGTGCCGCCGTTGTAGATCAGCACGGTCGTCTTCCCGTTCTGCATCGCGGCCGCAATCTCCGGATACGTCATGAGTTCGATTTCGACCTGCTCTTGTGCGAGCGCCGGGGAGCAGATGCCAGCCGCCGCGAGAACGGTCGCCAGAAGTATTCGTCTCACAATCGCCTGCCTTCTTAAAACTAGAGTGCCGCCCAGGGCGGCTCAACGAGAACAAGATCAGCCTCGGCTCCGGCAGGCGCAAGTGCCAGCCGGTTTCGGCACCCTAGCGAAACATGATCGCACTCACCACTCTTTGAAATCGCCCGCGTGCTCGTACGCTAACGAGATTTTGTCATTGCTGTGTAGGGAGCAAAAGAACCACAGTCCGCCGCTCGTGAAGTATTGGGAAATCATCGCTGACAATCTCAGCAAAGCCGCTTGGACATGGGGCTGCATATCAGCCGTGGATTCTGGCGGGCGAACAATCTTCGTTGCTGATGCGCATCGCGGCGCGCCGGAAAGCGTTTCGTTGTGCGTGAGGATGAAAAGCTGACCCGCTTTCGAGGCTGGCAACGGACTTTGCCTGGAAGCGGTTAATGGATTAACGGCACCGATTTCTTAGATTGTGCTTGACCGTCTCCTCGAACGCAACAGGATGATTTCAACCATTAACCTCAACGAAAGGACATCATGCGAAGATTGATCACTCACGCGACGGTTGCGTTGGTTGCGACCGCCGCCATTTCGGCCGCCGCGACAAATGACAACGCGATGCTGGAAAAAGAGAAGGCGGCCTGGCAAGCCTTTAAGGACAAAAAGCCGGACGAGTTCAAGAAACTCCTTTCGGCAAACCTGATGGCTGTCTACGCCGAAGGCTTTTCCGACATGCAAAAGGAACTGGCGGATATGCAAAAATGGGACATGAAGTCGTTTGCAATCAGCGATTACAAAGTCATGTCCGCCGGATCCGACACAGTTGTCAGCACGTATAAGGTGAAGGTCGAAGGCACCTACGATGGGAAAGACCAATCCGGTACCTACAACGCTGCCTCTGTCTGGAAGAAACAGAAAGGAGAATGGCAGGCGATCTTTCACACGAACGTGAAAGAGGCACCAGCCGGAGGATAGAATCTTATCAGCAGTTGTGGCTGCGGCGCCATCGCCGCTTGCGCCCTTCAGGTCGGGACGGTGCGCTACGCGAGGGCTGGGTTACAGCTCTTTGAAATCGCCCGTGTGCTCGTGCGTTTCGACAAGTTTTCCAGCTTCATCATAAACGCTAGTCACAGCGTGATGTGACCGGCTGGAAAACTTTGCGTAGCCGATTGCATTGCTGATTGCATTCGGCTCGCCATACCACAGACGACCGAATGGCAGCACATCGGAGATTAGATGGACGCCGCGTTTGTCGCTGCGCGGGAGCACTTCGTAAAGGTGAGGAGAACATTGGTTTGCCAGTTTTAGTGGTTTTCGGCTGGTCATGTTTGCCCATTTCACTTGACCACTCCACTTGCCACTCGCTGCATCCACTCACCAGCGGAACCGTCTCAGCCTAACCAGACGGTAACAGCTGCGAGGTTCCACCCGTTTTGCCCCTGATGATTTTCGGAGAGTCCACTGCTGTCCCCAAAAGTCAGGGTTGAACGATATGAAGATTAGCTTCTGCCGCGCCCCCGTGTCGCCCAACAGCGAGGGAAAACTATCGAGGTGGAGCGGGATTCAGCAAGCGTTCGCGCTCGCCGTCCTACTCTTTGACGGGCACGGGGAAGGTGCGAAGATCGTCGGCAACCTGCGGATATTTCGCCGCCAACGCATCGACGTTGCCAATCTCGACATCGACCGGCTCTACGCCCGGCCATTCGGTGCTCGCACCGAGGAACCAGCGGTGACGTCCGATCACACGCGCGGTGTGGAACGTATTACCGGGAATCAGGAGCTGCAGCAATTGCCCGCTGCGTAGGTCGGGCCCAACCACAACGTGCTCGGTCGTGCCATCGACGCGCAGCATTAGCACTTCGAGTGGATCACCAAGATAATAATGATAGAGCTGGTCGTTGTGGATACGATGCAGCCGAACGGGTGCGCCCGGCGTTACCATGAAATAGAGCGCGGAGCCAGCAGGCCGCCCAGCAGCGAATGGCGCGGGCAATCCCCCTGGCGCAATCCTCTCCTTGCTCATGAACGTCACCCGCACGAATCCGCACGTGGCGTGCGGCTCGAGCTTCAGCAGGTTGCGAACCTCATCGGCAGTCAATTCATCGGGTATCTGTGTCACCGGATTTCTTGAAGGTCGCTGCGCGTTCACCGCCAATTCTGGCGTCACGACGGCAGCACCAACGAATGTTGCTCGCTTGAGAAAATTTCGGCGGCCAATGAACTCTGAATCATGGGGTTTCGACATGGTGATTTCGTCAATAACATTCGATTACGAGGACAACATAATGCAAATCATTCCAGTTGAAATCGAAAATACGAATGTCCCCTGAGCGAAAGCTCGCCCGCGTACCCGTGCGCCTCGATCACGCTGCCCGCCTCATCGTAAACGCGAATCACTGCGTGATGTGAACGGCTGCGAAACTTCGCGTAGCTAATTGCGTTGGCGATTTTTCTTGCCACCCACAGGCGCGGTCAAATACTCTTCGCTCAGCCAAGGCGTCGCTTCAGGGGAATGGCGAGGCCCTGGCAGAAATGCTGAGGAGTTGAAGGGCGGCTATTCTCTTTCTTCCTTTTGGGGATGGCCGCCCAAATTTTTTGTGAGTGGAACGACGCTTTAGAACTCGCGGAAATCGCCGACATGCTTGTGCGTCTCGATCGCGTTACCCGCTTCATCGAAAACGTGAATCACAGCATCGTGTGAACGGCTGTAGAACCTTGCGTAACCGATTGCACGATGGTGGGGTGCAGGGAAGGAGAACTGTTCGACTCGATGTTCTGAAAAAGCTTGGCGAGTAGATAAACGGCTGGATAAATTGGCCGACGAAAGTTTAACTCAATCGAAAGGAATACCCATGCTTTGGACTATAATTGTCATCCTGGTCGTGCTCTGGCTTCTCGGCTTCATCGGCCACGTTGGCGGCGGTTTGATCCATCTCCTGCTCGTAGTTGCCGTCGTCATCCTGGTCATTAACCTGATTCAAGGCAGACGAGGGCTCTAGGATTCTGTGGGCGGGGCCGGTGCGCGCGCCTTCATACGCCCTAGGCCCCGGCCATCTCTTTGCAACCCTGCAGCATTTATGCCTTGTAACCTTGCAGCCGTGATTCAGTTCTAAGTCGTGGCAGGGTCAATTTGGCAGGTCGGGAAGGAGCGGGGAGTACGCCGTAGAAATACTCGCCGTCGTTGTCCTGGTGGGGCGAGTTGATAAACACGTTTGCAATATCGCCGGCGGCAGGCGCGCTGCGAGCCTTAAACAGATACAAGGGTGATGCGCACGTTGTCGGCGTGCACCGCGCGCAGGACTTTTCCGTAAACGACGAAGCCTGC
>QHPD01000118.1 GCA_003218975.1 Verrucomicrobiota bacterium
GCGCATCGAGTCTCCCGTCGAGTCGGTTCGCTCCATTGTGCGGCGCGAGGCGCCATCGGTTTTCTTCGTTCTCTTCGATCTGCGACGAAGTTATCGGGAACAGACGACCGGCGCGACAAAAAAAAGCAAGCCTACGGCTCTTTGAGTTCGCCAGCGTGCTCGTGCGTCGCGATCACATTGCCTGCTTCATCGCGTTGGATTGGCGGAAAGTGTCCACCAATATCAAAAAGCGCCGACGCGGCGCCATTCTAAGCTTCCGCTGTCCACACTTGGCGAATACTTGTCAAATAGGCTTCGCTTTCGTGCTTTTCGTTGCGGAACCGTGCGTAACCGAAGATTGGTCAATTTGCCCGATTTTTCCCTCGCAAATTGGCTTTTCAGAGGTGCCGATGATGGGATTCGAACCCATACCTCGCTTTTCGCGAGAACGGATTTTAAGTCCGTTGCGTCTGCCATTTCGCCACATCGGCGCTGTGAAAATCATCTTAGCTGCGTTTTGCTACCCGACCAATCGCGATTTGATGGGAATTACCTTTGCAAAGCAATGTCCAAAACGCCGGGAAGAAAGCGTTTTTCCTGTCCGGAATTCATGTTCGCGGCAAAGAGATCTCCGGCCTGCGGATTTTGGCTCGTGCCTCGTGCGCCTCTCCTTTTCGGAAAATCATCCACACGCCGGCGAGCACGAAACACGCCCCGAAAAGCGACCACAAAGAAAACTTTTCGCCGCCGATCGCCCATCCTAACGCGACAGCACCTGGCGGCGTGATGAGCGAGATCGCTTGTAGCCTCGCTACAGTCATTCGCGGCAGCAGCCAATAGAGCAGTAAAAACGTGAGCGCCGAGCCGATCACGGCCAGGTAAAATAAACAAAAGATCGAGAGCGCGCTCCAATGAAAGTGCAACGGATTTCCCTCCATGATGAATCCGATTACGAGCAACGGTGTCGCCCCGAAGATCATTTGCCAGGCGGCCATCATCGCCGGGGGCAATTGGATGCTGCGCACTTTAAGCAGCACGTTGGAGAACGCTGCGCCCGCAGCTCCGAACACGATCCCGAGTCCGGCCCAGAACGCCATGAGGCCGTTGAACCCGAGCAGCCGCCCGCAGATCATCGTCACGCCGCCAAGCGCCAGCAGCGCACCCGTGAGTTTGTGCAGTCGCAGCGGTTCGTCGGGCAGCATCAGATGCGCGAATAGCATACCGAAGATTGGGATGGTGGCTTGCAACACGGCTGCCAGACCGGACGAAACGTATAGTTCACCCCAGAACAGTAGCCCGTAGTTTACCGCAAACATCAACACGCCAGTGAATGCGAGTACAGCGTAATCCAACGCGCGCCGCGGCAACAAGCGCACTCGCCCGTACGATACTGCGAGAAGAACAATAATCGCGATGAGAAAACGGATTCCTGCGTAGGAAATCGGAGGCAGATCGCGCAATCCGATCTTGATCACGAGCCAGGTCGAGCTCCAAACCGCGCAAAGAGTGAGCCACGCTGCCGGTACGCCCCATCGAGCTTTAGGCTGCCAATGGCGTTTTGATTGTGCGCTCATTTTTTCGTCGGCACTTCTTGTTTAAACGCCACACAGGGATGTGGCTACAAGATTGCGCACGAGGACACGCGCTGTTGCAGGCCTTGGAAATTGGGAACTACGGGCGAAGCGATACGCGTCTACGGTACCCAGTTCGGTTTCCGTTTTTCGTTAAAGGCGGCGATGCCTTCGCGCGCTTCACTCGATTCCCGCGCTTGCAGGTGATACTTAAGCGCAAGATCGACATCGTCTTTCACCGAACGCCACCAAAGTTCGTCGATCAGCCGTTTCGTTTGCGCCAGCGCCCCCGGCGCTCCTTGCAGTACGGAATCGGCAACCTTTTGCGCTTCGTTGATCAAATCATTCCGAGCAACAACGCGGTTGACCAGACCAATTTCCTTTGCGCGGTTGGCGTCGATCAATTCGGAGCCGAGCAGCAACTCGCGCATGTTTCGTTCGCCAACTTGTCGGCGCAAAAATGTCATGACTAGACCGGCTACCAACCCGCGACGCACTTCCGGATAGCCAATTTTCGTTCCCTCTGCCGCGATGACGAAATCGCATGCTGACATGATCCCTGCCCCGCCGGCCACCGCCGCACCATGAACCGCGGCGATTGTGATGAGACGCGTTTGGCTCAGCGTGATCAAAGTCTTGGCAACCATCGCTGCGGTCGCATGCGTTTTGGTCTGGTCGGCGGCTTCTTTTAAATCCAGACCGGTGCAGAACGCCGCACCTGCTCCGCGCAAAATCAGTACACGCTCCTGCGGTTGCTCCGAGGCAACTTTGATCGCAGCGTTCAGTTCGTTGAGCAGCTCGAGCGTCAACGCATTACGCCGTTCCGGTCGGTTAAGCACAATGGCTCTGATTTGCGGAGTTTGTTTTTCGACGAGAACGACGGGCATGGATTCGTTAAATCCTTGAATCGACTAGACCTGGATGACGCCGGTGTGGAAGTGTCCTTTAGGCGTCGGACGCGACACATATGGCAGCACCTGGGCGAGAATGTTTCGGGTTTCGTGCGGCTGAATGATCGCGTCCACCCACCCGTGCGCAGCGCCGTAGCGGATGTCGGTTTGTTCTTCGTAACTCTGTTTCACTTTTGCGCGGAGTTCTTCGAGTTCGTCATGCGTCGCCTTTTTGTCCCCCCGCTCGCGCGCACGGGCGAGAATCGCAAAGACAGTATCGGACGCCTGAGCGGCGCCCATCACAGCATAGCGAGCAGTTGGCCACGCAACGATGAATCGCGGGTCGTAGGCTTTTCCACACATCGCGTAGTTGCCAGCACCGAATGATCCACCGACGACTACCGTGATTTTCGGCACCACAGAATTGCTGACGGCATTCACCAGCTTCGCGCCGCTGCGAATGATCCCACTCTCTTCAGCATCGCGTCCGACCATGAATCCTGTGACGTCCTGAAAAAAGATGATCGGCAAACTCGTTTGGTTGCAGTCCATCACGAAACGCGCCGCTTTATCGGCGCTATCGGAATAAATGACGCCGCCCATCTGGATGCCCTCTTTTTTCGTCCGGACCTGAAGACGCTGATTTGCCACGATGCCCACGGGTCGTCCACCGATGTGGGCATACGCAGTCACGATTGTCTTGCCATAATCAGCTTTGTATTCGTCGCCTGAGTTTGCATCGACAACTGTCGCGAGCAGATCGCGCACGTCGTACTGCTTTTGCCCGTCGAAGCTGATCAAATCATAGATACCATCCGGATTCTTCGCCGGCTTCGCTGTTTCCTTTGGCACACGGGACGCTTCAGGTTCTTTTGCTTCGGGCAGTAACGCAATGAGCGAACGAAGGCGCTTCAGACAAGACGGGTCGTCCTTTTCATAAAAATCAACCGTCCCGCTGATCTCGGCGTGCATTTGTGCGCCGCCTAGCTCTTCCGCATCGACAATTTGTCCGATAGCGGCTTTGACCAGCGAAGGGCCTGCGAGGTACAGGCCGCTTCCCTTCGTCATCAAAATCTTGTCGCACAAAACCGGAAGGTATGCGCCACCGGCAACGCAATTGCCCATGATGGCGGCGAATTGAGGAATGCCCGCGGCGGAAATAACCGAGTTGTTGCGAAAGATGCGGCCGAAGTCATCTTCATCCGGAAAAATTTCGTCCTGCATCGGCAGAAACACGCCTGCAGAATCGACCAGGTAAACGATGGGTAATGAGCATTCAAAGGCGATACGCTGGGCGTGAATTACTTTCTTGGTTGTTTGTGGAAAGAAGGCGCCAGCCTTTACGGTTGCATCGTTGGCGATAATCATGCACGGAACGCCCTCGACATTGCCGATGCCAGCGACCACGCCTGCTGCCGGGATCTTCCCCCATTGCTCGTACATTTTGTAGGCAGCCCAGAGACCGATCTCGAAAAAGGGCGAATTCTTGTCGAGTAAAAGACTGAGCCGCTCGCGCACAGGCAACCGGCCCATCTTTCGTTGACGTTCGTGGCCAGCTTTGCCACCGCCCTCGCGAAGAACCGCCTCTTCCTTGGCAATCGCGGCGCAGTGCGCACGCAAAACTTCGCTGCTGGAAGATGTCGATATACGAGACATGCCGCGAAGCACGCTTAATCTGCGGAGCAGCTTGAATCAAGCTGTAGTGGCGGTTCTGAGCGCCGGCTTCCGGCATGCGCCTCTATGGGCTGTCAATAAATGTCGTTGTCGGAGCTATAACCAGGATCTCCACGAATGGAGCGCAGCCGCGCGCGGCTTCCCCACTCCGATTCCGGCCGATGAATCTGTCCGACTGTGATTTTCACCAGCCACGGCGTAGCAGCCAACGCTCCGATCGCGACCAGGGCAATCGCTGCCGCCTGGCGAAGCGGAGGCTTGATTTTGTCCGCCATCAATATTCCCAAGCCGACGCCAATGGCGCCGCGCGTTAGAAAGAGGAATGGATCAACCGGGAGCTGTTCGGCAGTTTTTGAAATGGATATCGGAAGAGACATCGCCTACCATATACGTCTCGTTTCAAAAAAAGAAATGGGAAAATCTTCGCAGCCTGGGAGATCCAGTGTGCGTGCATCTTTTCCATTGACATGCCCAATCCGATCTACGCGCTGATTCTCGCTGGCGGGAGCGGTGAACGTTTCTGGCCGCTGAGCCGCCGGGCCCGGCCTAAGCAACTGCTTCAACTGATCTCTGACAAAACTCTTCTGGAAGAAACGGTCGCGCGTCTTGAGGGTTTGGTGCCGCGCGAACGTGTTCTCATCCTGACAAACGCGGAGCAAGAAGCGGCAGTTCGTGAATTGCTTGCCGATCTGCCGAAGGAAAATATCGTGGCCGAACCGGCCAAGCGTGACACTGCGGCCGCGGTTGCCCTTGGCACCGGTTGGGTGGCAGGTCGTGATCATGCGGCCACGATGATCGTCCTTCCGGCGGATCACGTGATCGAGGACCGTGCGGCTTTTCAAGAAACATTGGCATTGGCTGCAGACGCGGCCAAGGAGACCGGCGAGCTCGTCACCATCGGTATTAAACCGACGTGGGCATGTCCCGGTTTTGGTTACATCGAGCACGGTGAGCCGGTCCATCTACGAAAGCGCGACGATAAGGAAACAATTCACCGGGTGGTGCGCTTCCGCGAGAAACCTAACCCCGATCTCGCCGAGTCTTTTTTAAGAAAGGGAAATTTCCGCTGGAACGCAGGGATGTTCGTCTGGTCCGTGCCCACAGTGCTCGGAGAATTCAACCGCCACGCGCCAAAGCTGGCGGATTTCATTTCACAACTTTGCGCGCCGGGAAATTTTGCGAAGGTTTTGCGCGAACGTTTCAGCAAACTGCCGCAGATCTCATTCGATTACGCGATCATGGAAAAAGCGGACCGGGTCCTTGTGGTCGAAGCCAGCTTCGACTGGGACGACATCGGAAGTTGGAGAGCGGTCGCGAGATATTTTAAGAGCGATCCCGAGGGAAACGCCGCAAACTGCCCGATCGCTGCGCTCAATTCCACCAATAACATCATTTTCGATGAGGAGGACACGACGATCGCCCTGCTTGGAGTTCACAATCTCATTGTGGTGCGAACCGGTGATGCAGTTTTGGTTTGTCATCGTCATCAAGCCGAAAAGATCAAAGACTTGATCGGGAGACTTCCGCCGGAACTGCAATGACTAAGGCTAAACGTCCGATCTTGGCCCTCGATTTTGGCCGGGCCCGCATCGGGGTGGCCATCTCGGACGAATTGCACTTACTGGCCCATCCACTGGAAACGATCCGAGCAGACGCGCAAACGACGTCGCGAGTGGCGGAAATTGTCCGGGAAAAGAAAGTCGATCATGTGGTGGTTGGAATTCCGCGTCAGATGAACGGCGCGATTGGCCTTGCCGCAAACGACGCCCTCCAGTTTGTGGAAAAACTGCGGGCGATTCTCCGCTGCCCGGTCGTCACGTGGGACGAACGGCTAAGCACCGTCGCAGCGGAACGAGCCCTCCGCGACGCCGGCAAGAAGACGCACCAGACCCGTGGCTATGTGGATCAAGTCGCGGCGCAAATGATTTTGCAGGGATACCTCGATCGGCGACAAAACGAGGCGCCTGCCGAAGAGAGTACACGCGGAGTCTAGCACCACAGAAAGCATATCGGAGTGGCTTCCGCTCGATCTGAGCGCGGCGCAACACGTCAGTGCTCGCTATGATATTTGGTAATGACTAAGGATTACAAATTTGATCGATGAGGCGCGGCAAAGCGATCGCAGCCGGCTCGTGGATTCGCTGCGTCGCAAATGTTGAAACCGGCGTTTCATCAGGATTCACTTCAATCAGTTGACCGCCATCAGTGCTGGCTCGCAATGCCCAGTCGATGATGTATCCGAACGTTGCCGTTGTGCCAGCGACAATCACGAGGTCGCAAGCTCCGCGACCGAGATAATCTTCAACTCGCCGCACTTCGTCCCAAGGCAGTTGTTCCCCGAACCATACAACGCCGGGACGCATGAGTGCGTGGCATCTTGCACAGTAAGGCAGATCCGTCTGTTGTATCTCGTGTTCATTTGGCCCGGTGGAGGGGCGAGCTCCTGCGAGCCCGCTGTTGTTGCGCGTGCCCCGTTCCTCGGCGTCGCAGAGCTCCGCCCTCCAGTCGCAGCGGGAACACCTACTTAGGAAGATGTCCCCATGAATTTGCACCATCTTTTCCTTTGGCAGTCCTGCGCGCGCGTGCAGGTCGTCCACATTCTGCGTTACGAGCAGGAGGTCGCCTGCGCGTTGGGCCAGTTTAGCAATCGCCGCGTGCGCTGCATTCGGTTGCGCGTTGCGGATGCACTGCCGCCGTTCGCGATACCATTCCCAAACCAACTTTGGATCGCGCGCGAAGGCCTCCGGTGTCGCGAGCTTCGCTGGGTCCAGGTTCCTCCAGTAACCATCCTCGCCGCGAAACGTTGGGATGCCACTCTCAGCCGAAACGCCCGCGCCTGTAATAACAAGAACTCGGCCCGCGTCGGTCACTTTTCCAAGCCGATCTTTTTCATGATCGCGATGAAGCGCGGTTGCGAACGCACAGGGTCCCAGTTGGGATCGACCTTCAATTCCGGCAACCATGGAGTACGCTCCTCCACCGCTCTTTCGAGCCAATCCAGCGCTTCTGAATCGTCGCCCGCGATCGCATAATTCAAGGCGATGTTTAATGGCGATTGATATTTCCCTTCCGCCAGGCGTTTTTGCCGGAGTTCATTTTCTTTTCGGAAATACGCTGATAGGCCAGCAGTTTCGTACGCCTTTCTCATCTCATCCATTTCTGCGTCGCTAAATACGCCTTCCAGACCGTCGCCTTTTTCGTTGGCGGCAAAAGCTTGGGCCGGCATCCTCTTTTGATAGAACAACGCGGCCAGGAAATGATAGACCCATGCATTATTTGGATCCATCGAGATGGTTTTCTGGAGCTCCTGTATGGCGCGGTCGAAATCGCGCGTGAAGAATAACTGCCCTGCGAAAAAGAAACTGACCTCAACGGAAAGCGGATCCAACACGCTTGCCCGTTCCAATTGTTCGTGAGCCTCCCGGGCGCGTTGAAAGTCGGAAAGATACTCCGCGAACCGGACACGTGCGCTCACCGAATTTGGGTTGAGCCGGATGGCTTCTCTAAATTCCGTTTCAGCTTCGTCAAATCTCCACTCGTATTGAAATTCTGTGTAGGCGAGCGCACCATGGGCTTCGGCTAGATCAGGGTCAATCATCAATGCGTTCTGTGCCGCTCGCTTCGCTTCGGGAAAGGCTTCCTTGGGTGGAAGGTATCCCCAATAACCAATCATGTTGTAGGCTTCCGCTAAGCTCGCGTAGGCGAGCGCGAACTTTGGATCCAAAGCGATCGCCTGTTGGAAATGCTGGACGCTCTTGCCAAATCCCTCGTCGGTAAACTTGTTCAATTCGAACCGGCCCAACAGATAATTCTCGTAAGCTTGGGTATTCTCGGTGGGTTTCTTGGCCAAGCGCTCTGTTTCTTCGATGCCAAGCTGGACTTTCAGCGCCTCAACGACATGGCGAGAAATGTCGCTCCGGATCTCGAGAATGTCGGTCATTTCCCGATCATAGGTTGCCGCCCACAAGTGAAAGCCATCGGCTACACTGCTCAATTGGGCGCTGACACGCAGTTTGTTGCCGGCTTTGCTGACGCTACCCTCAAGCACCGTCGCCACATTTAGTTGCTCGCCAATTTTGCGGATGTCCTCGGTTTTCCCTTTGAACGCAAACGATGAGGTCCGGGCCGGTACGTGTAATCCTTTGACTTGAGTGAGCGCCGTGCAGAGGTCCTCGGTGATACCATCGCTCAAGTATTCGTTCTCCTTCTCGGCACTCATGTTGACGAACGGCAATACCGCTACGGATTTGGATGCCGGCGCGGTATGCGGATGTGCGCGGAAAAACCAGACACCGATTGCGAGCAGCAAGATCGACAGACTTAAGATCGACATCCAAACGGTGCGAGATTGCGGCCGGCGTGTGCTTGCAACGATGCGTTTTGGTTTTTCCCACGGCAAAACGACACGAAATAAATCCAGTGGCAGTTGAATGTTTTTCAACTCCGTTGGGCCCAGCTTTTCCAGGCGCGGCGTGAACGTGTTGCGGATTTGCCGCTCGACATCCTGCGAAATGCAGATCCCGCCAGGCGCGGCCAGCGGTTGAATGCGAGAAGCAATGTTCACGCCGTCGCCGTAAACATCGCGGTCGCGGTGCATCACGTCGCCGATGTGAATGCCAATGCGGACTTCAATTTGCCGGCCGGTCGCGACATCATGATTGCGCTTCGCCAGCGTACGCTGAATTTCCACTGCGCAGTTTGCCGCATCGAGTGCGCTGGAAAATTCCACCATGAAGGCGTCGCCAATCGTTTTAATCTCCTGGCCACCGAACCGCGCGAACAACGGCCGCAGAATCTCGCGATGCTCCTCTAACAGCTCCAACGCTAACGGATCGTCGCGCTGCGCAATCGCGCTATAGCCGACGAAGTCAGTAAACGCGATCGCGGCAAGGCGACGTTGCGGGGATGGCGAATTCATGTGTGCGCTACCAACATAGCGGCGAAGAAAAAATCGACATCTACTCTGTTCCTACCGATGGTCTTCCTCACCTTAATGCGACGCCCGAGCAGTAGAGGATGGCGTCGACGAGGATGACTCATTCCCAACCGATCTGGCGGCCTTTGTTTTGTTCTTCCAGCCAGGTCATGAGCGGCTTGAAGTAATCCATCATCGCGCGCGTGGAGATGTCTTCGCCTGTGGCTTCTTTCAGGACTTTGCGCCAATCCTCAGTGGCGCCTTTTTTAAGAATGTTATTCAACCACGTGCCGACTTCTTTGTTGTCTGCGTAATTACATGACTGCGGTGGTTGATGCAGAATTTTGCGCGCGATGTAATCGTGCAGTTGAAACTTAAACACGGTCGCGAACGCATAATTGTAGTAATAAGCCGGGTTGTCATTAATGTGCGTCTTAGTCGCGGCATCACACAATTCTTCACCACGTGGTGAAGGCGGCTCGACACCCTGAAAATCACTCACGTATTTCCACCAGCGCGCGTTCCATTCGTTAGGCGGAAGATTATGCGCGTAGATGTCGGCTTCCCAATGCGGCATGGTGCCGCAGGAGAAATAAATGAACGGGATCGAGCGCGAAAGCGCGTCATCAAGCAGGAAGGCAGTCTTGTCCGCTTTGAAATCGTTAGGCAAAACACCGCGCGATTGCAAGTATGGCACCTGACTCGAAGCGAGGGAGATTAATTCGCCGACGCCTTCGTGAAATCCCGGCGCCGCACCAATCCGCAACAAATATGGAACTTCCGGGCGTGTGTAAGCCATGAAATAATGGCCGTGCCCGAGCTCGTGATGCGCAGTGAAAAACCAGCGCGCGTTCGGCTCGATGCTTTGCAGTGAACGAATGTCGTGCTCGAGATCGACATGCCAGCATGACGCGTGCGTGTTCTTTTTGCGTTTCTCGTTAGGCGGCACCGGATACAAATCTGATTTTTGCCAGAAACTGTCCGGCAACGACGGAAAACCAAGCCCAGTGTAAAACTGTTCCGCGGTTCTGACGATCCATTCCGGTTTTCGGCCTTCGAAGTATTTGTCGATGTTGGCTGCTTCAACGAGGCCCGGCCACTCTTGCGCCCAGCGATTGCCGATCCAGTGCGCGGGAATTTTCTTTGGCACAGGCTGATGAAACTTTTCGGCTAGCTTGTATTTCGCCCACGTATGCAGCTGCAGATAAAGCGGGCGCAGTGTGGCCATCCAGTCCTCCAGCATCTTCAGCATCTCATCAGTGGTCATTCCATACGCGGCGACTTCGAGCGCGAAGTAATCCGGGTACTTCATCTCTTTCGCGACGCCGTTTCGCAGACCGCGCAATTTGACGAGGTTCTCCTTGAGCGCAGGCCCGATTTCTTTCGATGTTTCCCAGACTGCTTTGCGCTCGGCGAGATCGGTGCTCTTCTCCAGTTTGTCGTCGATTTGGTTCGCAGTGGTCTTCTGCCCGTTGAGTTTGAATTCAAACCCGTTCATGAGCGATGCCTGCTTTGTCTCCGCCGCAACGCGCTTCGCGACGAGATCCGGATTCGTCATCGGGCCTTCGGCCGCGTTTAGCAGGAGCTGCTTCAACTGGCGAACGGTTAGCTCGCTCAGTTCTTTCTCATGCGTGAGCAGTTCGCTCGTCTGATTGATGATGGCCGTGTTCCCGTTAAACGCAGCGTAAGCCTTGCCGGTCGCTTCCGCCGCAGCATCGTGTTCCGGCGTCACATCCGTGACGGCGACCCATTGCGCCTCGCTGTTTACGCGGTAGAGCGCCTGATAACCCGCGTTCGCAAGTGCCAGAAAACGATCTGCGCGCTCCTGAACTGGCGACTTTGTTGCGGCGATCGTCGGTGATGGGGATAAGATCAGGAGCAAGAGGAAGTGTGAGAGAAAAGAACGTTTGTGGGCATGCATATGCCGAAGTTAGTCGAAGCCAGCCAACGTTGTGAAGCGTGGTTTTGTGGTAGGGACGAACCGCCAGACCGTCCGTCCAATTTGTTCGGCGCGACCGGTGAACGCCTACCTTGCCATAGTTGAAGCCAAGGGTAATTTCGTCGCTGTGCGCAAAGTTTTGAAATCAGACAAACGTCCTTTCGAAATCAAACCGCAGCAGGAATCGGTTTGGATTTGCATGTGCGGCCTGTCGAAGAACCAGCCGTTCTGCGACGGCTCACACAAGACCACCAGGGACGAAGAAGACGGCAAGACTTATGAATACGACGCCGAAGGCCATCGGCACCAAGTATGATGCGCGAGCGTGCCGGCGTCATGACGATGAAATCACAACACGTGAAATTCATCGTCGCGTTCCAGCGCCAGTTCGGCTTTGAGGCTTTCCAGGTCGCGACCCATGCTCGCCACGGCCGTGGTCTTGCCTCGCGACCGGAAAATCACGGAGGCGTCTTTCGCTTTCAGGTCTCCCGACACGTTCACCTCATCGTCGCCACTCCCATGGCCGACGTAGCGGATATGCAGATCAAAATGATTGCTCCAAAAAAATGGCGGCGCCTCCAAGCGCTCGCGTGCTCCGAGGATGTTGCGCGCGGCAGTCTGGCCCTGTCGTTGAGCGACGACCCAGTGCTCCACCCGGATGCGACCTGCGCGCGGGTCCGGCCAGCGTGCGATGTCGCCTGCAGCAAAAATCCCCGGCACGTTCGTCTCCAAATATTCGTTGACTAAAACGCCGTCATCCGTCGCGATCCCTGCTTTTTCAACAAGCCCAGTGTTCGGTCGCACACCGACGCCGACGACGACCAAGTCGGCCTCCAGAATTGTTCCGTCATCGAGCTGCACCTGTCGATTTCGAATGGCGGCAGGCGTTCGACCAAGATGAAACCTTACGCCATGCGCTTCGTGCGTTTCGCGAATCAGATTTCCCAGTTCGTGTCCCAGAACCTTTTCCAACGGTAGCGGACCTTTTCCGACGACCTCCACTTCGACTTTGCGCTCCCGCAGCGACGCGGCCACTTCCAACCCGATGAAGCTCGCGCCGATCACCACTGCGCGCTTCGCGTCTTTCGCCTTGTCAATGATCCGCCGGCTATCCGCCAGAGTTCGCAAATAACAAACATGTGGCAACCCGCCTCCCGGAATTTCCAGCCGCACGGGATCAGCGCCGGTAGCAAGCAATAACGCGCCATAACCTAACGAACGTCGATCCGAAAGCGCCATCCGTCTTGCTTTCGGATCGATCGCAGTGACCGAAGTATTTGTGAGGAGGTCGATTTCTTGTTCGCGATAAAAATCTGTCGATCGAAGCGGAATCCATTCCTCCGGAGCTGTGCCCGCGAGATAATCTTTGGAAAGATTTGGGCGATCGTAAGGCAAAAATTCATCTGCGCTGATCAACGTGATCGGCCCCTCGTAACCTTCGCGCCGCAACATTTCCGCCGCGGCACTGCCAGCTGCGCCCGCACCGACGATCACCACACTCGACGACGAGCTTTTCGGTTTGCGCGTCGGCTTCTTGTCTATCTTGCCAGTTATGAAAAAACGGTTGCCGCGTTTCTCGATTTTCCAGCACGAAACGTCGCTCAACGCCGGCGCGCCTATTGCTTCGCCAGTGCGCAGATCAAAGCGAGCGTGGTGCCACGGACAGCGCACCGTGCAATCCACCATCAAACCCTTTGCCAGTGGCCCGCCGTAATGCGTGCAAGTCGCGCCAATAGCGAAAATTTCTTCGCCGCGTCTGGCTGCCAGAATTGCTTCTCCAAATGCGTGTCCCAAAAGCATTTCCCCGTCCGCCAATTTGTCGATCTTGCATCCCTTTTCGAAATCAGGGCCCTCCAACTCGCTTGATGGCTCAGCCATAAGATCTCCTCCTCTGCATCACATAAGAATCGCGCGCCATGAAGGCGAAGCGCGTGTGATGCGCTTAGAGAAAGAGGTACACTTTTCATGCTTTGCTGGTAACCCGCGATCATATCTCGCGCCACGCCTTAGCAGGGCGAAAGTCACGCTTCGCGCAACGTCAAACCTGAAGAAGCTGGCCGTGTCAGCACTGAATCGCTGTCGTATTCGTTTTATTTACGGCCCAATTCAAAACAGCACCGTGGCGTCTCTCCATACTCGCAGCATTTTTTTGCCCGCATGCCGACAAGCTTGGAAACTAGCGACTGAACTATTAAACATGCCTCGGGGCGGCTGGCAGTTACTGCCGCAAGCGGGCATCCGTTTCGACCGTAAATGAATTGCTTGCCTTCATTTTCTTCGAATTTCGCCGACCCACCGAGCTCGTTGAGGGCATCGATAGCTGCTTTGATTCGGTCGCGACGACTTCGCCCCTTTAGGCGCTCGAGGTGACCTTCCGCCAAAGCCCGGCCGACGTTGCGCATGGTGGCTCGCAATGCGCGAGAGGGAAGCCGTTTTGAAATGACCGTGACTAGATGATTTAAGAGCAGACCGTAGGCCTTTGGAAAAATGGATTCAGCCTCAGCACTGAGGGCGTAGGTCACATGAGGCTTTCGCGTTCCGCGACGCATACCCCGCTGCTGAACGAGGCCACCGCTTGGGCGTATTGTTTTCATGCGTCAACGCAGTAGCCGTTTTGGCCAAAAAATCCGCGGTGAATTCGCGCGAGAGCTTCCCGTTTTTTGTCTCTCTCCACGACCATTTCTCCTGCGCCAACTCTGGATGCTGCCGGAAGAGCGCATTCTCCTCAAATACCTGGCCGTCAGGAAACTTGTATGTAATGACGATGTGAAGCCGTTTATCTTCCACCCATTGCCTGAATTCGCCATCGGCAAGCTTTTTTCCATTGATATCGCATAACCCAGGAAATCCGTGCGCCGCGCCGGCCGGTTCGGTGACTTCGATGGCAAAGACGGGTGCAGCGACGAATCCGAAGGCAAGGATTGAGAGTGAGAAGGCTCGTTTAATTTTCGCGAGCATTGCTACCAAATATCGCCAGACATAATAGCAACGGTCGCGTCGTGCTCGCGTCGCATGCCCGGATTTTCGTAACGAAAAAGTTACCTCTCCAGAAAAATGATGATGCAAATCAACCACCGCATCGTTCGCGGTTAACGATTCATTAAATGGGAGGTCAGAGGGATGAGTTCATTAAATGTTTTGGAGCATGGTTCCAGCGCGGCCAGTGCGCAAAAGCGGTCTGCCTCGCGCCCCATAAAATCGGAGACGGCAGTGATCACAGAAACTGCTCTGATTACCGGAGCCAGCAGTGGCATCGGATTGCACCTCGCGAAGGAATTCGCCAGGCACGGACATCCAATGGTACTCGTTGCTCCGGTCGCAGCGGAGCTTCAGGAGATTGCGTCGGAATTGAAAACCACTGGAGCACCGTCGGTGAGAACAATCGCCAAGAACCTGGAGAAATCCGACTCGCCGCAGGAGATTTTCGAGGAACTGGCGCGCGACCTTATCTACATCGACATCCTGGTAAACAACGCAGGGTCTGCGCACAGAGGACAGTTTTGGGAGATCGACATCGAAGACGACATATCGGTGGTGCGGTTGAACATCGAAGCGGTCTTGCGCCTGACGAAGTTGTTCTTGTCAG
Organism: Verrucomicrobiota bacterium; assembly: GCA_003218975.1. Classification (GTDB taxonomy): domain Bacteria; phylum Verrucomicrobiota; class Verrucomicrobiia; order Chthoniobacterales; family UBA10450; genus Udaeobacter. The sequence continues at coordinate 14,555 of QHPD01000118.1, forward strand.
CAATGATCGAGCGTCGCCGCGGACGCATTCTAAACGTGGCCTCCGTTGCAGGATTTGAGCCTGGCCCGCGGATGGCCGTTTATCACGCCTCCAAAGCATTTGTGCTCTCGTTCACCGAAGCGCTCGCGACCGAATTGGCAGACACCGGGGTGACTGCCACCGCGCTATGTCCCGGGCCGACCGATACTGATTTCTTTGAAAAGTCCGGAATGGTTGGCGCCCGCCTGTTTCAAAAAACAAATGTGATGGCGCCGCAAGACGTAGCCAAAGCCGGATACGAAGCGTTGATGGCCGGCGAGCGTGTCGCTGTTCCGGGGGTCGCGAACAAAATCATTGCTTTCTCCCGGCGTCTCTTGCCGGAAGCCACATTAGCCAAGATGACGGAGAAACTCTACGTCGATACAACAGACCGAACGCGGGAGCTTGGAGACAAGGAACGCAAGGCCGCACACGGTCGCTAGAGAATCAAAGTTTTCGACCCATAGATTTTCTTAGTCGACACAAACCCAACTGAGATTATAATGTGTCGGTAATGAGCGCCGACAAATTTCATCCGGTAGAGATGACGAATCGCAGGCGGCTCGCCTTTGCATCAGCGCCGGCATGGTGGTGGTAAAAAGCGACCGTTTCTCAACGGTGCGCTGATATTTCTCTCGTTCAAAAGAGAGATCTTGTCTTTGCGCAAATGAACTAACCCAAACCCTTGTAAGCATATGTTAATCGTGATGAAACCACGCGCCACTGCGCATGAAATCGATGCAGTGGTTGATCTCATTACTGAGATCGGTCTTCGCGCTCACCCGATGCCCGGAGCGACGCGCACCGCGATCGGTATCACCGGGAACGAAGGTCCCATCGACGGCAGGCGTTTCGAAAACCTGCCAGGCGTCGCGGAAGTCATTCGCGTCACCAAACCTTACAAGCTGGTCACCCTCGATCTGCGTCCTGATAAAACGGTTGTGCGCGTCGGCGGGGCGACGATCGGTGGCAGCGAGTTGGCCATTATCGCTGGGCCGTGCGCGATTGAGAGCCGGGAACAGGCATTTGCTGTGGCCAAAACGGTGCAGAAGAGCGGGGCGCGCTTTTTCCGCGGCGGCGTGTGGAAGCCGCGCACTTCGCCTTACACATTTCAGGGCTTGGGCGACAAGGCGTGGCAGATCTTGACGGAAATTCGCGACACGTTCGGAGTAAAGATCGTCACCGAAGCAGTAGAAGAGTCTCATGTCGATCTTATTGAAAAGTACGGCGACGTGATTCAAATCGGCGCTCGCAACATGCAAAACTTTTCGCTTCTTAAACGCGCTGGCCGTTCAAAGGTGCCCGTGCTGTTGAAGCGTGGGATGGCTGCAACGCTCGAGGAATGGTTGCTCGCAGCCGAATACATCATGGCGGAAGGCAACTATAACGTCATCCTTTGCGAGCGAGGTGTGCGCACATTCGCGCAGCACACACGTAACACGCTCGACCTTGCCGCGGTACCGGCGATTCGCCGCATTTCGCATTTGCCGATAATCGTGGATCCCTCGCATGGCACCGGTACCGCTTATATGGTGACGCCGCTCGCCCGGGCCGGGATTGCGGTTGGCGCGGACGGCCTCATGATCGAAGTCCATAATCGCCCCGAGCTTGCTCTTTCCGACAGCGCGCAGGCGCTAACGCCCGCGGAGTATGCGCAGCTCATAGAGGAAGTTCACGCCATTCGCAATGTCATGGCACGTGCCGGTTGTGGGTTGAACGCAAGTTGAGGAAACGAGATCGATGGTTCTGCTAATCGATAATTACGATTCGTTCACTTACAACCTCGCGCAGTATTTCGGCGAGCTTGGTTGTGAGCTTCTCGTTAAACGGAACGATGAAATCTCAGCTGCTGAAATTGCAACACTAGCGCCGCGGCACATTTGCATTTCTCCCGGCCCGTGCACCCCGCGTGAAGCCGGTATGAGTAAAGAAGTCATCCTGCGCTTTGGTCGCCAGATTCCCATTCTGGGTGTCTGCCTTGGTCATCAATGCATCGCGGAGGCGTATGGCGGAAAGGTGGTCCGTGCTAGGCGCCTCATGCACGGGAAGTCATCCATGATCAGGCATAACGGGAGTCCGCTCTTTTCGGATTTAGCTAACCCATTTGAAGCCGGCCGATACCATTCGTTAGTCGTCGAACGAAGCACAGTTCCCGACTGTCTCGAGATCATGGCCGAAAGTGATGATGGCGAGATCATGGCGCTGCGCCATCGCGAATTCCCGGTACAGGGAGTGCAATTCCATCCCGAATCGGTCCTTACGCGCGATGGCAAAAAAATCCTGGCCAGCTTTCTGGCACACCTGGCATATTGATGAAACTACAACTCACGCCAACGCTGGACGAATTTTCGCGGCTCGCGAGACACGGCAACGTCATTCCTGTTTTCGCGGAACTTGTTGCGGATGGCGAAACGCCAGTTTCAGCATTCAAGAAACTCAATCGCAGCGGTTACAGTTTCCTTTTTGAATCAACCGAGAAAAATGACGTGTCGGGTCGATTTTCGTTCGTTGGAATCGACCCACGGATCGTCATACAAAGCTACGGACGCGAAATCCGCATCGCGCAACGCGGCGTCGAGCAACGCTTCGAAACGACGACAGACCCTCTCGATGAAGTCCGCAAATTGATGGCGCGCTACCAATCTGTTTCACGTTCGGAATTGCCCCGCTTCGCTGGCGGCGCTGTTGGTTTTCTGGGCTACGAAGCGATCCGGTTCTTTGAACCAAAAGTTCCCGTTGCTTGTTACGACGACCTGCATTTGCCCGAGATGCTTTTCATGCTCACAGGCAGCGTTGTGGTATTCGATCATCGCCTCCGCAGCTTGAAGATCATCGTCAACGCATTTCTCGACGATGGGCCAATCCAAAAGACTTATACGCGCGCTGCCGACTCGGTGGCCGCCATTATGCAACAATTAGAGGAACCAACTGATCTCCCACTTAGCCCGATCGCAGAGTGCGAGACGCAGCCGGCACACAGCAATTTCCGCCGTGAAGATTTCGAGCGCGCAGTGGAACAAGCGAAGGAATACATCCGCGCGGGCGACATTTTCCAGGTCGTCTTGTCGCAACGATTTGAATCCGAATTCAATGGAACGCCGCTCGATTTTTACCGCTGTCTTCGTTTCATCAATCCTTCGCCGTACATGTTTTGTCTCAAATTCGGTGATGATTTTGCGCTCGTTGGCAGTTCGCCGGAGATGCACGTCCGGCTAGTTGGCGACGGAATCGAGATTCGCCCCATTGCAGGAACCCGCGCGCGTGGGAGCACCCCGGCGCAGGATGAGGCTAATGCGGCCGATCTTCTTGCAGATCCGAAGGAGCGGGCCGAACACATCATGCTTGTCGATCTTGCACGCAACGATGCCGGGCGTGTCGCCGAGTTCGGCACGGTTCGAGTGACCGAGATGATGGAGATCGAACGTTACAGTCACGTCATGCACATCGTTTCCAACGTGGTTGGCCGTCGTCGCAAGGCTTGCACTGCCTTCGACGTCGTCAGAGCGACATTTCCCGCCGGCACCGTTTCCGGCGCGCCAAAAATCCGCGCCATGCAAATCATTAGCGAGCTGGAGAAGACGCGGCGCGGCTGTTACGCGGGGGCAATCGGTTACTTTGGTTTCGATGGCAATCTCGATTCATGCATCGCATTGCGTTGCGCCGTGCTGAAAAACGGGAACGCGTATTTTCAAGCTGGTGCGGGTATCGTCGCCGATTCGGATCCGCAACGGGAATACGAAGAAACGGTTAACAAAGCGCGAGCAATGATGAACGCGCTGGCAATGGCAAGCCAGATGAGATCGGCATGAATCTGCAAACCATGAGAAGCGAAATCGGCAATCTTGATCTTCGCGAAATGACCACGCGTCTCATGCGCCGGGAAAATTTTACGCGGGTCGAGGCAGCGAATTTTCTAAATGCGCTATTGACTCCTGTCGCTACGGATGCGCAGTTGGCGGCGGCGCTGGTTGCTTTGGCAGCCAAAGGCGAAACGGTCGAAGAACTCGCGGGCATGGCCGAGACCATGCGCGATCGCGCTATTGGAGTGCGCTCGCATCACGAGCGGTTCATCGATACTGCAGGAACCGGATCAAGCACTGCGAAAATCTTCAATGTCTCGACAGCAGCTGCCTTTGTTATCGCAGGCGCCGAGGTACCTGTAGCAAAACATGGCTCGCGAGCAGCAACTTCAGGTTGCGGAAGCGCTGATGTGCTCGAAGCGCTTGGAGTCAACACCGCCGCCGCACCCGAGACGGCCGAATGCTGCCTGAACAAGCATGGAATCTGTTTTATGTTCGCGCCGCTTTTCCACGGCGCAACCGCGCGCGTCGCAAACGTGCGACGCCAGCTAGGCGTACGCACCACATTCAACCTGCTGGGTCCCCTAACAAATCCCGCGCGAGCGCCCTTTCAGATTCTCGGCGTCTGGCATTCGTCTCTGCTTGAGCGGCTCGCCTCAGCCCTCGCTCTTCTCGGCGCTGAGAAAGCATGGATAGTGCATGGCGCCGATGGTTTGGATGAAATTACGATCGCGGACAAGACTTTCGTCGCCGTGTGTTCATCTAGCGGTAAAGTGGAAACGTTTACGATCTCGCCAGAGGATTTTGGATTAAAACGTCAAAGCCCTGATGGATTTCGTGCGAGCAGCCCACGAGAAAACGCACAATTGATCCGGGCAATTTTAGACGGTGAGAAGACGAAAGACATAGCCGTCGCGCGCGACCTCGTCATCGTAAATGCCGCTGCCGCGATTCACATCACGGGATTCGCGCGTGATCTTCCCGAGGGAGTCATCCTTGCCCGCGAAAGTATCCATAGCGGACGCGCAGCATCAAAGCTGGACGCGCTCGTTCGCGAGACAAATCAAGATCGATGAGCAGAAACTTCCTCTACGAAATTCTCGCCCAAAAGCGCCAGACTGTGGCTTACCTCCAAACTGATCCATCTGCGAGACGTCTTCGCGAGCGCGCGATCGCGTTTCGGAAAAGCGCTGCATCGCATCGCTTGCTGCAAGCATTGGAATCGGAATCACCACACCTGAAAGTTATCGCGGAATTCAAACGGGGATCGCCATCTGCTGGAATCATTCGTGCTGATCTTTCACCGAGCGAAGTCGCTCGGCGTTACGAGCGAGGCGGCGCTTGCGCCATTTCCGTTCTGACTGATGAAGAACATTTCAGCGGTTCGATCGCCGACCTTCGCGCGGTGCGATCCAGTACCAATCTACCGATCTTGTGCAAGGATTTCGTTATTGATCCAATCCAGATTTATGACGCGGCTATTGCCGGGGCCGACGCGGTCTTGTTGATCGTGGCGGCGCTTGATGAGGACTCGTTAGGCAAACTGCGCGAACTCACCGAAGATAAGCTCGGCCTCGATGCGCTTGTCGAAGTCTATACAACAGAGGAATTGCGCCGCGCGCTGAATGCCGGCGCCAAAATCGTCGGCGTGAACAACCGCGATCTTCAGACGTTTCAGGTTTCGTTGGAGACAAGCAAGTGCCTTATCCTCGAAGCTCCGCGCGACAAAATCATGGTTAGCGAGAGTGGATTGCAAAGTGCGGAATCACTGGATCACCTTCGCTCCCTCGGGTTCCGCGGGTTTCTCATCGGCGAAGCCCTGATGCGGGCGGCCGATCCGGGAGAGGCGCTTCGCGATCTCATAGCCACGGTTGAAGATCGACCTGCCACAGCGCGGCTTCGCCGAGGTGAACAACACACATCACGCACTGCGATCCCATCATGACTTCTGTGCAAATTAAAATCTGCGGCGTCACGAATTTGGGGGATGCCAAGGCCTGCGTCGAACTCGGCGCACATTTGATCGGTCTTAACTTTTATCCGCAAAGCCCGCGTTACATTCAACCTAAGGTTGCCCGGCAAATCGTCGAGGCCATGCCGCCGAGCGTTCATGCCGTTGGTGTTTTCGTTGATGCGAATGGCGATGAGGTTCGTACCGCTGCAAACCTCGCCGGAGTCCGATGCGTTCAATTACACGGGAACCCCTCACCTGAAATGACGCGCGAACTGGCTCGCGAATTTCGCGTCATTCGAGCGTTTTCCACTCATGCGCGGTTCCGCCCCGAGGACGTCTCATCCTTCCCTGAGTGCGATATCCTAATTGACGCGCATCATCCCGATCTCTGGGGTGGCACGGGCCAGACGTGCAATTGGCCCGCCGCGCGAGCAACCTTACCGTTCGCACGGTTTCTCATTCTCTCCGGCGGTTTAAACGGGCAAAACGTTGGCCAGGCGATCGCGGCCGCCACGCCACATGCGGTTGATGTCTGCAGCGGCGTTGAAAGCGCACCAGGCGTGAAAGATCATCGCGCGATCAAAGATTTTATCGCTGCGGTCCAAACAGCCGACCGTTTGGTAAGTGCTTCGTCGCTTCGGTAATTTTCCATGCAAAAATCGCGAATCACAAGAAGCGAACCGGATGAGCACGGGCATTGGGGCAAGTTCGGAGGCCGCTATGTTCCGGAAACTTTGGTCGCGCCGCTCGAGGAGCTGACCAAGGAGTTCATGCGCGCGCGCGAGGACACAAAATTTTGGCGCGAACTCAACCAGCTGCTACGGGACTACGCTGGCCGGCCAACGCCGTTGTTTCATGCGCAGCGGCTAACCGCTCATGCAGGCGGCGCGCAAATTTACTTTAAGCGCGAAGATCTTTTGCACACCGGGGCGCACAAGATCAACAACGCGTTGGGGCAGGCCTTACTCGCCCGGCGAATGCAAAAGCAGCGCGTAATCGCGGAGACGGGCGCAGGTCAGCATGGCGTCGCGACGGCAACCGTTTGCGCGCTGTTCGGATTGCGCTGCGTTATTTACATGGGCGCGGAAGATGTGCGGCGGCAGGCGCTCAATGTTTTTCGAATGCGATTGCTAGGCGCCGAAGTGGTGACCGTCAACGCCGGCGCCCGCACACTAAAGGACGCAATCAACGAGGCATTACGCGATTGGGTGACGAATGTGCACGACACTTATTATTTGCTCGGCAGCGCGCTGGGTCCGCACCCCTACCCGCTCATAGTGCGTGAATTCCAAAGCGTGATTGGACGCGAAGCGCGCGAACAGATTCTGTCCGCATCGGGAAGGTTGCCGCGCGCGCTGATTGCATGTGTCGGCGGCGGATCCAATTCGATCGGCTTGTTTCATACTTTCATTGGAGACGAACAGGTCAGACTGATCGGCGTTGAGGCCGGAGGACGCGGCGATTTGTTAGGTGAACATGCCACAAGGTTTCACAGCAGCGCGGCGAGCGGCGGAGGGCGGGTCGGCGTTCTGCAAGGCACGATGTCTTACGTGCTTCAAGACGCGAATGGCCAGATCGCAACGACTCATTCGGTTTCAGCCGGTCTCGATTATTCTGCCATTGGCCCAGAACACGCATTTCTTCATGACACCGGACGAGCAGAATACATTTCGGCGAGCGATGCGGAGGCGCTCGAAGGATTCGAACTTTGCGCGAAATTGGAGGGAATTATTCCCGCGCTCGAAACATCCCATGCAATTATGCCCGCGATTCGTCTCACGCGCGAGCTGCCAAAAGATGACGCGATCATCCTGAATCTCTCCGGCCGCGGAGATAAAGATGTCCAGCTCGTCGCGGATTTGCAAAGGCGATGAGTCGAATCCGGGAGACCTTTGCTGCGCTAAAACACCTCGGACGCGGCGGATTCATCCCGTTTATCACCGCGGGCCATCCCGATGTTGCCACCACTGAGCTCTTACTCAGTGAGCTTGCGGCTGTTGGTGCAGATATTATTGAACTCGGCGTTCCCTTCAGTGATCCAGTCGCCGACGGCGAGGTGATTCAACGCGCGTCTGAGCGCGCATTGCGGAATGGCGTAACGCTTCGTGACGCACTCACGTGCATTGCGCGTGCAAGACAGAACATCGATGTGCCCATTGTCCTCTTCAGCTATTTCAATCCGCTTTTGAAATTCGGTGAAGACCGGCTGGCAGAGGAAGCCAAACGAGCCGGAGTGGATGCAGTGCTGGTCACCGATCTGACTCCCGAAGAAGCTCAGACCTGGACTGAGAAATTGATTCAACGCGGGCTGGATCCGATTTTTCTTGTCGCGCCAACAACGTCAGACGATCGACTGGCACAGATTGCAAAGCAGGCGCGCGGGTTCATCTACGCTGTTTCGCGTGCGGGCGTAACAGGCGCGAGAGACCAACTGACCAGTGATGCCGCAGCTCTCGTAAAACGCGTGCGCGCGGTGACCGATCTGCCCGTAGCGGTCGGCTTCGGCGTCTCGACTGCGGAACAGGTTCGCGAAGTCTGGCGGTTCGCGGACGCCGCCGTGGTTGGTAGCGCCATCGTCAGCCAGATTGAAAAACTCGGAGGCTCTCCGGACTTGACCAATCGTGTCGGCGATTTCGCGCGATCCCTGCTGGCCTAAAAGCAAGCGCATTTAAGGTCGTGAATTATGCAAAAGCGGAGACGAATCGCCGCTTTTCTCGTAAAGAAACGCTTTTGAGCCGACCTACTCGGCCCATTCGGCGCAAAGGACCTCTGCCTGCTCGAGAACTGTTCTCGTTGCGGCTTCCTGTTTGTCCGGCGGGTAGCCGTATTTGCGAAGGATCCTTTTCACCATCACGCGCAATCTCGCCCGAACTGCTTCGCGTTCTGTCCAATCAATCGTGACATTTTCGCGAATGGCCCTGGTCAATTCTTGCGCGATGAAGCAAAGATTTTCGTCGCCGAGCGCTTGAACCGCGCTGTCGTTTGTCCCAAGCGCGTCATAAAATGCCGCTTCTTTTTCAGTGAGACCAAGCTTTTCGCCGCGCTGGTACGCGGATGCGTTGAAGCTGGCGCGAAAAGCCGCGCCTCTGCTCGACGTCAGCGTATCAGAGTTTATGCGGCTGCGAAAGACAAGTGAGAATCAGGCTTGCTCTAATTTTGCCAGCAAACGCTCGCTGTAACCCTCCTTGCGAAGCTTTTCGTAATCGATGCGGCCATCCTTTTTCAGCATGTCTCGCTTGAGAGCGCGCATCAGATTGCCAGCAGCGTGATCGAGTAATTCAACTTCAGATTTTGCGCGTCGCTTCGCAGTGGCTTTCACGCACCCAATTTGCCTCAATTCGGTTCGCCGTTCAATTCCAATTCGCAGTCAGGAGCAGCGCAGGACGGACCTTGGCGGCCATCCCGAAATCGATCATGCAAACTTCACCCGGATTGGCGCCGCGCATCTTCATCGTGCATGCGATCAAGCATCAGCGCGCCGTCGAGCGCGGTCTGGTTACATAGGGCCACATCGGCATCCTGATTGGCGATTTCCAGTAACCCCTCGCGAACAGCTCGACGCTCCGCTTCGCTCAGCTTTGGAAGTTCTTTAATGATTTCGGATGCGCTCACAGCGAAATTATAACGTCGGTCCGCAAATTTGTCAGGCGAGAGCCTAGCCGACACTTTTTCCAATGAGAAGGGGGAAAAGGTTGACGGAAAAAGGAAGAATTAAGAATTGGGATCCGCCTTCGCCAAGCCGCCTTCGTGCCTGGAGCGGGTGGGTTTATATTTCGATTGGTCATTCTCCTGCCGCTGCATTCAGTATATCGCAAATGAAAGATCGAGTACAAGGAAAGGGGGTCAATTACATGTTTACCACGAAAGGTTATGCCGCCCACTCGGCGCACGAGCCGTTGAAGCCGTTCTCGTTCGAACGGCGCGAGCCGACGCCGACTGATGTGCAGATTGAAATTCTTTTTTGCGGAGTCTGCCACTCGGACCTGCATATCGCGCGAAATGAGTGGGGTTTCACGACTTATCCATGCGTGCCCGGGCACGAGATCGTCGGTCGCGTGGTGAAAGCGGGTCGGGAAGTTAAGAAATTTAAAGAAGGGGATCGGGTCGCGATCGGTTGCATGGTGGACTCGTGCCGGACGTGTCCGGATTGCGAACAAGGGCTGGAGCAATTCTGCCAGGGAATGATTCTGACTTATGGCAGCGAGGATAAACACACTGGTGGCGTCACTTATGGTGGATATTCGACGAGCATCGTGTTGGATCAGGATTTTGTGCTCCGGCTTCCGGACAAACTGGATCCGGCGGCAGCGGCGCCGCTGTTATGTGCCGGCATCACGACTTACTCGCCAATGCGGCATTGAAACGTCGGCAAAGGCCAGAAGGTGGGCGTAGTGGGACTCGGCGGGCTGGGACATATGGCCGTGAAATTCGCGAACGCTTTCGGAGCGGAAGTGGTGCTCTTCACGACGTCACCCGGCAAAGAGGCCGACGCGAAGCGATTCGGCGCGCACGAGGTCGTGCTGTCGCGCGATGAGGAAGCGATGAAGCGGCAGCTCAACAGCTTCGATTTCATTCTCGATACAGCCTCGGGGAAACATGATTTGAACGCGTATCTGGGGCTATTGAAACATGATGGGACATTAACTTTGGTAGGCATCCCGGCGGAACCGGAGGCGATTGGCGCGATGCCTTTGGTCCGACGCCGCCGACGCCTGGCCGGCTCGTTGATCGGGGGAATCGCCGAAACGCAAGAGATGCTCGATTTCTGCGCGGACCGCGGAATCGCGTGCGAAATCGAGATGATCCCGATGGGGAACATCAACAAAGCTTATGAGCGGATGCTGAAGAGTGACGTTAAATATCGGTTTGTGATCGACGTTGGAAGCCTGAGGTAGGAGAAGGCAGAAGTCAGAGGACATTACTGCGGGCATCTCTTCGAGCCGCCTCACATACCAACCGTCGTCGGTTCATCGGGGGAACCGGATGGGTGCGGTCGCACGAAGTACCGTCAGACGATCGATGCCGCGCAAAAAGGCGTTTTGGCGCACGCGGCTGAGGGAAATTACAGGAAGGGCCTGAATAGATCGCGAACATCGAACGACTAAACATTATTATTATGAAAAATCTTACCAGTTTACTGATAGGCTGTTCGCTGGCGCTGGCTGGAGCCGCGTTGGCACAACAGCCAGTCGAACAACCGTCACCATCAAAGAAGAAGCAGGCCGCTGAAAAAACGCACCCGGCCGAGACACAACCCGGCGTGAACGCGGCCAAGCCTCAAGAGAGGCCCGCGAAGCAAACCGGAGCGATGAAGGAGCGCGGAGCTACGAATGAGCCCGGTGCTACGAATGAGCCGGGTGCAGGAAAGGGCCGAAAAACTCCAGCGACCCAGGAATCTGCAACCGCTCCGGGAACGAATGTTTCCGGGCAGCCCACCGGCGTGCCGACGCCCGGCGCGAAGCAGCAGGCTGAGCAGCGGAGAAAAGGGATGAAGGGCCCCGCCGCGGCGGCGAAAACATCTGCTACTCCGGCAGCGCCGGCGGCTGCGGCAAGTGCAGCTCCGTCAGTTCCGGCAGCCGGCCAGCGAAATACGCAGGCTAATATGGGGGCCAAGGCGAAAAAGCCGGATCAGCAGCAGGTGCAGCAGATCAAATCGCAGCACGCGAACTTCCGTGCGCAGCCAAAGCCACAGCAGGTTCCGGCGGTTACGTTTAACCAGAACCGTCGCATTGAGGGAAGCGATCGCTGGCAGGGTCCGCAATACGAAGTATTCCGCTCATATCGTCCGGAACGGCACGATCAGGGCTGGTATCAATCGCATTACAACCGCGTGGAGCTGATCGGTGGCGGTTACTACTACTGGAACAACGGCTACTGGTATCCGGCATGGGGTTATAATCCTTCGGCCGAATATTATGCCTACGACGGACCGATCTATGTGGGTCAACGCGCTGAGCCGCCGGATAAGGTGATCGCCGATGTGCAAGGCGTGCTGCAACAGATGGGCTATTACAAGGGCGAGGTGGATGGATTGCTCGGGCCGTTGACCCGCGAGGCGCTCACCGCCTACCAGGCCGACCAGGGGCTCACCACGACAGCGGCGATCGACGAGCCGACACTCGATTCCCTTGGGATGGGATAATAAGAAAGTCCCGCAATCGCGGGACTACGGCGCCCTGGGCTACAGCGTGGCAAGCAGTCGTTGAGACTTGAGAGCGATTTAGCAGCCCTCCGGGGTCGGCGACCCCGCTACAGGTTTTGTGGCTGAGACAGCCGCCTCTACATCTTCCGAGATACGGCCGACTCGGCTCTGAGAATCGTCTATTAGTTGATGGGAGATCCACGCAACGTCGCGCACGCGAAGAAAGTCACGCAAGAGAAGCATCACAAGAACAAGCATGCTCCAAAAGCCGGCGCGCCGGCTGCGCAGCCGGCTAAGAAGGCACAATCTGAGAAACAGGCTGTCGTCACGGAGCGTGCCGCGCCTGAAACGGAAGCTGAGAAACCAGCTCAATCGCCAGATTCGGCGCGGTTGGAGAAATCGCTCGCCGTTCTCTCGAAGCTCAAGGAGTTGGAGTTTCATTCACGGGCGAATCTCGAGAAACTGGCCGAACTCAGCCTGACGATCGAGGAAGACCTCAAGCAGAAAGCGTTTGCGGAAGCGATCGGCGCCGTCTATTCGGCCCAGGACGCCTTTCAATCCAAGATCCTTAAGTTAATTGAAGACTACGAAGCAGAGTGCGCCCGGTTGAGACCGGCGGTATAAAAGTTCGGATCTGAAGCTGTCAGTTTTTTGCACCCAAACGAGCCCTCGGTTTCGAACAATGCTTGTAAGTCAACAGTCAGAAATAGACAGATACGAAAACGACAAAACTATTCACAGTAGCAATAGTAAGCGCTGGCCTGGCGTTCAGCGTTGGCGCGCAAGCGCGCGGAAAGAAACACGAAGAACAAACCATCAGCAGTTCTGATCTACCAACCGCGGTGCAGCAAGCTGCTCAGGCCGAGGCCAAAGGCGGAACAATTGTCCGCTGGGAAAAAGAGGGCGCTAATTATGAAGCCGTCATTGATAAGAACGGCAAGCAGACCGGCATCGAAATGGATGCGAACGGCAAAGTCGTGAGCAAACACGACGAAGCCAAGGAGCACAAACAAAAAGGCACCTACTAATCGAAGTGGGTCGCGTTGTCCTAAACGCGATGTTAATCAACGGCGGCGAAGCGCATTGTTCCAAATGACGTCTTCGCCGCCTTCACGCTTTTCAACGCGTTTAGCCTGGGTCGGCGACCCCAACTGAGGTCCGGGATCAGCGATCCCGGCTACAGTTTTCATGTAAGCGCGCGAATGCTGGAGTAAATTATGCCGCCGAGGATTGCTCCAATGGCTACCAAGGCAACATCACGCCGCAACAACGCGATCAAGAGAAAAGCAACCACCGCAATAGCGAGAGTAGGCAAGTCGATCAGCGCTTCAGGAATCAAGTCCAGTGATACAACTGCGATTACACCTACGACCGCCGCACTAACCCCGGCGAGGAATGCCTGAATCATGCGATTCTCCCGGACTTTTTCGACATAATGCACGCCGGCAATCACGAAGATAAACGACGGGAAAAACACGAAGAAGGTAGCAAGCACTGCTCCAGCAATTCCGCTGACGAGATAGCCCACGAATGTGGTAAATAACATGAAGGGTCCAGGTGTTGCCACGCTAAGCGCCACGCCATCTAGCAACTGGCCATCGCTAAGCCAGTGATATTGTGCAACTGCGCCACGCTGCACAAATACAAGTGAAGCGTACGCGCCGCCAAAACTCAGCAGTCCTGTTTTGAAAAACAGCCAGGCGATCTGGAATAAACGCGAGCCGCCAAACGGGAGCAGAAGACCGATTCCGCCAATTACGGCTG
>QHPD01000119.1 GCA_003218975.1 Verrucomicrobiota bacterium
CGAAATGAAAACCCTTATAAGTGACCGTGCGCGAAATGCCGCCGACATACACCGGGTCGGCTTCCAGGACATTGACGCCGATTTCCTCCTTCGACAGGAGGTAGCCCGCGGTCAAACCCGCCGGCCCGGCGCCGATAATGGCGACTTTTGTCTTCATTTTCCTCTACGCGACCCAATTTCCTCGCGTGAAATTCCACACGTACCAGCCCTGTACGCTTAGCCCGGCAGCGCTGACCAACGCTACTGCCGCCGTCCCCAACGCCCGCACCAACACCGGCGGCGTGCGAAATTGACGCAGAAAATTCAAAAGCGCCAGCACGATCAATGCGTGCACGGTAAATTCATAGCGGAGCATGCTTTCCATATCCACGCAGGCGACACCGCTGACCGAGATATAATAGATCGCAGCGGCGCAGAAATAGATGCCGACGCGGGTCGACAAGCCTGTCCGCTGTCGAATCGCTGGAAGCAGTTCGCAAAGCACGACACCGAGCAAGAGCAGCGCGCCAAGAGTCATGGCCATTTGGCTCGCCTCAGTGGGATTATTCAGCGCTGGAACGAGCCAGTGATAACTCGAAGGCTTAAACACTGCTAAATAATCGGGAGTGATGCCCCAGCCAGCCGCTTGCGTGAGCATATAAATGTCCCAATGGCTCCAGCGCAGTTGGCTGTAGATGAAGAATGCCAGCGCACCGAGCATTGCGGCAATCATCAAACCAATGGCCGCCGCACATTGACGAGGCCAGGCTCGTAGCTCGCGCAAGCCTCGCCAGCCACTTAGAACAATTGAGCGGATCACCGGGAACGCCGCGCACACGATTCCCACAATCCGCGTGGCGGACATTACAATGCCATGCAACGACGCCCAGACTTTTGCGGCGCGTCCCTCTGCGCTGCTCCAATAGATGAAGCCGAGCAGCGCCATCAGAAAAAGCGACTCAGAATAGGCGGCGACCAGAAAAAATGCCGCCGGATGTACGAGAATCAGCAAGGCGCCACAAACCTGAAGCGCAGGCGAAACCTTCCAGCGATCACAAAATAGGAAAAAATAACTCCAGAAACCCCAGGCAGCGAGTTGGGCCGTGATGAGCAGCGCAGTGCCGGTGTCAATGTTCAACCCGTAGCGAAGCGCCGCAGCAATTGCCGGGTATGCGGGGAAAAATGCGACGTTGGACACTTCCATGACCTTGTGATCGATGGGCGGCACAATGGTCTGGTATCCGCGATCGACGATGTTCATGAACCAATAGCTGTCGTGCTGGATCAGCGTGGAGTAGCGGTCCGAAACCGAGCCTTCCGGCGCCAGCAGGCCGATCGCCATCGCAAGTTGCACTGCGGTCAGGAGTAATCCGGAGATCCAAGGCCTGAAGAGCGACCGCGAACGAGTCATGACTTCATGAGTGGGAAATGTCGAGGAGACAAGAAAGTCCTCGAGATTGCAAGAACTGTTGGCCATAGCGCTTCCCAAAGTCATTTGTCCGCCATGCGTCGATTTCGGCGGCAGGAGTTTGACGACGCGACTCGCCGTTTATTCGAAGGGAACCAGAGTGCCTTTGCGAACAGCCGACGGCTACAGCTACGCAGCTACGTCGTCCTTTGCGCGGGCAAGTTCCTCATAGGCTTCTTCGTAGCGCCGCGCCGATGCGTCCCATGAAAAATCGCGCGTCATCGCCCGTTTCATCAGCTTCGTCCACAGCTTTCGATCCTTGAATAAGCCACGGGCGCGTTTCATCGCGTCCCAGAACGCTTCAGTGGAATAGGCGTAACAAAGGAATCCGTATCCGTTATCGGCGATCGGATCGTAGTCCTCGATGATGTGCTGAATGCCGCCGGTCGCGCGTGCGACCGGCAGGGCGCCATATTTCAAATTGTACATCGCGCTCAAGCCGGACGGTTCGAACCGCGACGGAATCAGGCTGATATCCATTCCCGCTTCGATCAGGTGCGCCAGTTTCTCGTCGTAATCCTTTTGGTAGGCGAACTTGCTTGGGAATTTTCTCGCAGCGATGGCCAGAGCAGTTTCATAAGCCGGATCGCCTTCACCGAGAATGAGGAGGCGGACATCATCCCAAAGAAGCCGATTAAGTAGCGGCACGAGAATCTCGAACCCTTTCTCTTCTACGACGCGGGTTACCATGCCGAAGACCGGACCGCGCGGCGAAGGCGCAAGTTTCATTTCCTCGAGCAACGCGTCCCGGCAAATCTGTTTTCCTCGCAGCTTTCTCGTGCCGTAATTGGCGGGAAGCAGACGATCCGCCACGGGATTCCAGCGCGCATAATCCGCGCCGTGCAAAATCGCGCTAAGGCGGTATGCGTTTTCCCGCAGCACACCATCGAGAGCATGGCCGCCAGCCGGCGTAAGTATCTCGCGCCGGTAATGTTCGCTTACGGTTGTGATTCTGTCGGCGTAGAGAATCCCGCCTTTGAGAAAATTCAGCCGTCCAAAAAATTCGACGCCGTGGAGGGTGAAAAATCGTTCCGGCAAATTCGTTAGCCGAAAGTCCAGTCCCCAAAAACTGCCCTGTTCCCCCAAGTGATGAATCGTCATTACAGTCTTGAAAGGCAGGCCGTGCGCCCGCACAAAGACCGGCACCAGCGCTGCCGCCCAATCGTGCACGTGCAGAATTTGCACCCGTGGTGTCAACCGGCGCGCTAATTCCAGCACCGCCTTGCAGAAAAAAATAAAGCGCGCCGCGTTATCTTCGTATTGTTGGCCACGCTCGCCATAGATTCCTGGGCGATCAAAGAATTCGTCGCAACGAATCAGAAACAACTGCACGCCACTGGCGCTTCGTCCCTCGAAATATTCGGCGACGTAGCTTTTGTCGCCTACGGCGATATCAACAGTTATGCCGGTTTCTTTTTCTTCGAACGCGGTATTCGCCCGAATTTCGCGATAAAACGGCAACGCCACGCTCACGTCGTGCCCGCGGGAGCGCATTTCGCGTGGCAGCGCATCCATCACATCGATCAGCGCCCCCGCGCGCTGCAGCGGCGGTCCCTCCGCGCTAGCCATTAAGATTCTCATTTGGTCTTCGATGCTTCGCTCGCGAATCCTTTGAGAGTTGGGTGGTCAGCGTTCGACATCGTCTCACTCGTTTCTGCCTAACGAATGTTCCCGCTTAACCCACTCAAGCGCCTCCTCGCGTGTGCGCAATGTCCCTTCGAGCTGGCGCGTTTCCACCGCTTCGAGAATTTCGCCAAACTTTGGACCCGGCTTTAGACCGAGTGCGATCAAATCGTCCCCGCGCAAGAGTGGTGGGGGAATGATCGGTTCGTTCGCGAATTCTTCGCGCTTGCGCAGGAGAAATTCGTAATTATCGAGCATGCGATGGCTGCTTTCGCAATCCACCCGGTGCAGCTCCAGCTCGTCATCGAAGGTTGGTCGCGCCATGAAACGTTTCAATTTCGCGACCCGCATCTTGGGCACATCCTTGAAGACCATGTGTTGCCGCACCATTTCGACGGTCGCCTCGATTTCAGCCCCCGAAAATCGCAAACGCCGCATAATCATCTCGGTCATTTGCGCGCCGATCCGGTCATGTTCGTTGAAACGGATCCGCCCTGTTCTATCGATGCTTGCGGTCACTGGCTTCGCGACATCGTGAAGCAACACAGCGAACACCAGCGACACGGAGACCGTTTCCGGAAGAAATTGCAGCATCAGCCGCGTGTGCTGAAAGACGTCTCCCTCGGGATGAAATTGTTCCGGCTGCAGGACGCCTTTCATCGCTTCCAATTCGGGTAAAATCGCGCGCATCAGACCGCTGGAATCAAGAAGGTCCCAGCCGCGCACCCGGTTCGGCGAGATAAAAATTCGAACCAACTCATCGCGAATACGCTCTGCGCTGATCTGATTGATTGAAGGCGCGCTGGCCAAGAGCGCGTCCCACGTTTGACTGTCGATCTTGTAATCGAGCGCGGTGGCGAAACGCACTGCGCGCAGCATGCGCAGCCGGTCTTCGGCGAAGCGCTGCGCCGGATCGCCAATCGCACGCACCAATTTCGCTGCGACATCCGAGCGACCGCCGACGAAATCGATCACTTTCTCAGCAACCGGATCGTAAAACGTTCCATTAATCGTGAAATCGCGGCGTTTGGCGTCTTCCTCCGGCGATGAAAAACGCACCGCACTTGGATGTCGCCCATCCACGTAGGCTTCATCGGAGCGAAAGGTCGCAACCTCGAATTGAAAATCGTTCTCCAGCACGATGATCACGCCAAAATGGACGCCCACCGCGTACGTGCGCGGAAAAATCTTCTGCACTACTTCCGGCCGTGCATCGGTGGCGATATCGTAATCCTTTGGCGTCAATCCCCGCACCATGTCGCGCACGCAACCGCCCGCGAAGTACGCGATGTGCCCTACCGCCCGCAAACGCGCGGCAACTTCACGCGCGGTCTTTTCCATGGGTGACGGCGAAGGTTTCATAGGGCATCAGGTAGGGGCGGTTCACCTGAACCGCTCCCGTTACGCACCATGACCATCAGTTGGCGGGCGATTGAGGTCAATCGCCCCTACCTACGTTCCTGTCGCCGCAGGATGTTTCTCTTTCCACAACGATTGGATGAGAAACAGAACCACTGCAATTGAGATGCACGAATCAGCCACATTGAAGGCAGGCCAGGGATTGGCGTGTGGGACATGCAAATTGAAGAGAAGGAAATCGATGACGTGTCCATAAAGAAGGCGATCGGTAAGATTTCCCAGGATGCCGGCCAACAAGAGCGCCAGCGAGACGTCGCGCCAAACATCTGGTAGTCGCTGCCGGAGGAGAAGAACCAGAACAACGAGAAGCGCGACAGACGAAATTACGATGAAAAACGTATTGTTGTTCCGGAAAGAACCAAACGCTGCGCCCGTGTTCGTGACGTTGACCAGGTTGAAGAAATCCGGGATCACAATGCGAGATTCGTCGGGACTAATTACCCGCAGGACCAGCTGTTTTGTCCATTGATCCAGCGCGTAGAGCGGGAGCGAGAGAAAGAGGATGAATCTCATATCGACCTTTTGTCATTCCGAGCGCAGCGGAGCGGAGTCGAGGAATCTCTCACTCCTAACGTGATGGGGGCCGTTAGAATAATTAGAGATGTCTCGACTCCGCTCGACATGACAGGAACCAATTGACGCGGCGTCACTCCGTAATTTCGTCTGTGACATGGCGCTTATTCGCCTCAACCACGCTCTCGCAACGGTCGCATAAATCAGGATGCGTCTTGCTTGAACCAACAGCTGGCCGATGACGCCAGCAACGCGCGCATTTTTGATACAATGTTTTCATGACCGAAGCGCTCGCTTCTTTTGCCTGGTGGATTGTCAGATCGCTCAAAATAAAAAATTCCTCCAGCTCTTCCTTATCGATTTTTTCCGTGACATCGGAATCCGAATGCAAAACCACCGCCGCCTCCAGAGTATTCCCGATCAGTTTCTCTCGACGCGCGCGCTCGATCGCCTGCCCGATTACGCCGCGCAATCGCAGAAGCTCCGCAACCTGCGCGCTCGCTTTATCATGCCGACGTTGCGGTTCCGGAAATTCTTGCAGATGAACCGAACCGCCCGCTTCTGAATACCGCCACGCTTCCTCGGCGGTGAAGGCGAGAATCGGCGCGAGCAACCGGCAGAGGGCGTCGAAAATCTCGTGCATAACGGCTTGCGTCACGCGGCGACGGGGCGAATCCGGCGCGTCGCAATACATCCGGTCCTTGGTGATGTCGATGTAAAGACTGCTCAAATCGACTGCACAAAATTGATTGAGCGTGTGATAGACCTTGTGGAAGGCAAACTCCTCGTAAGCACTTCGACAGTCGCGGATCACGTCATTCAGTCGCTCCAGAATCCAGCGATCGATTAGCGTCGTAGCTCCGACATGTCGGGGTGATGCCGGCCGGGCGGGGTCACCTACCCCGGCTACAGGAAAATCATAAAGATTCCCCAGCAAAATGCGCAGCGTGTTTCTGACTCGCCGGTAGGTGTCGCCGAGGCGCGTAAACATTTCTTCGGAAAACGGAATTTCGAAATCTTTTTCCCGTCAAGATCGACAACGAAACCATGCGTGACGCAGATTTTGTACGGCGCGCGATTGTTCAGCGCGACGCTGGTCATGAGCGACGATTGAAACCAGCCGCGGTGCTGATCGGTCGCCTCGAGATACATGTCGGCCGGATCGCGCAATTCAGGACGCAGCGCGCAAACCGCTTTGTGCGAAACGCCGCTGTCGATCCAGACATCGATCGTGTCGTTGCGTTTCGTTGTGCCCGGCGGGAGGCCGAGTTGGCGGGCAAGATCGGCATCGTTCAACTCAAACCAAATGTTTGAACCGCGTTGGGCGACGAGATCGGCGAGCTTCCGAATAATTTTCGCGTCGAGAATTGCTTCTCCATCCTTTGAATAAAAAGCCGGGAGCGGCACGCCCCAGCTGCGTTGGCGTGAAATCACCCAGTCGGGGCGCGCTTCGACTGTGCCAGCGATGCGGTTCTCACCCCACGCGGGAATCCATTTTACGTGTTTGATTGCATGCAGCGCTTTCCCGCGCAGCTCATCAATTCGAATGAAGAACTGTTCGACATTGCGGAAGATGATCGGTGTCTTCGAGCGCCAGCAGTACGGATAAGAATGATGAAATTTTTGCTCGCCGAGCAGCATACCGCGCTCGCGCAGCAAATTGACGATGTCGATGTTAGCGTCGAAGACGTATTTGCCAACAAGATTTGGCAAACCGGCTTCTTCTGTGAAACGGCCGTGATCGTCGACGGGCGACAATATCTGCAAACCTTTTTCTTTGCCTAACCAATAATCGTCTTCGCCGTGGCCGGGTGCGATGTGCACCGCTCCCGTGCCGGAATCCATGGTGACAAAATTGGCCGTGAACACCGTGACTTCCCGATCCAGGAAAGGATGGCGCGCTGTGACCTTGTCGATCTTCGCCCCCGGAAATGACTCCAGCGGTTTGCCGGCGGGATTCAGCCCCGTCGCCGCGCAAAAATGAGCAAGACGTTTCTCAGCCAGCAGGAGAATCGCGGAACCGTCCTTCTCTCGTATCGGTTTAAGTTCCTGGACGATATAAATTTCCTTGGGATCAACAGCGATCGCCAGATTCGCCGGCAATGTCCATGGCGTCGTTGTCCAGATGGCGATGCTCGCCTTGTCTTTGAACTCGCCGCTGGTGATTGGGAATTTGACGTAAACGGCGGTGTCATCGCGCTCCTGATATTCCACTTCGGCCTCGGCGAGCGCGGTCTGCGCGCCGGTGCTCCAGAAGACCGGCTTCTTCGATTGGTAAACCAAGCCTTCCTCCACGAAAACAGCGAACGCGCGCAGGATTTCCGCTTCATATTTGGGATCCATCGTCAAATATGGATTTTCCCAATCGCCGAAGACGCCCAGCCGCTTGAACTGCTCGCACTGGATGTTGATGAATTTTCGCGCGAACGCCTCGGATTTTTTGCGGACCTCGAGCGGAGAAAGAGCGCGCGATTCTTTGACCACTTTGTATTCGATCGGAAGCCCGTGACAATCCCAGCCGGGAACGTACGGCGCGCGCCTGCCGAGCATCGTCTGCGATTTCACCACGAAATCTTTGAGAATTTTGTTGAGCGCCGTGCCCATGTGGACGTCACCGTTGGCAAAAGGCTGACCATCATGGAGGACGAATAGTTCTCGATCCTCTCTGGATTTCTGGATTTGCTGGTAAAGCCGCGTCTCCTCCCAAACTCTGAGCAGCTCCGGCTCGCGCGCGGCGAGGTTCGCCTTCATCGGGAATTCCGTGCGCGGCAAATTAAGCGTTTCTTTGTAATTCTGGCTCATGATCAGCGGCTGATGGCTACGTAGCATCCGCCTCTGCACAAATCAATGAACCCAAGATGAGCGTTTTCTGTGGCCGCTTCGGTTAGCAATCCGTTGCGGGCAGCGGCACCAGCAGGGCAGAGTAAGATTCGTCTCGACGCGGGCTTGATTTTGGCGCGGCTTTTTATTTTTATCGCAATGTGTCCGCTGACGACGAGATGGCTTCACTCAGTGCGATTGGTGGAGGCACGCAAGGCGGTGCGGTAGCGTTTGCCACCACGCATTGGAGCGTGGTGCTAACCGCGCAGGGCGAATCACCGGCGGCACAAGAAGCTCTAGAAAAACTTTGCCGCACATACTGGCGACCGATTTATGGTTTCGTGAGGAGACAGGACGTTGAACCAGAAGAGGCGAAAGATCTCACCCAGGGCTTTTTTGCGCTGCTTCTGGAGCGTCGGGATCTGGATGCTGTGCGCAAAGAGAGAGGGCGTCTGCGCTCTTATCTGCTCACCTCGCTCAAACATTTCCTGACGAACGAGCGGCATCGCGCCATGGCCATCAAGCGGGGCGAAGGCCAGCGGTTGATCCCACTAGAGGAGTTGCGCGACCGTGAGCGTGGCGGTTTCGAACCGGCGAATGCATCGACTGCTGACCAACTTTACGAGCGCCGCTGGGCTTTGGCGTTGCTAGATCAAGTGCTGACGCGATTGGGAGATGAATATCGGGCCGCTGGCAATATCACGCTGTTCGAACGCTTGAAAGCGTTGCTCACGGACGAACCGGACCGCCTGTCGCAGGCGCAAATTGCCGATGAACTGGGGATGACTGAGAATGCGCTCAAGCAAGCGTTCCATCGCCTGCGCGAACGCTACCGACAATTGTTGCGGGAGGAAATCGTCCATACTGTAATGGCGCCGGGAGATATCGAAGATGAGCTGCGCCATCTGATTGCCGTATTGCGCGCATAACCTGCGCCAGGATTTTCTGCAGTACATATTGGGACAATATATCGTCCGACCGGCTACATGAGGACGGCCACCAAAGTCTGTGCAAAGTGCGGGGCGAAGATTTTCTCCGACGCGCCGCAAGAATTTTGCAGCGCGTGTCTGTTGGAGACCGGCCTCGGTTTGCTCGCGAACGACGATGAGGACGTAGCTGCGCCGCTGCCCCATAAGCGTCGTGCTGCGCGTCCGGCAAAGATGCCCCGGCTGCAACGCCGTAGCACTGCGGGCAGGCTCGGAGATTTTGGCGATTACGAGTTGCTGGAGGAAATCGGCCGCGGCGGTCAGGGAGTAGTTTATCGAGCGCGACAGAAAAGTCTCAACCGCACAGTAGCGCTCAAAGTCATAGGCCTCGGTCACTGGGCTACGGAGGCACATCTTAAGCGATTCCGTCGCGAAGCAGAATCCGCCGCTAGCCTGGAGCACCCATGCATCGTTCCAATCCACGAAGTCGGCGAGCGCGATGGCTCCTGCTACTTTAGCATGAAATTCGTCGAAGGCGGCCAGCTTGACGCAGTGGTCAGGCGCG
The DNA here is from genome assembly GCA_003218975.1 of Verrucomicrobiota bacterium. Classification (GTDB taxonomy): domain Bacteria; phylum Verrucomicrobiota; class Verrucomicrobiia; order Chthoniobacterales; family UBA10450; genus Udaeobacter. The sequence continues at coordinate 9,314 of QHPD01000119.1, forward strand.
AACCAATGCCAATCCGGCGCGCTGTGGAATTAATTGCCAAGGTAGCGCGCACTGTTCATTACGCTCACGAACATCACATCCTTCATCGTGACATCAAACCGGGAAACATCCTGCTTGATCAAAAAGGTGAACCGCACCTCACCGACTTCGGGCTCGCGCGACTGGTCGAGACGGAGAGCACTGTCACACGCACGATGGAAGTGCTGGGCACGCCCAGTTACATGGCGCCGGAACAAGCAGTAGGTAATAACGTGGCCGTCAGTGGCCTTACCGATGTTTATGGACTTGGCGCAGTGCTTTACCAATTGCTAACCGGCCATCCGCCTTTTGCAGGTGGTACAACCTACGAGACTATCAAGTTACTGCTGGATACCGAGCCGCGGCAACCGCGCCTGTGGAATTCAAAAGTAGATCGCGATCTTTCAACAATCTGCCTCAAGTGCCTTGAGAAAGATCCCAAGCGCCGTTACTCTTCTGCTTTCGCGCTGGCCGAAGACCTTGAACGCTGGCTAAAGCATGAACCGATCAGCGCACGGCGCACCGGACTCGTCACCCGCAGCAAAAAATGGATACGACGCAATCCAACCAGTGCGCTATTGGCGGCGTCGCTCGTTGCTCTCGCGGTAGCCGCCGGCTGGATCATTTGGAAAAGTGAACTTATCCGGCATCCAGTGACAACCGGCATTGCAGTGCTGCCATTTGAAAATCTGAGTGATGAGAAAGAGCACGCCTTCTTTGCTGACGGCGTGCAGGACGACATTTTGATCAAACTGGCGAAAATTGCCGACCTGAAGGTAATCAGCCGGACAAGCGTTACGCAATATCGCGGTAAACAGGATGTGCGCCAGATCGGCGATGCGCTGCGTGTCTCGCACGTGCTGGAGGGAACGGTGCGGCGTTCTGGTGGGAAAGTGCACGTAAATGCGCAGTTGGTGGACGCTCACACCAACGCGGGCATCTGGGCGGAGGAATACGACCGGGATTTGAATGACGTGTTCGCCATTGAAACGGAAGTTGCCAAGTCAATCGCAAATCGACTTAGAGCCAGAGTTTCAGCTCGCGAAAAGGTAGCCATGGAAGAGCGACCGACCAAGGACCTTGTTGCCTACGACCGTTATGTCCAAGCAGCGTCTTCGATCGACAAGGCCGCCTATGCGCGAGAAGGAGAGCGAGGAAAGTATTATTTCCGGGCGATAGAATTGCTCAATCAGGCGATCGCGCGGGATCCTGCTTTCCTTCTGGCATATTGCAGGCTGGCTGAGGCACACGACGAGCTCTACTTCCAAAATGTCGACCACACGCCTGGCCAGCTGGCGTTAGCACAATCGGCAATCGATACCGCCTTTCGCGTGAAACCAGAGTCGGGGGAGGCGCACCTCGCCCTGGCTGCGCACTTTTACCACGGCTACTTTGATTACGACCGAGCCCGTCACGAGCTCGCCATCGCCGTCCGCACCTTGCCCAACGACGCACGGATTTTTGAATGGAATGGCTACATCGACCGTCGTCAGAGCCGTTGGCATGAAGCGGTACGCAACTTCGAGCGGGCGATGGAGCTGGATCCGCGCAACGTTAAGATTCTCACTAGTGGCATCGTGACCTACCGACTAATGCGGGACTATGCACGAGCCAGGACGATTGATCATCGCCTCATTGCTATAGAACCCAACAACACTAATAACCAGGAGTGGCGTGCCCGAATCGACTTCCATGAACGAGCTGATACCAGACCATGGCATGCTTTTGAGAATACGCTCGGAGACCCGAAACAATGCCCAGAATGCTCTCTTTTCCTCGCTTTGTATGAGCGGAACAGTATCGCCGCTGATCGCGCGTTGGCCGCGCTTGGCGAGGATGCTTTTGGTGCAAGAGGCGTCAATGCAAGAGGTGTAGGTGGAACACAATTTCGCCGAGCTTATTTGGAGGGTTTGATTGCTCGAATGAAAGGGGACGCCGCCGCGGCGCTGGCGGCTTTTAGCGCGGCGCGCACGCAACAGGAGGAAGCCGTTCGCGCGGAGCCTGATTATGGTCCAACTGTCTGCGTCCTGGGTCTGATTGATGCCGCACTTGGACGAAAAGAAGAAGCGCTGCGAGAGGGCCGCCGGGCACTCGAGCTTACGCCGATTGCGAAGGATTCCATGGATGGCGCGGATGTCCTTTATTTTTATGCCGTGATCTGTGCGTGGACCGGTGAGCGCGACCTGGCCATCGAGCAACTGGATACGCTCGCGAAAATCCCGGCCGGTCCGTCTTACGGGGACCTTCGTCTCAGTCCCTATTGGGATTCGCTCCGCGGCGATCCGCGCTTCGAAAAAATCGTCGGGTCCCTCGCGCCAAAGTAAGCTCACCACGGATTACGCGGATAACCCGGATACGGACGTGATTCAGAAGGAGTGGTAGGGCGCGACCGCTGGGCGGGCCGAATCGGGCGCCCAGTTGTAGGGCGTCTGTGTCAAACGCCGAGCAAGAACTGATCCTTTGCAGCCGCGCAATCCGCGTCCTAGCGGAATAATCTTATTTCTCGAAAATCCCGACAATATTTTCCGTATCAATGCGAACGGCCTCACTCTTGCCGAAAAAGAAGATCATATGAAAATCCTCTGGCGCACCAAATTGGCGGGGCTCGTTGAATAAGTATCGCGCGCCGTTTGATAATCGCACGCCAAACGGACGAAATGGATGGCGCTTTGCTAATCGCTTTAGATCGATCGCCTTCATTGCATGACATTTTACACTTTCACCCAAGTGTCGTCACTGGAAAAACGGGATCTCGCCACCGAGTGAATGCTCTCATCATAACGTTCTTCTGCTTCAGCTGCGACAACACAAGGTCACTCTGGCCACCACTCCCAATCCCGTGGTATCCGCGCAATCGGCGGTAGCTCCGCTTCAACGATTCAACGCTTCAACGATTTACGCGGCGAAGCCATTTTCCGCGTAACCCCGCGCCGGATTTCCTGCAGTACATGGGTGAACGGCCAGAAGTGACTTCCCACGACGGGAAGCCAAAGAAGGCCAAAACAAACAAACAAAAGGAAATTAATAATATGAAAAAACGAAACATTACATTCACAACAATTCTGCTGGTGCTTGGCTGCTTTGCGATGGGCTCGGCGCCCTCCGCGTCGGCCACGCCCACGCCCGTACCGGTTACCATCACTGCTACGTTTGATTTTGCGGGGTTTCCCAATGTAACGGGAACCTTTACCACAAGCGGGGCCCTTACAATTTCAGGACCTGCTACAATGCACGTTGACCTTAATTATAACGGTACGAGAGCTCATTGCGTGGTTACGTTGATAGCACCACTTGGAAACATCATTATTGATCAGGAATGTCAGTTTGCCACTTCCCCACCTAGGGGAAGGTGGGAGATTGTAAGCGGCACAGGTGCTTATGCGAATCTTAACGGGAATGGGTCGCTTACGATGCCGCCTCCGCTTGTCGAAGCAATGACAGGGTTTATTTACCAATAAAAGGTGGGCATCATAAGATCCTGATCGCTACACTTCCGCACGAGAGCCTCTTCGGTCGTCGTGAAGACGCGCCCGGAGAGGCTCCTGGCATTCGCTGAACCGTCGCAATTCCAAGTCTCGCCATAACCGGCCGGTCAGCAAATGGCCGCAGTTCGCAATCAGCCGCCACGCTTCACCAGTGTAGCGGCTTTTTGTTTCGCTTTAAGGAAGGGCACGCGGCTGGAGAAGGCAATCGTGCCTAGTGTGCAGTGCCGCGTGTCCCAAAGAGACTAGGATTCTCATGCGCGCGCCGCAGGAGCATCCGCTCAGGTGTCGTTCCATGTCGTGCACACGCAGCGACACGTGGTGCATTCCGTTGATGGCAAGCGGATGCTTCCTCTTCATTGTATCTTCATGTCGTTGGCGCTGGCCATTCTCTCGCAGGCGTCGCCGAGTTTAAAGCCTAAACGCAACATGACACACCGGGAAGGATCGAAAAAGGCCCTGCGGATTTTTGTGTTGGCGGACACGCACAATCGTTTGCCGGAAAGCGTGAAAGAAATAGCCAAAAATGCAGATGAAATCTGGCATCTTGGAGATGTGTGCGCAGAAGCAATCCTTGACGAGCTGCGCGCGGTCGGACCGTGCGTTACGCAAGTGCGCGGAAATTGTGACAGCAATTTCGAGTGGCCGCTGGTTGTCGATCTTGTGCGCGGCGGATTAAGATTTCGTCTGCAACACGTTCCGCCGGATCAACCGCCGGAGAATGCCGATGTTTTACTGCACGGACACACGCACGTTCCGCGGAACGAAAAGCGCGGGAATGTTCTGTTTCTCAATCCCGGCTGCGTGACCCGGCCAAACCGCGGCTCACCACCTAGTGTAGCGCGGCTCGAAATCGCGAATGGAAAAATCAATTGGAAGATCATCCCGCTCCGCTGACGCGATTTTGTTCATCCTGATGATCTGTCTTGATTAAAAAGCCGCGCACCGCTTTTGTTCAGCAGAGATGACGGCTTTCCTTGATCAAATATTTGTTCGCGGAAAGCAAACGCTGCTTGCACCGATGGCGCATGCACCGGGCTGGCTGGTGCAGATTGTTTCGAGTCTGATTAATATTTTCGCTCTGCTCGCCGTGTTTCTCACGCTCTTCGCGCTCATCTCGGTGTTGGAGCGGAAAATTCTCGCACGGATGCAGAACCGCTACGGACCGAATCGCGTGGGGCCATTCGGTCTTTTTCAGCCAATCGCTGACGGCATCAAAATGCTGATCAAGGAAGACATCGTGCCGGCGAGGGCCGACAAGCTCGTGCATTTCCTCGCGCCGGTCCTCATCGCTGCTGTAGCGATCCTCACCCTGGGCGTGATTCCGTATGGGCGGAACATGACCCCGTTTGCCATTGACGGTGGCATACTCTTTTTCTTTGCCGTGGGATCGGCCACGGAGTTGGCAGTCTTCATGGCCGGCTGGGGCAGCAACAATAAATTTTCCATGCTCGGCGCGATGCGCGCGATTGCCCAAATGTTCAGCTACGAGCTGCCGCTCATCATCGCTGTGCTACCCGTGGTGATGGTGGTCGGCTCGCTTATGCCCGACCGAATCGTTGCAGCGCAAGCGCAATACACGTTTGGCTTGGTACCGCGCTGGTTTGTCTTCACGCCTTGGGGCGCAGCGGCGTTCATTCTATTTTTTGTATCCGGTCTGGTGGAATCGAACCGCACGCCGTTCGACGTGCCCGAAGGCGAATCGGAAATCGTCGCCGGGCACATGACCGAGTATTCTGGATTCAAATATGCCACGTTTTTCATGGCGGAATACCTCGGGATGTTCGCCATCAGCGGGCTCGGTGTGACGTTGTTCCTCGGGGGCTGGCATGCGCCTGCGGGTGCGCTTGAGTTCCTCCCATCGTACGTCTGGTTTTTCGCCAAGCTGAGCGCGCTGCTATTCGTTTACATCTGGGTCCGTGGAACGCTCCCGCGCACGCGCATCGATCAAATCATGAATTTGGCCTGGAAATTCATGTTGCCAATGGCATTCGCCTGCGTTATCGCCGCTGCCGTTTGGCACTATGCCGGGCGCGGCTTGCGGGGATGGCTGTGGTCGCTGGTGGTGATCGCAATTGTCTATACTCTCCTGTCGATCTTGCTCGACACGCGCAGGAAGTTCGCTCCGCGCGTTTATCGCTTCGCTGAATGAACAGCGCCGCATTCGTTGTCATTGCGATTTTCACGCTCGCCGCGGCACTGGCGGCCGCGACTCTGCGAAAACTGATGCACGCTGCGCTCAGTTTCGCGGTGGCATTCGTAGGGCTGGCGTCCTTTTTCTTTCTGCTGGGTGCGGAGTTCGTCGGCCTGGCGCTGGTGTTCATTTACATCGGGGCGGTCGCGGTGCTGATCGTTTTCACCATTCTCCTGACGCGGCGCGATGTCGGAAAAGATCGCGGTTTTAATTGGAGCGGCATTGTGATCGCCCTTGCCATGTTCGGCGCTTTAACGTGGTCGATTCTAAAGACGCAATCACTCGCCATTGTCGCCCCGCACATTCGCGCGCTAACGGTCAAACAAATTGGCGCAGCATTGATGACCACTTATGTCTGGCCACTGCAATGCGTCGGGCTTCTGCTTACTGCCGCGCTGATCGGCGCGCTTGTTCTTGTGATGGAGGAGAAGCGATGACGTGCGGAATTCCAACTTGGGTAGCATACGCGTCACGCGTGTTGGCGAGCGCGTCCTCGCGGTCGCGGGCTTTCCTTGCGACTTCCTCCCGCCCAGCACTGACGAGATTCAAAGAAAAGCTTGTTTCGGCGCGACGCCGAAACCAGCACGCGAGGTGCGTGCGCTCCCCAATCCAGTTCGCCACGCAATGACCCCAACTCTCCAAGTTTTCCTCATCGTATCTGCCGCGCTATTTTCCATCGGCTTGCTCGCCGCACTGAGCCGGCGTCACGCGATTTTCATCCTGATCGGCATCGAGTTGATGCTTGCCGCGGCGAACCTGAATTTCATCGCGTTCTGGCGTTTCGCTCCGCAGTCAAAACAACCAATTGGCGTGATGATCGCAATCTTTTCCATCGCCATTTCAGCTGCCGAGGCCGCTGTTGGTCTTGCGATGGTTATCGCCGTTTACCGCCACTATCGCACGACGAACGTCGATCAACTCGACCAGCTTAAAGGATGAATTTCCGGATCGTCACTAATCTGTGGTTGATCCCGGCTGTGCCATTCGCGGCTTCGCTGGTAATTTTGAGTTTGTCAAAGGCGCGGCGCAAAACCGCAGCCGCGCTTGCTGTCGCTGGGCAAATCGCCGCGCTCGCAATGTCGGTCTTGGCATTCCTGCCAACGCTGCAAACGAACAACTTCCGCGTCGTTCAGAATTTTACTTGGTTCACTTTCGGCGAAGAAGTGTTACGCCTGGGATTTGTTCTTGATCCGCTTGCTGCCGCAATGCTGATGATGATCGCGCTGGTCGGCCTGTGCATTTTTGTCTTCAGCATCGGCTACATGGCCGATGACAAACGTTTCACCCGATTCTTTGCGTACCTATCGTTCTTCTCCGGCGCGATGCTCGGGTTGGTCATCGCGAACAGTTTGCTGCTCCTTTTCGTTTTTTGGGAGCTGGTGGGGCTCGCCTCCTACCTGCTCATCGGGTTCTGGATCGAGCGACCGAGTGCAGCGGCCGCTGCAAAAAAGGCGTTCATTACTACGCGCATTGGCGACATGGGATTTTTTCTCGGGATGCTTTGGCTCTACAATCGCAGCGGCACACTGCTCTTTTACGATGGAGGGACCGGTTGTCTTGAAAGCGCCGGCCTCGCCCTGCTCGGCGCAAGCGCCACGTTCATTGTGCTGCTGATTTTCTTCGGCGCCGTTGGCAAATCGGGGCAATTCCCGCTGCATGTGTGGCTGCCAGACGCAATGGAAGGCCCGACCCCCGTCAGCGCGTTGATTCACGCGGCAACGATGGTGGCCGCCGGCGTGTTTCTGGTCGCACGCGTCTATCCGCTTTTCTCGTTAGGCGCGATCAACGGCGTGACCTCGTCGCTCACTGTCGTTGTATGGATCGGTGTAACCACGGCGCTTATGGCTGCGCTAATTGCGATTGCGCAGGCGGACATCAAACGCATCCTCGCGTATTCCACGGTATCGCAACTTGGTTTGATGATGGTGTCGTTAGGCGTCGGCGGCGTCCCGGCCGGCATAATGCATTTGCTGGCTCACGGTTTTTTCAAAACGCTGTTGTTCCTCGGCGCGGGCTCCGTGATTCACGGATGTCACGGCGAACACGACATTCGCAAAATGGGCGGTCTCCGGCGTGTCATGCCGGTGACGTTTTTCACTTATGCCATTGGGATGATGGCGCTCAGTGGCGTGCCGTTCTTTTTTTCGGGTAGCTGGACGAAAGAAGAAATTCTGCACGCCACGGCGCACTGGCCGCGATCGCATGCACCGTATTATCTGATTCTGGCTGGAATTATTCTCACCGCGCTCTACATGACGCGCCAAATCATCTACGTCTTTTTCGGCAACGCACGCGCTGCGTCGGACCGCGTGCACGAAAGCCCGCGCGTCATGACGATGCCGCTGACCGCGCTGGCGCTTTGCACAATTTTCTTCGGCGTAGTGCTCACTTCTGCGTGGCCATGGCTGCACGCATATCTCACCGGCGAACCTGCGCACTTCGAGATCACACGCCTGATTCAGCCGATGTTCTTCGTCTCGCTCGTGCTCGTCAGTGCCGGTGTCGTGCTCGGCATCTGGATGTATCGCAAAGCTGGCGCGCAAGCTCGAGATCGTCCGGCTGAGATCGACCCGCTCGAATACGCGCAACCGGCGTTGTTTCGATTTCTCGCGAACAAAATGTGGATCGACGAATTTTACGGCCGCACGGTGATCGCGTTCAGTTGGGCGGGCGCGCGTTTGTCCGACTGGATGGATCGCTATTTCTGGGATGGCCTCGTGCGCGGCTTCGGCGCAGTCGGCCAACTTTTCGCAATGTTCACGACCAGCGTCGATGAGCGCGGCATCAATGCCGGAGTCGATGAAACGACCGCCGGGACGCGCGGTCTGGGCCGCCTCTTGTCCACCACACACTCGGGACAAATCCAAATCTACCTCGGCGTGGTCGCCATTGGCATGCTGGCACTGCTCCTTCTCTACGCATGGTTGGCCTGATTACGGCGATTATTTTCATCCCGCTCCTCGGAGCGCTCGCGGTCTGCACGTGGCCGCAAAGGAATTGCCGCCCAATCGCTCTGATGTTCAACGCCATCTCCGCTGCGTGTGCTCTCGGACTGTGGCGAAATTTCGACCCCACCGCGACCGGCCTCCAATTGGTGGAACGCCATGATTGGATTCCCGTTATCGGTGCCGAGTATCTGGTGGGCGTCGATGGCCTGAGCCTCCTTCTCGTCCTGCTCACCTCGCTGATCATCCCCTTTGCATTTCTCGCACAGCGAATGGACCGCGGCTTCTGCGCGACCATGCTGGTAATGCAATCCGCCCTCTACGGGACGTTCACGGCGCAGAATTTCGTTCTCTGGTTTTTATTCTACGAAATGAGCCTGGTCCCTGCGTTTCTGCTGATCAAAATCTGGGGCGGTGAAAATCGTGATCGCGCGGCGACCAAGTTCTTCCTCTACACATTCCTCGGCAGCGTGGCGATGTTGCTGTCGTTCCTGGGAATTTATTTCGCCAAGGGCACGTTCGACTTTTCTGCTCTCGCCGACCTTGGAAAAAACGGTCTGCTGACCGGCAAGCTCGCATGGATCGCTTTTGCCGGGATCTTTCTCGGGCTCGCAGTCAAAGTGCCGCTTTTCCCATTTCACACCTGGCTGCCGGACGCCTATCAAAGCGCGCCTACCGGCGTTTCGATGGTATTGACGGGCGTGCTCTCAAAAATGGGAGTTTACGGTTTTGTGCGCCTTCTGCTTCCGCTTTTCCCAAAGGAAATCAAGATCATCGGCCCGTGGCTTCTTGCGTTAGCGGTCTGTTCGATCGTCTTTGCTCCGCTTGCCGCGTGGGCACAGCGCGATTTGAAACGAATGGTCGCTTACTTGTCGATCAACCATCTCGGTTACTGCATGCTCGGCCTGTTTGCCGTAGCCGCCCCACCTGTCGTTGCTGCGAGGATCGACACGCACGCAGCGTTGAGCGGCGTGTTCATGCAAATTTTCAATCACGGAATCACTGCGGCTACGCTGTTCTACTTCATCGGTTTGCTCGAGCAACGCCGCGGTCGGCGCGGCATCGACGACTTCGGCGGGTTGATGCAGCAGACCCCACTGCTCTGCGGCTGGATGAGCGTGGCAATGTTTTCATCTCTGGGTCTGCCGGGACTAAACGGATTCATCGGTGAGTTCTTAATCTTCAAAGGCTCATTCGCTATCGCTGCTTCCTTTACGGCGATTGCTGTGATTGGTCTTCTCGTCACAGCCATCGCGTTCGCGCGCGCCATGCAATCCCTATTCAGCGGGCCACTCACAGGAAACTGCGGCGCGTTTCCCGATCTTCTCCGCAGCGAGAAACTCATCATCGTCCCTATGATATTGCTCATGTTCGCCATCGGCATCACACCGCAATTCATGTTGAACATCTTCAACACAACCGTGGCTCAAATGGCGCGGCTGTTTGCGTGACGACACTCGGATGAAAGTTGAGATCATTCCCGCAGAGCACGTGGTGCAGAAACACAACGCACAGCGTTTTCCTTCTGACTTCATGCTCCGGCTCACCGCTGATGAAGTGCGAAACTTGAGATGCCAGTTTGGAATATCAAAATGGGGCGGCCGCCGAGCGTTTCCTTACGCGGTCACCGAGCAAGGTATTGCGATATTGTTCAGCGTATTGAACAGCAAGCGCGCTGGGGAGCGCACGCGCATCGCGTGCTGGCGATGGCGACCTCGCCATCGCAAACTTTTGCCAGACAATCTACCTTCTCGGTTGGCAACAAATTTCACCAATTGCTTTTCGGCGAGGCGCCGAAAAGGACACGCGGGGCGCGTGTGCTCCCCAGAATGATCGCCTGGACGATTTACCTCACGTTTGCGGGCGCAGTGTTGTTGATCCTTTTGCCGCGCCCGTTTGCGCGCTGGATCGCGCTGTTTACAACCATCGCAGGCTTGGCCCTGGGCCTCATCGCATTTGTCCACACTTCAATCGCAGATCTGGCGCATTTCACCACGATCGTGCGCGTGCCGTGGGTGCCGGCGCTCGGGATGAATTACCATCTCGCGATTGATGGCGTCAGCCTGACGATGGTTCTTGTCACAGGAATCTCCGCGGTGAGCACCGTGCTCTTCTCGTGGGATGTCGAACATCGGCAGAACGAATTCTTCTTTTGGTTGCTGTTAGTGGTCGGCGGCTGCTACGGCGTTTTCCTCAGCGCCGATTTGTTTTTGCTCTTCGGGTTCTACGAGCTGGTGATCGTGCCGAAGTATTTTCTCATCGCGATCTTCGGATCGACCAACAAGGAATACGGAGCGATGAAGTTGACGCTCTACTCTTTTTTCGGCGGCATGTTCGTTTTCGCTGGAATCCTTACCGCCTACGCGACCGCTGGCTCTTTGGATCTGAATGAGCTCTCCCGCTTCCAGTTTCCGGGGCAACTGCAATCGTGGGCATTTCCGGTGCTCTTCCTCGGCTTCGCTGTGCTTGCCGGTATCTGGCCATTGCATACCTGGGCGCCGACAGGCCATGTCGCCGCGCCCACTGCGGGCTCGATGTTGCTCGCGGGCATTGTTATGAAGCTCGGCTCTTACGCAGGACTCCGCGTGGCAATGAATCTCTTCCCGCAAGGATTCCAAGCATGGAGTAAGTGGATCGCCCTGTTCGCCGTGATCGGAATCGTCTATGCGGCAGCCGTTGCACTGCGCCAGCGCGACCTGAAATTTGTAATCGGCTATTCGAGCGTGAGTCACATGGGTTTCGTGCTGCTCGGTTTGGCTACAGCAAACGCGCTTGGCGTTTCAGGTGCGGTGCTGCAAATGTTTTCCCATGGCGTGATTGCGGCCCTTTTGTTCGCCGTGGCGGGACGAATGATTTATCGCCGCACGCACACGCGTGAGCTTGACGCGCTTGCCGGCATGAATCTGAGTGGCGCGCTGCCGTTCGCCGCGTTCACGTTCGTGATCGCATCGGCTGCGTCGATGGGCATCCCTGGGTTCAGCGGATTCGCCGCTGAGATCACCATTCTCATTGGCACATGGAAAACTTATCCGCTTGCGGTCTGGATCACCGGCGCGGGCATTGTGCTCGTCGCTGCATTCACATTGCGTGCCTTAAAGCAATCGTTCTTCGGCGAGGCGAGGCCAAGTGTCCTCATGCAGGAAGGTCGGGTAGCGCTGGACCTGGATTGGAATGAGCAACAGAGCATTACGCCGGCGGAGAAATGCGGAGCTTGCCTGCTGATGTCTGCAACGCTCGCAGTCGGGGTTTATCCCAAACTGCTGCTCGATCGAATCATGCCCGCCGTCGACGCGATGAGGTTTTTGAAATGAAAGCCGTTGATCTGCCGATTTAATGCTTCAACGATGAGCTATCTCGAACTGCTCAAGCTCGCGTCGACCGAAGCTGTCGTCGTCGTTACGGCGCTGGTAGTCCTTGCGATTGGCCTAACGACTCGGCGCGAGGCTACGGGTGTAACGGTGGCAACGGCGCAAGGAGATCAAAATGTAGGCGGCAGCTCTAGCGCTCGAACTAATGCGATCTGCTCGTTCATCGCCGCACTCGGGCTCGCAATCGCAATAGGCACAGCGCTGATGTTGCCGCGCAAGGCGACGCTTTTTAGCGGGATGCTTGTGATCACACCGCTGACGTCGCTGTTCAAAATTATCTGCATGGCGCTCGCTTTTTTTGCAGTCCTCCTAACGAAATCCGAAAAGTCCCTGCGTCATCCCGGCGAATATCTGGCCATTCTTTTGCTCGCAACGGTTGGCCTGATGCTCCTGGTCAGTAGCGAAGAGTTGCTCATGATTTTCATCGGACTCGAACTGCTCGGCCTGTCGCTTTATGTGATGGTCGCATTCGACAAGACGGATGTGCGTTCGGCGGAAGCGGGCCTGAAATATTTCCTGTTCGGCAGCACGTCGAGCGCGTTCACACTTTTCGGAATCAGCTTGATCTACGGAATGTCGGGGATAACCAGTCTTGCGGCGATTTCAGAAAAATTGGCCACTGTGTCAGTGCAGCCATTGCTAGCAGTTGGGATCGTCATGACGCTCATCGGGTTCGCGTTTAAGATCGCGGCCGCGCCATTTCATCTTTGGGCGCCGGACGCCTACCAGGGCGCGCCTATTCCGAGCGCGGCGTTCATCGCTTCCGGTTCAAAGGTCGCATCATTCGTCGTGCTGGGGAAAATCGTTCTCGTCGGGTTTGCTCCGCTGCACGGCGACGCTGCGTGGCACGCCATGGTGGCTGGATGGTCGCCCGTGCTCGCGGCGCTGGCAGCATTATCGATCCTGGTCGGCAATTTCGTCGCCCTTGCGCAATCGAACCTGCGCAGACTTCTCGCTTACTCTGCTGTCGCACACGCCGGTTACACATTGATCGGACTAGTGGCCGGTGACCGCGAAGGATTTTCCGCGGCATTGTTCTACACCACGACTTACGCCATCACACTAGTTGGCGCATTCGGAGTGGTTGCTCTGGTTCGGCGCGAAACGGCCGGCGACGATTTCTCAAACTTTTCGGGATTGATTTCGCGTTCTCCCATGCTCGCGGGCTGCATGTCGATCTTTATGTTGTCACTGGCGGGCATACCGCCGCTTGCCGGATTTTTTGGAAAATTCTACCTGTTTAGCGTCGCGCTTCGAGCCGACGCAGGCCATGGACTTCTCTGGCTCGTCGCAGTCGCGCTTTTTGGCAGCCTCATCTCGCTCTATTATTACCTGATCGTGCTGAAAGTGATTTTCGTGGATGAGCCGTCGCTTGCAATCGCTTCATCGCCCGATCACCTGTCGCCCGATTTACTGCAGCGAATCGCGGTCGCTGTGCTTGCCGCGGTAGTTCTCTTCCTTGGCTTAATGCCGGACGCGCTGGCGGCGGGGCTCCTTGCCGCCATGCCATAGGAAATTTCTGCAGAAAAAGCGTGATTAACACTTGACTGCCGCGCTATAATTTTTGCATCAAAGCGAGAAGCACAGGCTGGAAGAGTTGATGAAGTGAAGATGGCCAGCATCAGCCAGTTCATTGATCGGCATTTCCGTCACTTCAACGCGGCGGTCTTGAAAGATGCTGCCGATGCCTACATCGCGCATCTGGAGCGCGGCGGAAAAATGATGATCACACTCGCCGGCGCGATGAGCACTGCCGAACTGGGTGTTTCCCTCGCCGAAATGATTCGCCGGGACAAAGTCCACGCCATCACTTGTACCGGGGCGAATTTGGAGGAAGACCTTTTTAATTTGGTCGCGCGCAGCCAGTACGTGCGCCTTCCGAATTATCGCGAGTTGAGCTCGCAACAAGAGGAAGAACTCCTGCGGCGTCATCTGAATCGGGTGACCGACACCTGCATCCCGGAAGAGGAAGCCATTCGCCGAATCGAGAGAGCGGTCATAGACGAATGGATCGCCGCTGCGAAAAAAAAAGAGCGCGGTTTCCCGCACGAATTCCTCTTCAAGATTCTGAGGGAATGCCGGCTCAAGAAATTTTATGAGATTGATCCGGGCGACAGCTGGGTGATCGCCGCGGCGCACAAGGAACTTCCAATGTTTGTTCCTGGCTGGGAAGATTCGACCCTGGGAAATATTTACGCCGCGCGCTGCATTACCGGTGCAATCACTGACGTGCACACGGTTCGTTCTGGGATCGAATACATGATTGAACTGGCGCAGTGGTATCGCAGGATGTCGCAGGATTCGTCCATTGGATTTTTCCAGATCGGCGGCGGCATCGCGGGCGATTTTCCGATTTGCGTTGTGCCCATGCTAAATCAAGACGTGGTCCGCGATCCCGTTCCCGAGTGGGGTTATTTTTGCCAGATCAGCGATTCCACAACCAGCTTCGGATCGTACTCCGGCGCGGTGCCAAACGAGAAAATTACGTGGGGCAAACTCAGCGTGGATACACCAAGATTCATCATCGAATCCGACGCTACAATTGTTGCACCACTCATTTTTGCCAAAGTCCTCGGCTGGTGAGCAGGGAACAGTCGAGATCGCGGAATTTTACAATTTCGACAAATAGTACGGCAGCATTTCTTGCCAGTAGTTCCAGTCGTGGCCGCGCCATTTTCCATCATCGAGCCAATGCTTGATGCCTTTTGAATTCAAAATTTCGGACAAACGATAGGATTCGTGACGCGTGTTGTCCCATTCGCCGGTGCCGATGATGATGCCCATATGGTTGTATTTCCACGGGTCGGTTATGTTTGGCAGATATTCGTACGGGCTGTTGAAGTAAATATTATCGTCGTGATAACCCTCAAAGAATGAGCTGATGTCGAACGACCCGCTCAGGCTGATCAGATGACTCACGGTGTCCGGATGACGAAAAGCGATATTTGCGGCGTGATAGGCGCCGAGGCTCGCGCCGCAAACCGCGACGCGATGGCATGAGCATTCGCGACGCGCGAGATCAAACACGTCGCGCACGATGACGTTTTCGTACGCGTTGTGGGTACGCATCCGATCGACTGGATGAATTGATTTGTTATAGAAACCTTCGAGGTCGATCGCGTCGGGGCAGTAAACCGTGGCCTTGCCATTATCGACGTACCACGCCACGGCACCGACCAGTCCAAAATCCTTATTTTCGTAATAACGGGCACCTGACGTCGGGAAAAGAATCAGCGGCAGCCCGCGCTTATCGCCGAAAACGAGCATTTCAAACTCGCGGCTTAAATATGACGTGTACCATTTGATATAACGTTCGTTCATATGCTTGGCATAGCGCCCATCTTGACTGTGAGCCGCTAAAATCACAAGCTCGCGAGCGGACGAGTCCGTGCGAGCGGCGGACCAGGAAGGTTGCGCTGGATCTCATCTTCGCGAAGCATCTCGTTTTCGATGCCCAAACACACGCTTACTGGCAATATCAAACGGCACCGCGCTTTTCACTCCAGGGTCCTGGGAAACCGGCGCGATGTGCTCGTCTATTTGCCGCCTGGTTATCGGCGTTTCTCGTCGAGACGGTACCCGGTCTTATATCTGCACGACGGGCAGAATGTTTTCGACGCTGCCACTTCGTTTGCCGGAGTCGAGTGGGGCGTCGATGAAACCGCGCAGCGATTGATCCATCGAAAACTGATCGAGCCGCTCATCATCGTGGCGGTGGCAAACATCGGCGAAGAACGAATCCACGAATACGCGCCGACGCCAGGTCTGATCGAACCGAAAGACCACCCCAGAAAGCGCAGCCGCGGCCTGGCCCGCATTTACGGGCAATTTTTGATCGAAGAATTGAAGCCGTTCATTGATAAACAATATCGAACGAAGCGAGATGCAAAATTTACGGGGCTGGGTGGATCATCGCTGGGCGGTTTGGCCACACTGGCGATGGGAATTTTGTATTCAGAGGTATTCACACGTTTAATTGTGATGTCGCCATCGATTTGGTGGGACGATTACGCGATTTTCCGCCTGGTGGGCATACTGGGTGAAAAGCCGCCGCTGAAAATCTGGCTCGACACCGGTACAGCCGAGCCGGGCTGGGAACTGGCGCGCGACTTACGCAATTACTTAATCGACAAAGGCTGGCAGCTCGATGTCGATCTTACTTATCTCGAAGTCAAAGGCGCCGATCACAGCGAAGCCGCTTGGGCCGCGCGAGTCGAGGCGGCGTTGCGTTTTCTGTATCCGCCAACAAAATAAATTCCGCAGACCGGTGGGCTGAACCTCGCCCCTACCTTCCCACCGGCGGAACCGGCGGAGGATTAGGCGGCAACGGTTCAGGAGGCGGCGTGGGTGTCGGCGGAGCTGGTTTGGGCGGTGACGGTTGATCTGGCATGGTCCAGTCTCGTGCCATGTCGAGTGAAGTCCAGATCGAGATATCTTTTGCTGCTATTTGGGTTGGGGCACAGAGGTAAACAATTAAGAGACTTCTCAACCCGCTCGGAATGACAAATTCACTGCAGCCACTTGCCGTAAACTTGATAAATGCGAACAAAGCCGCCAATAAAATCCCAATCTTTTTGATACGAAAAAGCGCGAGTGCGCGCGGACCAGGTAAGCTCGCGCGGCGATTCCGGATGATTAGGATCGTAAACGAAATAACGCTCGACACCGGGATTCGGAGACACTGATTTTCGCTGATAAACCAGGACGGAATGATTGATGCTAAGACGCGGGTACGTGGTGAGAAAGCCAACGAAAAACTGCCCGCGCGCCAAAGCTGCATTCAAACGAGCGTGAGTCTCCTCCTGATACCCGGCGCTCTGCTGAAAAATCATGCGGGCATTGCTGATTCGGAAGTAGCTTGGCCAGCCATGGCCGATGTTTTCTTGTAAAAATTCCCGACGTGCCTTGCTCATTTCCCGCAGATCCTTGTATCCCGGAAAAACAATTCGTTGATCTTCCGGCAATGGCTCTGCCCAAGGCGCTCGGTGTGTCACAGCGCGAATGCGGGCAGCCAACGACGTATCATCTAAGGGAGCGCTGCGCGGTTCGAAGCGCGCGAACTTCTTAAATTGCATGGCTGTGCGGCATAGCACGAAACAGTGGCGCTTATATGCGTCTAGCCTCGTCGCCGACCCTTTCCGTAAAGAAGGGTGTCCTTCGTGATATTCGAACACGGTTTGGTTGGCGAAGGCGATGGTATCGCGATCGAAACGAAACTCCGCCCCTGCCGCATTCGTGCACGCCAACGTAACAGTGGCGAACGCGCCGAGCCAGCAAAAACCCGCAGATGAGCAAAAATTGCCGAGCATCACATCAAGATCGCGCCGAAGCAGTGGCCGCTTTGTCTCCGGTGAAGCTGCCGAACCGGCGAAATTTTTCGTAACGCTGCTTTAGCAGTTCATCAATCGGGATCTTGGATATCTGCGCGAGGTTCCGGCGCAGCGCGCTGCCCAAATTCTTCGTAGCCGTATCATAGTCGCGATGTGCTCCGCCTTCCGGCTCGGGGACAATCTCATCGACTACTTCAAGCTTTAACAGATCCTGCGCAGTCAGTTTGAGCGCCTCGGCCGCTTCGGCAGCATGACGCCGGTCTCGCCACAAAATCGCCGAGCACGCTTCCGGGCTGATGACCGAATAGTAAGCGTTCTCGAGGATCAACACACGATCGGCCACGCCGATGCCCAGTGCGCCGCCCGAGCCGCCCTCGCCGATGACGGCCGCGATAATCGGCGCGCGCAGCCTGATCATTTCGCGAAGATTGACCGCAATCGCTTCGGAAATGTGGCGTTCTTCCGAACCGATGCCCGGATACGCGCCCGGCGTGTCGATCAATGAAATAATTGGCATCCGGAATTTCTCGCCCAGCCACATCACGCGCAGCGCCTTTCGATATCCCTCGGGATGGGCGCACCCAAAATTGCGCATCACGTTTTCCTTCGTGTTACGACCTTTCTGGTGAGTAATAACCACGCAGCGCTGCCCGTCGAACATGGCGAGACCACAAGGCATTGCTCGATCGTCTGCAAAACGCCGGTCGCCATGCAGTTCGCTCCAGTCTGTAAAACATCGTTCAATGTAATCGAGAGCAAACGGCCGCTGCGTATGCCGCGCGATCTGTACACGCTGCCAGGCCGTCAGGTTGCCGTAAACCTGGCGGCGCGTGTCGCGCAGCTTCGCCTCAATCGCCGCCACGGCCGAATCAAGGTCGACATCATGCTTATCGGAATGCGTCTTCAAATCCTGCAACCGCCGTTCCAAGTCGAAGATCGGCTTTTCAAAGTCGAGCGGCTGGATGTCCATAGGCAAGGTTAAAAAGTTACAACGTTAAAAAGGTCACAACGTCCAGCAACTCGCGGCCGTGTCCATTCGGGTCCGTTTTAAGATGGTAACTCTTTTAACTTTTTTAAACTCAGTCGGTAATCGTGACAGGCGTCTTATTGTTTACAAGGCTGCTGATCTCCTCGACATCAGTGGCCGCCAGCCCAAGCCCAGTCGGCGGCGGCGGCTGATCGAGATTCGGATGCGCTGAGTCGGGCACCGAGTAGAGCGTGTGTGCCGACGCGCCCGCCAGGCGGATCCAACGCGTGCTACCAGCATAATCCTTGCTGCCAAGCCCGACGCGTTTCCCGTTTTTCCAAGCCATAGTCTCCGCAACCTTCGCCGTGATTTTCGAAGGCTTTTTCGCGGGCAACTTCACCTCACGCACGTGATATTGCTTGAAAAACGCCCCGTGGTTCAGCACCACGATTACTTTTGCCTTCGGCTGAATCAGCAAAGAAAAATCGGGATGCGAAATGAGCAGGTGTTCGCCGATGTGCAACATCGTGCCGCTCATATTGTTCATCCGCATGATGAGTTCGGGTGTCGTTTTGAGTTTCCGTGCGATCTTTGCCAGCACGTCTCCGGAGACTACCACGTATTCTGTTTTTTCCGGCGACGGATAACGAGAGAGCAAAATGTCCACGTTCACTTCGCCGAGTAAATCCTTGGCTTCTTCAGCATGCAACCCGGCGGGATATTTTTGAATGAAAGCGATCAACGCGTCCCGTGCTTCGGCCAATTTGCCTTCCTGACGCAGTTGTGCCGCCGCCTGAAATTCGGGGAGACTGATGTCTGGTGTCGGCGCCGGTGCAACTTCCCCGCGCTGCTCCTTTTTAACTTCCATTTCTTCCTTGATGAACGCGTTGTAACCAAACCATGCGGCGCCCCCGAAGATGATCAGTGCCAGTAGCAACAGAATGAGCCACTTCATGGATGTAAGCTACGAATCGTGCAGGCAGTGAATCTCAGCGCTCTCACTTAGGATCGTTTACATAAGCAGCGGGTCGTTGGCAAGGCGCGTGGCGTCTTACACGAGACCGTGATATGGGCGAGGTTCGACAACGATCAGGTTCAAAATGTGCGTCAACGGAACTGACGATTGGCGTCGAGAATTCGTTGACTCGACTTTCACGCGTCCAAGTCGCATTATTCATGCGATGCGTCTGAGGATGATTTCCCTCCTCTCAAAATGGCCGCTTGTTCGCCAAATTCGCGAACGCAAGGTTGGCACCGGTCTCGAATCGATGTCGGACAAGACGCGTGCGCTGCATGCCAGGACAGATAGTGCGCAGGTCGCGCGCTCGATTTGTCCTTACTGCGGAGTCGGATGTGGGCAGCTCATTTACCATAAGGACGGGAAACTGATTTCAATCGAGGGCGACCCGGAAAGTCCAATCAGCCAGGGAAATCTTTGTCCAAAGGGCGCAGCGTCATATCAACTGCTCACGCATTCGCGACGCGAAGCGAAAATGAAATATCGCGCGCCGCGGGCGAAAACGTGGAGTGAAATTTCACTCGATCGCGCCATGGACATGGTGGCGGAGCGCGTTTGGGAATCGCGCAAGCGCACGTTTGTTCGTGAAAAAGACGGATCGGCAGTCAATCATACGACCGCGATTTGTCACCTCGGCGGCGCGACGCTGGATAACGAAGAAAATTATCTGATCAAAAAACTTTTCACCGCCGGCCTGGGCATGGTCTGCGTGTCCAACCAGGCCCGCATATGACATAGCAGCACGGTGCCCGGTCTGGGCACCTCCTTTGGCCGAGGCGG
This sequence comes from Verrucomicrobiota bacterium, assembly GCA_003218975.1. Classification (GTDB taxonomy): domain Bacteria; phylum Verrucomicrobiota; class Verrucomicrobiia; order Chthoniobacterales; family UBA10450; genus Udaeobacter. The sequence continues at coordinate 29,416 of QHPD01000119.1, forward strand.
AGCTACGACCGCGCAACAAGATCTAGCCAACGCGGATTGTATTTTAATCGAAGGCTCCTCCATGGCTGAGGCGCATCCGGTCGGTTTTCGCTGGGTGATGAAAGCGAAGGAGCGCGGCGCGACAATCATCCATGTCGATCCGCGTTTTTCGCGCACCAGCGCGCTGGCCGATATCTGGGTGCCGCTGCGCGCCGGCACCGACATTGCCTTTCTCGGCGGACTCATCAGACACCTCATCGAGAACGACCTCTTCTTTCGCGAGTACGTTGTTCATTACACGAATGCCTCCTGCATCTTGAGCGACGAATTCCGCGACCCGGAAGATAACGCGGATGGCTATTTCTCCGGTTGGAACGAAGAGAAGCGCGCCTACGAGGGTGACAGCTGGTTCTACAAAGGCAACGATCTGAGTCGTCCACAGCGCGACCTCACATTGCAAGATCCACAATGTGTTTTTCAGAAATTGAAACGGCATTTCTCCCGCTATACACCAGAGATGGTGGAGAAAATCTGCGGCGTTCCGCCGGAGCTCTTCCATAAGGTCGCGGACGCGCTCGTTGCAGCATCAGGGCCCGAGAGGACCGCCGCGGTTTGCTACGCAGTAGGGTGGACGCAGCATTCCAAGGGAGTGCAGATCATTCGCACGGCTGCGATCTTGCAGTTGCTGCTAGGGAATATCGGCCGGCCTGGCGGGGGAATTCTCGCGTTACGCGGGCACGCTTCGATCCAGGGTTCGACCGATATCCCGACCCTTTACGACATTCTTCCCGGCTACCTGACAATGCCGCACAAAGGCGACGAGACGCTTCAACAGTATCTCGATAAATACACGAAAAAGACCGGCCTCTGGGCGGATTACCCGAAATACCTCGTCAGCACGATCAAGGCGTATTACGGGAAGCACGCGACCGCACAGAACGATTTCGGCTACAGTTGGCTTCCCAAACTCACCGGCAACCATTCCTTCTTCGAATTTCTTTACGACATGCTCGATGGAAAGATGGAAGGCATGTTTTTGATGGGACAGAACCCAGCCGTCGGCGCGCCCAATTCGCGGCTCCAGCGAAAAGCGCTGTCGAAACTGAAATGGCTGGTCGTGCGAGACATGGTGGAAATCGAGTCGGCGAATTTCTGGCGCGAATCACCGGAGATCGAGCGCGGAGAATTAATGCCCGAGGATATCGAGACAGAAGTTTTCTTTTTCCCAGCCGCCGGTCATGCCGAAAAGGAAGGGGCATTCACCAACACGCAGCGGCTTTTGCAATGGCGCGAGAAGGCCGTTGATCCGCCCGGGGATTGTCGCTCCGACGCGTGGTTCGTTCATCAACTTGCATTGCGCTTGAAGGCGAAAGCAAAAGCATCGGACGACCCGATCGACGAACCATTGCGCGCGCTCGACTGGTGGTATCCCGAGGACGAACTCGGCGAGCCGAAAATGGAGGCGGTGCTCGCGGAGATTAACGGCTGGAAGACAGCAATTCAGCCTAACGAGTCCGGCGTTCTCTTCGAGCAAGATCGGCAAGGCCAACCTCATCACGGCCCGCAGGTGAATGGTTTCGCCGAATTGAAAGCCGACGGGTCCACTGCATGCGGCTGCTGGATTTATTCCGGCGTTTTTGGCCGCGATGGCGTGAACAAGGCAAACTCACGCAAACCCAAAGGCTATCTCGGCCACGGCTGGGGTTTCAGTTGGCCGAGCGATCGCCGGATCATTTACAATCGTGCCAGTGCGCGACCGGACGGCAGTCCTTGGAGCGAACGGAAAAAATTGGTCTGGTGGGACTCGGAAAAATGGACGGGTATAGACGTTCCGGGCTTCGTAAAGGGAAAAGCTCCGGAGTACCAACCGGATGAAGCCGCAGAAGGCTTGGATGCCATTCCCGGTGATGCGCCATTTATTCTGCACGAGGATGGACTGGGCTGGCTTTATGTTCCGAAAGGTTTGCAGGACGGGCCGTTGCCGACTCATTATGAGCCGCTCGAGTCCCCTGTCTCAAACGAACTTTATTCGCACGACACCAATCCGCCCGTGAACTGGTTTACACGTGGCGAAAATCGCTTTGCGCCGCCGGGCGATACAAGGTTTCCATTTGTGCTGACCACTTATCGGCTGACCGAACACCATACCGCCGGCGGCATGTCGCGCTTTCTCAGTCATCTCGCGGAATTGCAGCCGGAAATGTTCGCCGAGATTTCGCCGGAGTTGGCCACTCAGCTTAAGATCGACAATGGCGATTACATCTGCGTCGTTACTTTGCGCGGCGCAATCGAAGCGCGCGCTCTCGTCAGTCGCCGGATTCGGCCGTTGCGCATCAATGGCAAGGAAGTGCACCAAGTCGCGTTGCCCTACCATTACGGGACGGCCGGAGTAGTGCGCGGTGGCGCGGCCAATGATCTTCTCACCGTCTCCGGCGAACCGAACGTCACCATCATGGAAGCCAAGGCGCTCACCTGCAACGTCGTGCCCGGGCGTCTGCCGCGTGGACGCGCCTTCGGCGACTTCCTCGAGAAATACGCGCCGCAAGCAGGACTGTCGCCTATTCATCCCGAACAACCGCCGCTGGGCGCGCGCAAAGGCCGAGAAAAGATCCACGGTCACGCGCAGGAAGGAAAAACATGAGCGCGAATTTCTGGAGAGCGCACGCGTCCCGCGTGCTGGCGAGCGCGTCCTCGCGATCGCGGATTTTCTCTGTGCATTTCTATTCGCGGCTGCTTGCGAAATCCAAAGCAAAGATTGTTTCGGCGCGACGCCGGAACCAACACGCGAGACGCGTGCGCTACCCAATCCGCGTCATCCGCGCATGAAATAATGATCGGCGAGGGAACACAAAGCACGAACCAGCGCCGGCACAATTACGTGCAGGAAAATGTCGAGGTCGGCTTCTTCACCGATCCGACAGTGTGCATCGGTTGCAAAGCGTGCGAAGTCGCGTGCAAAGAATGGAACGAAGTGCCCGACGACGGCTTTACTTGGTCCGGGAATTCTTACGATAACACCGGACGGCTCGGCGCATCGACTTGGCGGCACGTCTTGTTTCTCGAACAGGACCGACCAAAGGGACAGCAAGTTGTCGGTTCGTTGGGCAATGGAGAAGATCCATTTCGCTGGGTTTTCCTTTCGGACGTTTGCAAGCACTGCGAGGAAGCAGGCTGCCTCGAAGCGTGTCCAACCGGTTCAATCGTGAGGACTGAAGTCGGCTCTGTTTTTGTGCAGAACGACGTGTGCAACGGCTGCGGATATTGCATCGTGTCGTGCCCTTTTGGCGTAATCGATCGCCGGCCGGAACCGCTGCCCGACGCCGGCGGCGCGTTTAAATGCACGTTCTGTTATGATCGACAAAAAAGCGGGTTGGTGCCCGCGTGCGCAAAAGTTTGTCCAACCGAATCGATTGTCTTTGGGCGGCTTGACGATTTGCGTGCGCGCGCGTCACAACGCGTGCAGCAGCTCAAACAAAACGGATACGACGACGCACAAGTCTACGATCCTCTGGAGACTTCAGTTCGCGGAATTCACGCGTTCTTTCTGATTCTCGGCGAACCAGAAGCGTACGGGCTTCCTCCAAAGCCACAGGTCCCGACGATTTATTTGAAATCCGCATGGACCTCCGCCATCGCGACCGCAATCGGTGCGCTCATCATAATACTGTGCGCTTTCGCATTTCTATGAGCGAACAAACAGGAAGATTGGGTAGCGTACGCGTCTCGCGTGTCGGTGAGCGCGTCCTCGCGACCGCGAACTCCCCTTGTGAATTCTCACCGCTCTTAGTCGAACGCATGAGGCCGAAACCAGCACGCGTGACGCCTGCGCTACCCAGATAGCTGTATGACTAACGAACAGCGCCTTGAACAACTCCGCGAGCAGGCGTGG
>QHPD01000158.1 GCA_003218975.1 Verrucomicrobiota bacterium
AAGAAATATTTCATCTCGAAAATGCCCTGGGGCGTGGCCATGTATTTGCCTGAGACAGCGCGGCTCACAGTGGTCTCGTGCACGCCAATCGCGTCGGCAATTTCGCGCATGGTCATCGGCTTCAGATGTGATGGGCCATGTTCAAGAAAGTCGCATTGCCGCGAAACAATCTGCTGTGCGATGTTGGAAATGGTTTGCTGCCGCTGGTGAATCGATCGGATCAGGAATTTACCGCTGCGGATTTTGTCCCGGATGTAATCTTTAACTTCGCTCCCGTTGTTATCCTGCGCGATGATGTCTTTGTAGAGGTTGCTGATCCGCAGATGCGGAATTTGCTCGTTGTTTAGGATGATCTGATACTCGCCATCCACTTTTCCTACCGTGACATCTGGTAGCACGTAGTTTTGTGGAGCAGCCGCGAAAATCTGGCCGGGACGCGGATTGAGCCGCGCGATCTTGTCTGCGGCCTTTTGCACTTCCTCCACGCTGATGTTCATCCGCCGCGCGATTTCGGGAAAACGTCGCTTACCTAAATCCTCCATGTGTTCGGAGACGACTTTGTATTCGAGCGTGTTCTCCTTTCCATGACGCTGCAATTGAATGAGTAAACACTCGCGTAAATCGCGCGCGCCCACCCCTGCCGGATAGAAACTCTGGATGAGGGCAAGCAACTTCTCGAAATTTTCCTTCGGAATTCCGGAGTTAAGCGCCATTTGTTCCGGCGTGCTTTGGAGAAATCCGTTGTCGTCGATGTTGCCAATGATCATTTCCGCTGTCTTGCGATCGTCGGCGCTGAGAGCGGTCTGGTTCAGTTGTCCAATCAAATTTTGCTGGAGCGTTTCCTGGACCGGAATGGAATCGAAAAAGAACTGGCGCTTGTCCTGCGTTTCCTGCGAACGACTGTAACTGCCGGACTGTGCCATGTAATCGCGCCATTCTTCATCCAAGCTCGCTAGCTTCTCAAATTCCTCCTTGAAGTTGTTGTCCGCGACCGATTCTACGTCGGCAGGTCCGTCCGCGCTGGATTGGTCGGGCAATTCTTCGAGAACGGGATTTGTTTCCATTTCCTGTCGAACCAAATTGCGCAGTTCGAGCAAGGGCGTCTGGAGGATCAGCAGGCTCTGCTGCAACTGTGGCGCGAGGACTTGCTGCAGGGCAAGACTCTGCGTCTGCTGCATTCCGTGGGCGACCATACGCCGAGTTTAACGGCTCGGAATGCCGCAAGCAAGCGATTCAGACATTTTGTAGTGGCAGCGTGTCGCCGTGCACGCGAGTAACAATCGCACTCGACACTCCGAAGGTTTTCACGAGCAGGCGGCTGCCTCTCAGGTTTCGCCTCACACTCCCGCCAGGTCCCATTTCTTAATCGTTTCCTGAATCAGGCGAGCGATCTTGTCGTTCACTTTGGCGAAGTATTTCTTGGCTTTCACCGGATCAAATTTCGGATAACCCTGACCTTCCTTGTAGAGCATGATGGTCGAGGGAAACGGATAAGCGCTCCAGGTATTGGGCGGCGCAAGCGCAGTCGCCATTTCAGGTCTGTAATGCTTCTTTTGAACAAGAGCGGGATCGATCGCCATGATGTACGCGCTCTCGTTTTCCGCTCCGTGACCGCCGTCTTCGCCGAACACTTCCAGCGTCACATCGCTGCAATAAGACCACCAGTTCACAACTAGAATTCTCGTGTTCGCTTCGCGTCCGACCTCTTGTGCGAGCGCGCTCAAAATCGACGTCTGCCCACCGCCGTGGCCGTTCAGCAAAATAATGTTTTTGAATTTGTTCTTCGCCAGACCGGTGAGAACTGCGCGAGCGTAACTGCGGAACGCGTCCTCGGGAACCGTAAAGCTGCCAGGGTATGCGTCCATGACTCCGGTGAAGCCATACGGAATCACCGGTGCGACCATCGCGTTGACGCGCGGCGCGATCTCGCGCGCCATTGCCACCGGCGCGAGAATGTCTGTTCCATTTGGCGCAACACCGTGGGGTTCGAGTGTTCCTAGCGGCAGCAAAACGGTGTTAATTTTCGCCGGCACCCATTCGCGAAACTCGATCCAGTTGATGCGCTCCATTTCGCGTGTGCTCGGCGCATTTTGTTTGGCAGAACTCATCTCGACAGCTTAGCAGTGTCAGGAGTATTTAGCTTCTGTTTTCCATTCACGAGCATCCAGGCAACTGGTTCTTTGAATGCGACGATTTCATCGAAAACATTGCCGCTTCCACTCCACGGAATGCTTATGAGATCGGCGCGAAATCCGCGACGAATCCGTCCGAGCACACTTTCCTGATGCAGAGCCATCGCTGGATTCACCGTTACCATTTCCAGAATTCCATCTGGGGAAATCCCGGCCTCGCTTTGCTGAAACGCGCGCATCTCAGCGAACAAGCTCAGGTTCTCGTTGCTCGCGAGGCTATCAGTGCCCAGGCAAATGTTGAATCCTAACGCGCGCAATCGTTCGAACGGAAATCGGCTATGCCCGAAA
>QHPD01000068.1 GCA_003218975.1 Verrucomicrobiota bacterium
TCGAGCCGTCCGAGAGCAACACCGTATCACCAAGTGCTTGTGTGGAGATGGCCCGAATCTCTGAGCCAACGTCAAGCCCGTCGTAAATGGTGTTAGTCAGCTCCGCAGCGGCACGGAGGCTTTCGGCGCGCGCGGCTTCATCCAATTCTGAGTACCGCGTCCACCCTTGGACCTCTGCGTTACACCGGACGTTCACCGACATGATGGCAGTAAGAAACCGCGGCCAGAAACCAAATTTCTGGTAAAGACCGACATGCTTGGCACTGTGCGCAAACGTAAACAACCCCGCGTGCTTCGTTCCCCATTTTTCAAAGATTTCCATCGTGGGTTCAAGTAAGCGTTTCGCAATACCACGATCCCAATAATCAGGCCGAATGGTCAGCGGCCCGAAAAAGCCGACGCTGCCCCAATTGGCGACGAAATTTGAGCCGAGTAACTCTCCCTCAACTTCCGCTCCCAACGCGGCCGGTGGATCACCAGGGTAGCGTGTGCGGACGTAATCACGATCCGCGTAGAATTCCGTGGGATCAGCTAGCCCGAGGAAGGTGCCGAAAGCGACATGGAATATCCGTTTAGCCTCGGACAAGTCTTTTTCACCGAGTGGTCGTACTGTCACGTTCGCCTGCATTTCCTAATCTTTCGTCGTTTCGCTCCGGCGTCTTGAGAAATTAGTGCGAAGAGCTGATCCACGCCACGGTCGCGATGGCGTTTTGCAACGGTGTCGATCAATTGCTGATTGCGGCGGTTCTGGTCTAGGCGTTGTTCGATTTCCGTGTGCGCTGTGCGTGCGCGCTGGAGATCGCTTTTGTTCACCACCACGATATCGGCCAGATCAAGCATCACGATCTTTTGCAACTGCAACCGGCTACCATAATCCGGGTTCATCACCAGTATCGTAAGATCGGCAATTCCACTTCTACGAAACGGCATCGCTTCCTGCCCGGTGCCGACGGTTTCGATGAAGACGTAATCGAAATCCGAACGGGCGAGCAGCGCGAGGCAGTCGTGCGTCGCGGGCGAAAGTCCGCCGGCCTGTCCGCGCGTGGCCATGCTGCGCATGAACACACGATCATTTTGGGAATTGATCATCGTGGCGCGATCGCCCAACAACGCGCCCTGCCCAATCACGCTCGGGTCATGCGACAAAATCGCGATGCGGGACCGTCGATCTTGATTGAGGAATCGCAGCACGAGTTCATCAATCAACGTGGTCTTCCCTGCCCCGCCAGGACCGGTGAAACCAACGACTTTGGATGTTCGATGTTCGATGTTCGATGTTTGATGTGATTTTCTCGACCTAGACATTGAGCGTTGGGCGTTGAGCCTCGGACGGTTTCTTCCGGCCGCATACGCCTCTTCGATACGGGTGAGTCTGCGCGCCAACTCTTGGTCCTGGGATTTTGAACGCGATCGTTTACCTCGCGGTTTCCCGTAACGCTGATGAACAAATTTCACCATTTCTTCCAGCGACGTGCCGGCAAAAAAAATTTCGTCCACGCCTTTGCGTTTCATGATCGCGGCGTCCTCATGAGTGATCGTCCCGCCACCGCCGCCGAAGACCTTGATGTCGTCCGCGCCTTTTTTGTCCAAAAGATCGACAATCTCCGCGAAAAATTCGATGTGCCCACCGTTGTAACTGGAAATGCCGATGGCGCGAACGTCTTCCTGAATGGCCGCGCGGACAATATCGCCGACCGACCGATGATACCCGAGGTAAATAACCTCAATCCCGTGCCGAATGAATTCCAGATTGACCGTATTGATGGCGCTGTCGTGTCCGTCGCAAATCGGGACGGCGGTAAGGATGCGGATTGGTGAAGCCATTGTCTTCAGGTCGCGCTCGTGGCGAAATAATTTGTCCACAGATTTCGCAGATTTACACAGATTTTGCACGAAGTAGTCTTTTTCTGACCGCCGAAATCCGCGGACTCTGTTTCGATTCTTTCTTGGCTTCCTGGTTTCCTGATTAATCTTCTTTCCGATTATGCCTGATGCGTTGGATTTCGCTGGCAAAGTCGTGCTCGTCACCGGCAGCTCGCGCGGGATTGGCGCGGAGATGATCAAAGCGTTCGGGAAACACGGCGCGCAGTGCGTGGCCAATTACGTGGCCGACGCGCAGGGACAAAATAAGACGGATGCGATGAATGTGGCGGATGAGTTGAAGGAGCCGCTGGTGATCGAGTGCGACGTGACACAGCCGACGCAGGTCGAGGCCATGATGAAGCAGATCCAAGATCGACATGGCGGGCTCGATATCCTGGTGAACAACTCCGGGATCATTAGCGATCGCACCATCAAGAAGATGTCGATGGACGAATTCGACAGCGTCATTCGCGTCAATCTCATCGGCACATTCACAGTCACGCAGAAGGCCGTCGCGATCCTGCGCAATGGCGGCCGGATCATCAACATGTCATCCGTCAGCGGGCAGATGGGCTTGTTCGGACAAGCGAATTATTCGTCGAGCAAAGCGGGAATAATTGCGCTCACGAAAGTTTCCGCGCGCGAGTTCGCGCGGCAGAACATCACCGTGAACGCTATCGCGCCCGGCTTTATCGACGTAGGGATGAGCAAAGGCGTGCCGCAGGAAACAATGCAAAATTTCATCAAACAAATCCCGCTCGGCCGCCTCGGCGACGTGAACGAAATTGTAAGTGCTGCGCTCTTTCTCGCTTCGCCCATGGCTTCTTACATCACCGGCCAGGTACTCAACATAAACGGGGGTTTTTACATGGGCTGAGCACCGCTCCGCGCGAGTTTTTCAACTTCGTCGCGGACGAAAAAAAGAGCGCGGCATTTGCCCGCTCAAACGTGGAGCCAAGACCTGTCGATCTACGTGAAGAAGTTCAGCCACAGGTGGCGGCAGCGAGCGTGGCGCGTGGGAACTGTTTCATAAAATCGAATCTCTCATCGCAACGGCTAGCGATTGGCTAGATGGTTTATAGCCAGCTCTCATGCGGCGAATCAGAACTTCTCGTGCGTAGCTAGTCGATACGTCTTGGGGAACTCAGTCGGCTGCCAACCTGGATAGCTCCAAGCATAGTCGATCTCGGCGATGACCTTCCTGCGGACGTGCTTCGGCTGGCCAGCAAGAACGGAAGCAAAACGGGAGTCTCCCCAGTGCTGAAGCAGTAATTGTAGAATCTCGCAATTGGTTTCTGCGCCCTCGCCCATCAGCTGCCCGTCAGCTGTGTATCGGAACAGCCCGAACAGTGAGTCGCGATCGTAAGCGACTGCACCTCGCAGGAGCTTACGATAGTCCACACCATCCAGCTTGCCCTGCGCGAAAACGCCACCGCGCGATTCTGGCTGCTGCAGCCACCAACGAAGTCTCTCCTCGGCTTCGCGTTTTCCCGCATGCGCGAAGGCGAGCGGGAGTAATGATAGCGCGAGAATCGTGGAACGCGCGCTTACCATCTAACGAGAAGTAGGCGAAATTTTGTAATTAAAGGCGAACATTTTGTTGTCTAATTTCCAATCGTTGGATTGAGCCCAATTAACGCCAGCATGCGGCCGGTTTTTCCTTTTTCGGCGCGATAGGAGTAGTAACGGCCCAAATCGCACGCGGTGCAGATGCCAGAGTCGTGAATTTGTTTCACGCCAAGCGCGCGACATTGCCGGGCGATTTCCGCTGCGAAATCGATTTCGTAATGCGGCGGACGGATGCAAGGGCTAAGTTGCACAATCATGTTCTCGGGATCCGAGCCGAAGCGATCAATCATCTGCCCAATTGCGTTTGAAACCACGCCGGTCGCGGTTCCTCTTTTTCCGGAATGCACCAGACCGATCGCCGGTGTTTGTAGATCGATAAGGTAAACTGCGCAACAGTCGGCCACATAAATCCCCAGCGCGATGCCGGGTTGACTCGTGATAAGGCCGTCGCAGCCGGGGAATTCGCGGCCCGATAGGGACGCCGCTCCGCGGGGTTCGTGGTCGGGGCGGAGCGCCGACCCCACCTCATCGGCAACTGCGATTTTGTTGCTGTGAATTTGTTGGGCAGTAAGCAACGGCCAATCGCCGACACCAATTGCGTTGCGAATTTCGCGATGAGCGGCATCGAGCCGCCTTAGCACTTCGGCTTTGTCGTGCGAAACATCGACGCCGGGAATTCTTTGCGTGAAAACGTGGCGACAGGTTCCGATCGCGCTTAGCGCGGGAAATTGCTCGAAGGGAAGCTGCATGATCTAAAGCTCCAGATTCCAAGCTCCAACATCCAGAGAAGCTCCAACCTGAAACTACGCCGCCGACCTCGTAGTGTCATGTTGAGCAAAGCGAAACATCTCTGATTATTGCTGCCTGGGTAGTAAGAAGCGATCAGAGATCCTTTGCTTCGCCCAGGATGACAGCGGTCCGAAGGTGGTGTTGGAATTTGAACGCTTCAGGGATCGTCGCCCTTATTCTTAGGCTTTCCCTCCGCATTCACCCCGCTACCGGTATAGTAGGTCCTCGTTTTCGTCGCGTGCGGCGTGAGGTCCGCGAACATCTCGTGGTAGGTACTCTGCGCGCCAGTGGCTCGGTCAAATTCAGCCAGAGCAGAATTGTACCCGAAAAATGCTTGCAAGCGCGTCGATTGCGCCGTGAGCAGTTGCACCTGCGCGTTGAGCACATCCAACTGCGTTCCGGCGCCAGCGTCCAGGCGCGCCTTGGCCAGCCGCACCGCTTCTTCGGCTTGCTCGACGTTTTTTTCCTGGCTTTGAATCTGCTCGCGGAATTGCCTGAGATTGGAATAGGCCTGTTGTATCTCGAGTTCTACCTGCCTAACGTCATCGTCGTACGTGTTCTTGGCTTCGAAAAGCAAGGCGCGCTGTTGAAGGACCTGGCCAGCGATCGCGCCGCTGTCCCAGATGGGCAAACTACCCTGGACGGTGGCTATCCAACCTTTTGAGATGTCGTGCCAACTTGAGTTTGTAGGCGAACTGACCCATTCGCCGCCTCCGGTTGTGGTGATGGTTGGGAGCCACTGACCCGCTGTCGCGCGCACTTGCTCTTTTTGGTTGAGAACGTTTGCCCGGGCCTGTTTGAGAAATGGGCGCCGTTCTTTTCCTAACTCGATAGCGTTCGCTAAGGCAATGGTGCGCGGGATGTATGGCATTTCACCTACCACTTCTAACGGCGGGTTTTCACCGCGGCGCGGTTGAAAATCGAGGCCGAGTGTCTTGGCAAGAACAATCTGCGAGATCCGATAATTGTTTTGCGCAGTGATCAGTAGCGGAATCTGATTGTAGAGGGCGACTTCCGCTTGCAAAACGTTGAAACGTGGAACTGTTCCTGCTTCAAAGCGGTTCTGCTGGTCCTTTAACTGACTCTCCAGAAGGTGCACCGATTGCTCGTTCACCGTGATGAGTTCTCGATTGACCACGATTTGGTAGAACTGCGTTTTCACGGTCGCGATGAGTTGGTCCAGAACATTTCGGAACGCGAAGTAGGCGCTGTCTCGCTGAAAAAACGTGCCGCGAATCTGCGGCCAGCTCGTGCCGTTAAAAATCAGCTGCGTTCCGAGAACGCTGATGCTGTATGAGACATCGCTCGCCTGAGCAGCCGTGATACTTGGTGTGGGTGTAGGTGACGGGTCGGCCAGCGGCGGCCGAATTTCGCGCACTTGCGACGGCAATGGCTCAACGAGCGATGCGGCGCCGCCCGTTGTGCCCGGAGTTGTGCCGGTTGTCGTCGTTCCCAAGATCCGGGCGCCAACCAAATGCGGATCGGTCCAATCATAATTCGCCCTTGCCGTGACCTGCGGCAGAACCTGCGCACGGACCTGAATGATCACGCCTCTGGTCCGTTTGATCTCCTGCTCCGCATTGAGGAGAGTCGGATTGCGCTGCAGCGCAGTTAGGATCGCTTGGTCGAGTGTAAAGGTGGGAACTCTGCCGGTTGAACCTGTTCCGACGCCGGACCTTGTTTCGCTGCCACCAAAACTTGGCGGGCCAAGGATTCCGAACGTTGCAAAGATTCCCAGCAAAATAAAAAATTTTCTCATACCGGCTTAGCGGTTAGATGCGCGAAATACCGCGCCTGGATTTAGCGTTAGCTTTTTTGCCCCGAATTGGTAGCACTGCCATCGACCAAATGGAAATTATTTCGATTGGCAGTAATCGTAAATTTTACTGTAAATCTGCAACCAAGCCTTCTGTTCATCGGGGCTGAGATATTCCAAAATCTTGATCAGATTGCCAACCATTTCCTCGCGAATTCGCCGGACTAGAGCCGAGCCTTTCGGCGTAATGCAGACCATCACTTTGCGGCGGTCGTCTCGAGCAACCGAGCGCATCACATAACCGAGATTCTCCAAGCGCGCTACCAAACCGCTCGCCGCCGCAGTGGTGTGCCCCATTTTCTGTGCAATCGCCGACATCGTGAGCACTTCCTTCTGATCGAGATAAGCGAGAAGAAAAAATTGCGGAAATGAAACGTTACCGGGCGCAAGTTCTTTGCACAGATGCAGCATAAAGCAGCGCTGCATTTCGAGAACAATATGGGAAAGCCGTTCCGCGTCCGCACGAATTCGCTCAGGCGGAGTTCGTGCAAACGCAGTGGCGGTTCCCGTATTCAAGGCGATAAAGCTAGAAATGCGCACATAGCCTGTCAAACCGCTCGGCCGCAAGAAATTCGCTAATCCCAGATTTGAACATCGATAATTTCACCCGCTTTCAACGACTCGCCGACGGCCACCCGCAACAATGCATTCGATTGGCTTAAACCAAATAGTGCGTGCGATTCCTGGCGACCAACTGGAGCAAATTTTCCGTGTTCGAGTTCTCCGCGAATGTAATGCGCTCGATCGCTGTCGTTCGTTAAATCCACAGTTAACCTCGCCGGCACGTGCGGCAGATCGAGATTGGTCGCGCCCATCATTTTCAAAATCGCAGGGCGCACAAATTGCAGAAAGGTGACAAAGGCCGATACAGGATTACCCGGTAACCCGAAAATGAAGCAATAGTCACGACCCGTCATTGCATCTTCACCCGGCGCTGTCGCGTCCGCCTCCCGGGAACGCGACCGGGCGGAGCGTTGAGAGGATTGAGGTGAGGGTTGGCTCTGCTGCGTGCGTCCAAACAGGAATGGCTTGCCCGGTTTGATCGCCACTCGCCAGATGTCGATCTTCGCTCCGAGCTCGTGCAGCGCGTCCTTAACCAAGTCGTGCTCGCCGACTGAAACACCGCCGCTGATAATCAGAATATGATTTTTGGTCCCGCGCTTGATCGCGTCAATCAACGACTCGCGTTTGTCGGGACAATGCTCTACCGCTTTCACGATCGCGCCGCTGCGTTGCAGCAGTGCATCAAGCAATGCCGAATTGCTTTCGTAAATCTGTCCCGGCGCAATCTTTTCTCCCGGCTTCGCCAACTCGTCACCCGTTGAAATGATTGCAGCGTTTACATGGCCGCCAACAATCACTTCGGCCAAACCTTGAGAAGCCAGCAGAGCAGTCGTCGCTGCGCGAATTCGTTCGCCTTTAGCCAGAATTTTCTGGCCTTCTGCCAGATCGCAACCACGCCGCCTGACGAATTCGCCAGCTTCGACATTTGCGTTTATGACAATCTCGTCGCCATTACGCGTGACGTCCTCCTGCATCACAACCGCATCCGCGCCGTCCGGCATTGGAGCTCCGGTAAAAATGCGAACGGTCTCACCCGCCAAAACACGCAGGTGCCGGTCCCCGCCGGCGGGCTGTTCGCCAATCACACGCAGCCTTTCGCCCTTACTACACGAACTTGCCACCACCGCGTAACCATCCATCGCTGAATTGTCGAAGTTCGGCAGCGGCAGCGACGAAAAATAATCCTCGGCTGCAAAACAACCAAGCGCCCGCGTGATCGACAATCGTCGTGACGGCAAAGGCCGAATTGTTTCCAGAATTTTGCTGCGGGCTTCTCCCTCGCTGATCATCACGAATTTATTCAATTAGCAATCGGCGATTGGCAATAGGCATTTCTTCGCGATATTCTCGCAGCTGATTTTTGGTGAGGTGGCTGAGTGGTTGAAAGCAGCGCTTTGCTAAAGCGCCGTAGCCCAAAAGGCTACCGAGGGTTCGAATCCCTCCCTCACCGTTTCCACCGTAACACGACCGCGATAGGGCAAATGCATAACGCCTTTGCATAACATATCCACTGATTTCCGCCTTGTTTGGGGTTGTGCGCCAACGTCACCAAATCCGCAATTCTGCCCGATATGTACGGCTCGCTGCCATCAACGCCACCGGCAATTTTATTTCATGGTCATCGCCTCATGGGTGTGCCGGCAAATAAGGGAGTGAATGTCCTCTCTCTCCCTCGCGCGCGCGAGGCATGTCGCATAGGTTCGCTTTGCACCAGAGGTTCCCCAGAGCGGCGAGGATGGTCCGACGGCCGAGCCGTTGTCTGTATATGCAGCATGATCACCGGCGCGCATCATCACGTTGCCTCAACCACGTTCGACCTGCCCCTCTTCCGTGAGCGGAACCGGCCGACTGATCGACAGCTCGAATATCTCTTGTCGATTCTGCGCGATGGCCGCTGGCATACCGCGAAGGAGCTCAAAGTTTACGGCTTCAGCGATCGCGAGCTGCGTGATCTGGTCGAAAACAGCGATGGGCAGATCCTCAGCTTCCCTGGCTCTCCGGGCTACAAGCTGTTCGATCATGTAACCATCGACGAGATTGAACAGGCAAAGGCGCTCCTGAACCAAGGGCGGGCTATGATTCGCCGATTTCTCCGCTACCGTAAGCCTTATCATCGCCGCACATAGAAAAGCCAATGATCGATGTAAAACAACCTCCATACAGCGCGGTCGGCGACGGTGTAACCGACGACACTCAAGCAATCCAGAACGCCATCAACGCGGCGCAGGCCGGCGAGGTGATCATGCTATCGAGCGGCAAATACCTTTGCGGGCCGCTCGTCGGTAGGTCTGACAGGCCGCTCCTGCTCACCGGGACAGTAGGCGCGCAGATCATCGCGAAACCGAACACGCGCACCTTGCTCACCATTCGGTGCTCCGCGTCAAATGTGTTCCAGCTCGAATTTGTCGGCGCGGCGCTCACGTCGGTGCAACCGTTTCTCGCGTCTAGCTGTATCCGGGTAAACGACGGACTTAGCGGCGTCGTCATCGAAGGATGTAAGGTGTCGCAGTTCAGCGGCGCGGCGATCATCGCCAACGCGAGCATGAGCTTGCGCGTCATGAATTGCGACATGAGCACCGGCCAACTGTGCGTGCAAGCCGCGCACGCGCGTAACATCGTGCTAGGAGGAAACACTTTTCACGACTTGGGCCAGAGCGGGTTCGCGCTGCACGGCGACGGCATCATAATCCGTAACAACGTGTGCTACAGGGCGGGGCCGGTAGGCGGCTTCGGCGCGGTGCAGGCTGGCAGCAAGAATATTCTGATCACCGGTAATCACTCGACGGACGGCGGCGGCGGATTCGAATTGCAGAACGAGAATGCGCTGTCCGCCACTGAACCAAGTGGTTCAAGCTGCGTCGTGGCCGGGAACTCATTCACGCGCACGTTCGCGGCAGGCATCGACCTTTTCCGTTCCGGCGTCGTACTCACCGGAAATGTTTTTAATGATTGTAATTTCGCCGCCGGTTTACCGACCGCATTCACGGTGCAGCCTGGTATCGTGCCAGACCTCGCCGGTCCCGGCAGCGGCTATCAGGCGGGAGACATCCTCACGCTGGGTGGCGGTGTGTTCACCCGACCGGCTCGCTTCGTGCTCAACGCGCCGTCGCCGAACGGCGGCTTGTGCGACCCGGCGCGACCAGCCACGAACGGCAATACCTACGTTATCGACATGGGCGACTACAGCGTGTTCCCGACCAATCCGGCGAACGTTACCGGCGGCCACGGAACGGGCGGCAAAGTTATTTACACCAACGCCAACATCAAAGCGCGGGGTAGCGGGTACAAGTCAGGCGACGTGCTGCGCGGCAGCACAGGCACGAGCCGTTTTCCCGTCCTCGTGCGCGTAAATATTATCGACGCAAACGGCGCAGTGCTCGAAGCCGAGATATTATTCGGTGGATATTACACTGGCACGTTGCCTACCGAGATGGCGTTCGCAGCGTATGACACGGTTTCCTCTGGCTCCGGCTTCACACTGCTTCCCTGCTTTGGCAACCGCTATGCTATGCAGTACTCTAAGCCTTCGATGGCTAGCGGTGGTTCCATCCTTGGTATCGGCAACCGCAACGTCATTGTCTCTGGTAATTCAATCGTCAACCACTCGCCGAGCCATGATTGCGGAATACTGTTCGTAAACTTTCTGAACGCGCCGGTCAGCCGCTGGGCTATAACCGGCAACGTGTTTGGCACGTTCTCCAAGGGCGCGATCAAGCGCTACAACTTCGGCACGCTGAGCTACGACACGGCGTGGGGCGCTGGCATGGTAATCTCCGGCAATGTCGGTTATCCGTAAAAAATTTGGTGGCAAGGGGTGTCAAAATTTTTGACACGTACTTCCCACCCTCTTGAGATGGGAAGTACTGGGAAGTCAAAACCTAACCAAGCGCTACAGCTAACCGCTGACCGGCAAAATCAATCGGACCTAAATCGGATACTACTTACTTCCGGCTGCTCTTTTTCTTGCTGCCCAGCGAGCTTTCATGAGTTGCGAAAGCCTCTTCCGTCCAGCAGGGGTGATTCCGCCTTTCTTCCGCGCTGATTTGCTGACGCCGGTACGTTTTCGCATTGCCCATCGTGCTTTTGCTGCGGCGGAAAGTTTTGCTCTCGTAGCGGCTGACATCCTTTTCCACCAGTCCTGAACGCTGAACGCGATAAACCTGTGCCGAGAAGTGAAGCGAGACGTTTTTCCAGAGTGTCGATCTGCCGGCGAATCGAAAGTGCTTCTTCCAACGATCTGAGGGATGTGTCCCTGTCCTGTGGACAAAGGTTTCCTTCGTTTTCGGCAACTTTTATTCGCGTTTCTACATGATGCTGTGATTCGCGTTTACGTGAAACAATCTATTCCTCGGTCAGTTCATCGGCGTGCGGCCGCACATCTTCCGAATCGCTGAGTCCGCGCCGCCACTCTGGTCGAGCGAATGGTTCGCCCCAATAATCCGTCACACGGGTCACTCTTCCATCTTGCAGTTCCCCGATGCTCACGTTCCGATAAACGCGGCCGTCGCCGTAATCGCTGTTCCATTCGACCACGATGACGCGCCCACATGCGTGCCGCCGCGTGACGGCCAGCTTCAGACCTTGAAAGCGCGATTCCACCTCGGCAATGCGGGCTTTGCCACGAAGGATTTCACCACTCTGCGGCCATCTTCGAACAGCGTCGTCGGCCAACGGTGCACCCAGCAGCCGCTCCACACGAGTCTCATGACTTGGTTGTTTCATTTGCGTATCAATCTCCGATTCGTCCTCAAATTCAACAACCGCCCTTTGGAGAGCCTTGGTATGACAAGGCGAATGCAATCGCCTACGCCAAGTTTTGCAGCCGTTCACATGACGCCGTGATTGGGGTGTACGATGAAGCGGGAACGTCATTGAAACACATGAGAAAACGGGGATTTTAGGGGTAGCCGCATGAACGCCGTCAGCCCACAAAGCATGTTGGTACTTCTCTTCATGGTGCTCGCCAGTAAACCATTTTCAGTCTCCGCCGAATCACTCTCCCCTCATCAGCAACTTGCCCGCGACATCCTTGCGGAACTGGTCGAGATCAATACGGTGACGGCGACTGGAGATACCGCCAAGGCCGCCGAAGCGATGGCAGCGCGACTCCGCGCCGTAGGCTTTCCCGACGCCGACGTTCAGGTATTCACCCCTGCGCCCCGCAAAGGTAATCTGGTGGCACGGCTGCGCGGCACTGGTGCACGCAGGCCCATTCTGCTGCTTGCGCATCTCGATGTGGTGGAGGCCAAGCGCGAAGACTGGTCGGCCGATCCATTCAAGTTCCTGGAAAAAGACGGCTACTTTTATGGCCGCGGCAGCTTCGACGACAAGGCGATGGCTGCGATCTTTGTCGCTAATCTGATCCGCTACAAGCGGGAGGGCTACAAACCCGATCGTGACGTTATCCTTGCGCTGGAGACGGATGAAGAGGTTCTGGATGCAAACGCGCTGGGGATTCAGTGGCTGCTCAAGAACCACCGGGATCTAATCGACGCCGAGCTTGCGCTCAACGAGGGGGGAGGCGCCTTCTCGAAGGACGGCAAGCCCTACTTCAACGGCCTCCAGACCAGTGAAAAGGTGTCCGTGACCTACAGGCTCGAGGTGAAGAATCCCGGCGGCCATAGCTCGCTGCCCGCGCGCGACAATGCCATTTACCACTTGGCCGATGGGCTGGCGCGGTTGGCCAAGTTTGAATTCCCAGTCAAACTAAATGAAACGACTCGGGCGTCCTTCGAGCGGATGTCGGCCTTGGAGACAGGACAGCTTGGCGCCGACATGAAAGCCGTAACGCTTGCGAGGCCCGACCCGGAAGCGGTAGCGCGGCTTTCAGCCAAACCCATCTACAACGCAGAGCTTCGCACCACCTGCGTGGCAACGATGCTGGAGGGCGGCCATGCATACAATGCACTGCCGCAACTTACCCGCGCCACTGTCAACTGCCGCGTACTGCCCGGGGAGCCGGTCGAAGAAGTACAGAAAACACTAGTGCGCGTGCTTGCGGATGACCAAATTTCCGTGACGCAAATTGCACCCTACACACTGAGCCCGCCGTCACCGCTCAACCCTGAGATCATGCAAGCCGTCGAAAAGCTCACGGCCGAACTTTGGCCCGGCATTCCCGTTGTGCCAATCATGTCTCCTGGAGCGACGGATAGCTCGTTCCTGCGCAACGCCGGTATACTCAGTTACGGACATTCCGGGCTGATGGTCGACATCTTTGACAACCGCTATCACGGCAAGGATGAACGCATCGGCGTCAAATCCTTCTATGATGGGCTTGAATATTTGTACCGGCTCGTGATGGCCCTTTCCTCCAAGAAGTAGTTTCGCCCACCGAGCCGCTCGTTTCTTGTGCGTAAATTTTATCGCTAAGGTTGACAGCTCGGGATTCTGACCGCGCGAATCGCAGATTCGAGTTCGAGAAAGGCGGTCAATTTTTCATCCGCACGCACAATGAAACGCTTTCCGTCGCTACAATGTGCATCTGCAATGAAGATTGTTCGCCCGTTGGAATCCGCAGTTGAGACGCAGCCCCAACTCCAACCGGCTTTGCTGAGATTGTCAGCGATAATTTCCCAGTACTTCGCGCGGGGCGCGCCGTTATGCTTTTTTTGTTCTCCAAAGGCTGGCACCTGATTGCATCGACTGATTGCAAATGATTGCGGCTGCACATTTATCGCTTGTGCACCGGTCAATGGGGATGCTGCCACCCTCCTTTACCTGCCGATCATCTTCGAGACCCCGCGTGGTGGGGCGGTCCGGCTGAGGAAGTAGCAAGGGCGCTGAATGAAGGCAAGACGCACCTGTGAAGCGAACGCCAGTGAACGAACCTATGGGCCGTTTCTGGGACGACCCACGCACAATCGCAAAGGCAGACGGGCCACAGGCCCGTGGGTACAGGAGCATCGCTTTTGCCGCGTATCGGGTATTTCTCCTTTTGTCGTCGACAAGTAACCGACGCCGATACCTCCCGTGAGATTGGAAAGCGTGCCGCCTACTTCGGCGCGAGGGACGCGACGATCTTATCAAAGCGCGGGTCACCGCGCAGCGGATCCCAAAACGGCAGCAGTTTCAATTTGCCATAGCTGACGGTGCTCGGGGGACGAACGACGGTGGCAAGCTGTTCGCACGCGAGATCCTTATCGCCCACCCACGCAGCGATAACCGCCAAATACTCGATCATGAGCGGACCGTTAATTGCATCTTTTTCCACGGGCAGTAGCTCGACCGCGCGCCGGCCTTCGCGCAGTGCTTCCTCTTTGCGTCCAAGACCAGCGTCAATTAAGCCAAGGACACATAGCGGCGGGCCGTAATCTGGTTCAGCTTGCACAGTTTTCTCCTGCTCCGCGCGTGCCGCAGTGAAAGCCGAGCGTGCTTTACCCTCGTCTTTCGTCATCCGAGCGAGAACGCCCTCTATTACCAACCGGTTTAAGTGAACAGCGTAATCGGTTAGGGGTGTTTCGCCCAGAGCGACTAAAGCATTTTTTGCGGCACCGGCGTCGCGCTCGGCCAGCGCGCAATTGAGCCAATCATCGGCGATATGCGGCACCGCGTCGGGATTTGTGGCCCGAATTGAATCGATCGTTTCACGCAACGGTAGGGTATCTGCTTTCCAATGGAATTCTACAGAGGCACTCGCTGTTTTTGTATCGATATCATTCGGCTCGATGGCCAACGCGCGATCCAACATCGCTTTTTCTTCCGCGTAGCGCCGGAGATATCCGTAACTGATCGCAATCTGTTGCAGCATGAAAAAGTTGCGCGGGTCGAGCTCGATCGCGCGCTCGAGGTTTCGTGTGGATTCTTCCCAGCGCCCTTGGCGCCTCTCGATATAACCCTTCAGCTCGAATACGCGGAGATCATTGGGCAGGGTCTGGCGGGCAACTTCCAGTTCAGCCAGTGCGCCGTCATAATCGAGATATCCTCGATAGAGATTTCCGGCACGTGCGAGGTGTGCTTCGCCTGCATCGGGCCGGAGGCGAAAGGCCGCGTCGACGGCGGCTCCCGCCAAGGCCAAGCGGGCGGGAGTATGGTCGAAGCCAAGGGAATAAAGCGCGTCATGCGTGTAAGCGAGTTGACAATACGCTTGGAAAAACGATGGGTCATGCGCGACAGCCTGATTCAGCAGATCGGCCGCCTGGAGGAAATTCGCTTTCGCGCTACTGCTAAAGCTTGTCGTTAGAAGAAGATTTTTGGCGCGCGTGTAGAGATCGAACGCCGTGATGTCGCCTGTCGGGGGACGTTCGATTGCGTTCTCTTCACGTGGCGAGAGTTTCGCCTGAAGCTGGTCGGCAATGGCCTTTGCGATCTCACTTTGAATCGCGAACACGTCCGTAAGATCGCGGTCATAACTCTGCCCCCAGAGTTGTCTGTCGGTCCGCGCATCGACTAACTGGGCGTTGACACGCACGCGATTGACAGAGCGCTGAACGCTTCCTTCCACGACATGCGCCACCCCGAGTTGCTGGCCGATCTCCCGCAAATTCCGCGCAACTCCGCTCTTGTATTGCATCACTGAGACGCGGCTGATTATTTTCAGGTCCGCGATCTTGGCCAGGAGAGTGAGGATTTCATCCTGCACGCCGTCTGCGAAATAAGCGTTTTCTTTCTCGGCGCTCAAATTTTCAAACGGTAAAACCGCGACGCTCTTTTCGGGAATAAGAACTGCCGTGCTACCAGCTATTGCCACGGGAGCGGTGGATTTGGTCTGAAACGGCGATGCTCGATGGAAAAAGATCAAAGAACTGATCACCAAGGCGAGGGCCGCTACAACTAATGCAACTGCAATCAGGAACTTTGGCCACTGCGGCGGACTGACTGGGCGAACTGCATCCGTTTCCTTCTTTCGTCCTCTTCGCTTTAGTTTGTCGGGGACCTGTGGATTGCCGAGATTCTCTTTGTAAAGATTAAACAGGTGCAGGCGCAGCCCGTGCTTCACCTCGCACTCGCCCAGATCCTGCAAGTACGGCTGCCAGTGCCGGTACTGGGCTAAATCTTCCGCTACGTGCGCGGACAAAAGAACATGCCCCGCGTCGCCGCAAT
>QHPD01000069.1 GCA_003218975.1 Verrucomicrobiota bacterium
CTGAATGTGCGGCTGCTCTTGCAAGGCTCTACTGATTTCAAGCGCACAGCGCACCGGCTCTTCCGGACTGCGGAAGAAAAGGAGCGCCATGCCGTCTCCGGTCGGCACTCGGATGAGTTTGCCGCTTGCTTCTGCCGCACGAAAAGACTGCGTTCCGTGCACGATTTGGTTCAACTCTTGCAGCAATTCAATCTGCTCGTTGACCAGGAGTTTTGAATAACCCACTACGTCGATTAACAAGACGTGTGCGATCTCGAGTTG
>QHPD01000160.1 GCA_003218975.1 Verrucomicrobiota bacterium
GTAAAGGTCGTCATGAGCCAAGGCGAGTAG
Source organism: Verrucomicrobiota bacterium (assembly GCA_003218975.1). Classification (GTDB taxonomy): domain Bacteria; phylum Verrucomicrobiota; class Verrucomicrobiia; order Chthoniobacterales; family UBA10450; genus Udaeobacter. The sequence goes on from QHPD01000160.1 coordinate 31, forward strand.
GCAATAGGCTTTAAGAAACGATGGGTCGCGTGCCACCGCCTGGTTCAGCAGATCGATGGCCTGCAAGGTGTCCGCCATCTGCGCACCAACTCCCAAAATATCATTGGCGCGCGAATAGAGCTCGAAAGCAGTGATATCGCTCGTCGGCGGCTGTTTGATGGCGGCCTCTTCGCTGGGCGAAAGTTTTGCCTGCAACTGGTCGGCGATAGTCTTAGCGATCTCGCTCTGAATGGCGAACACATCCAAGAGATCGCGGTCATAGACTTGTCCCCATAGCTGTTTGTCCGTGCGCGCATCGATCAACTGCGCGTTCACCCGCACCCGATTGCCGGAGCGTTGAACAGTTCCTTCCACCACATGCGCCACACCGAGTTGTTGACCGATCTCCCGCAGATTGCGAGCAACTCCGCTCTTGTATTGCATCACCGAGGTGCGGCTGATTACTTTTAGATCAGCGATTCTGGCAAGGTCCGTTAAGATTTCATCCTGCACGCCGTCGGCAAAAAAGGCGTTAGCCTTCTCTTCACTCAAATTCTCGAATGGCAGGACCGCGATGCTTTTCTCTGGTGCCGCCGCGGAAGTGCTCGTTAATTTGGGCGCGGCTAGATGGGCAACTGCTGTTTGACCGCCTTGTTTTTCGCCCCGTTTGAAAACTCCGAAATACCATGCGCCAAGGGCGAGCAAACAGAGCGTTCCAAGCGCAAGGACGAGAACTCTCTTTTTCGATCGCGGAAAGAACCCCTTGAAGGCTGGCGGGCGCGCTTCCGGCGAAGGCATCTGCAATTGGCGGGCAATCTCGGTGACCGACTGTGGCCGACGGCGGGGATCCTTCGCCAGACAAGCCGCCACCCATTCTTCCCACACCGCGGGAATCGGTTCCGCTTCAATGTCGAATTCTTTTCGGCGTTCGGTCATCGATGGGAGAATTTTCTCCCGAATCTGTCGATTGATATCGCCGACATAAAAAGGGGGCTTGCTGGTGAGTAGCTCGTAAACGGTCGCGCCTAACGAATAGATATCATCCAGATGAGTCCCACGCTCGCCCTCCAACTGTTGCGGACTCATGTAAGCAAGTGTCCCGCTCCGGCCACCCGCCATCGTGATCACGCTCGTGGAATCGCCCAAGCTGCGGGCGATCCCAAAGTCGGACACCTTGAGCTCGCCGCGCTGATTGACCATCAGATTAGCCGGCTTCAAATCGCGATGGATGATCCGCGCGTAGTTGTGTGCATAGTCGAGCGCATCGCACAGCTGACTCATCCAATCGCTCAGTTCGGCCGCCTCAAAGACCTTTCGTTCTTTATCGCAGCGCAAACTCGATAGCGTGTCGCCATCGACGTATTCCATCGAAATGCAGCCCGAGCGTTCATCGTGCACGAAGTCGTAAATGCGCACGATGTTCTTGTGGGTGAGTTCCAGGCAACGTCTGGTCTCGCGCTTGAGATTGCTCAGCACCGCTGCATCGTGAATGAGCAAGTCGGGCAGAAATTTGAGCGCCACATCGCGTTCTAGTTCTTCGTCGTGCGCCAGCCAGACAATTCCCATTCCGCCGCGACCGAGAATCTTGACCAGCGTGTAGCGGCTAAACAGCCTTTGCCCGCTGGTAAACTCACGCAGCGTCACATCGAGCGCGTCGCGGGGAGCGGAGTCACTCACCTATTTAGAATATGACGCTAAAAGCAGAGATAAAGGGCAAACCGTCCGGCGATGTTATTGGTACTCTGAATACCGCTGTCACCGACGCGTTTGTCATTGAATTTCGCGCAGAAATTTTTTGGGGTTCACGGTTTCTTTTCCGCGGCCAATTCCTGAAAGCGAGGATCGTTGCGGATTTGGTCCCAGATCGGATCGAGTCGCAGCATCGCAGGAGTAAGAAACAGCGCACTGCCACACGGTATCTGCAGCAGCCGTTTGAGAATGGGAATCGCGTGATCGACATCCCCCAGTAGCGCGTAGATGCGCGCCATTCTGTCCTCTTCTTCCGGGCCCCCTAATGGATCTTTGGAACTGGGATGTATGGCCATAGCTTTTTGCCCTTCGGCAATAGCAGAGGCCGCTTCGCCCAAACCTGCGTAGGCCAGCCCCAAAGCGGCATGTGTCCCCGCCGCGGCATAAGAACTCGGTACGACCTTCTCGAGA
>QHPD01000070.1 GCA_003218975.1 Verrucomicrobiota bacterium
ACGGCGTTCCATCCCGATTTCAAAATGCTCGACAAACCGCATACGCCGGCTGCGACGCTTACCCGTGCGCGCGAAATCGCGCGCTCAAAAGGGCTTCACTACGTATATACCGGAAACGTCCACGATCCCGAAGGCGGCAGCACGTGGTGTCCCGGCTGCGGCGAGTTGCTGATCGAGCGCGACTGGTACGAGCTCAGCGAATGGAACGTCGACAATGGCCGATGTCGGTCCTGCGGTTACGAAATCGCCGGTGTGTTTGAAGACGGACACGGCGACTGGGGCAGACGACGAGTACCCGTGCGACTGGCAATCTGAAAGAAAAAAGACACCTAAATACCGAACATCCAACTCCGAAAGCTTTTGCGAGCAAGGCACCCAACGTCAAAGTCAGAGGCTGGTGCTCGGTCGTCAGAGGTCAGTGGTTCGTTGTCCTGCTCGCGTCATTACTAGGCGCTAGGAGATAGCCGAAAAAGTGTCCGGCTAGCAGGAAAATGATGCCGGCTGTGCCGCATAAGGCGGAATGTAAAAGCCAGAAGTGTGTGGCCGACATTTTTTCCAAAAGACCGCCGATTGTGCCGACGAGATTGTTCGCAGCGAAGAACGCCAGGTAATAGATGCCGATGATAGTGGCGGACAATGCGGCCGGTGCCACGCGCGCATAGAGTGCAAGCGAGACAGGAAAAATGTTTGCGAAACCGATGCTATTAAGGACATGGAAAGTGATGAGCCATCCGATCGCTACTTTTGTTCCTAAGCCCGCCGCCATAGCTGCGCCGATGGCGAGCGAAATGAATCCGGTCACGGCTACGAGGCTGCCGATGCCGATCTTGGTGATTTCGGGAGGTTCCGGAAACTTTTTTGCCCAGAGCCGCCAAAACACAACTGAGCCGGCGAGGAAACTTACCGAAATAATTGAGTCGAGCGTGACTAGCCAGGTGGTCGGCATTTTTTTGCCGAAGAAAATGAGATCTGCGTTGCGCTCGGCCCACACGAGATAGGCATTGAAGATTTGCTGGTTGCCGATGATCGCAATTGTGAGCACGGGCAAAAGAAGAAGCAGCGCAACGATCGCCATCTTTTCGCGGTGTGTGAGACGCGGCTTCGCGGCGCGCTCGCCCTTTTCAACAATCGGCGAATCGGGTGGAAGCCATTTGCGGCCGGAGAGATAAATCGTGAGACCGATCAGCATGCCAACCCCTGCCGCACCAAAACCATAGTGCCAGCCATAAACTTCGCCGAGCGTGCCGGCGATAAGCGGCGAAATGATCACGCCTGCGTTGATAAAGATGTAGTAGATCTGGAAGGCGTCGGCGCGACGATTGTCGCCGGTGGCATAAAGCGCACCGACCTGGCTGGCGAGGTTTCCCTTGAAGCAACCAACGCCGATGAGAAGAGACGTCAGCGCGACGAGAAACGTGACGTCGAAAGCTATGAGAAATTGGCCAGCCGCCATCAGTAACGCGCCGATCGTGATCGTGCGGGTGCGACCAAGCACGCGATCGGCCAACAATCCGCCTAGGATCGGTGTGAGATAAACAAGACCGGTGTAGAGCCCGAAGATCGCAGAGGCGAGCGGCTGCACGGCGAGAGGTCCGCGATAAACAAATTCGAGAAAATGACGAAATGGAACGAATCCGGCGATGTGCTCGATGTGACCGGGATGCAGTAACCGGTGAACCATGTAAAGAACGAGCAGCGATTGCATCCCGTAGTAGGAGAAACGTTCCCAGGCTTCCGTGAATGCGATGTAGCCGAGCCCGCGCGGATGCCCAAAGAAGCTGCGATCCTCGGGGTCATGCATGGCCGCAGAGTGTTGTGCTCGGTCGGCTTTGGCAAGCTCTTCGGGTTAATGTCATTCCGAGCGGAGTCGAGGAATCTCTAACTTTTTATGCAGTGCAGGCCATTGAATTGTGATAGCGAGAGATGTCTCGACTTCGCTCGACATGACAGAGGTACCTATGAGATGGGTCTCTGGAAATCAGAAATAAACACTCGTGTTCGTTGGCCATTACAGCATCGCTTTCGCAGCTAAGACGGAGCGAAACAGAGTCCCGCTCTGGGTCTTGTTCGTCGCCGTCCAATTTCTTGATTACATCTGGGCGACGCTGGTTTTGCTTGGAATTGAAAAGCTGCGCGTCATCAAAGGTTTCACGGCAGGCAGCATGCTCGACTCGTATTTTCATCCGTATTCGCACAGTCTGATCGCGGCGGTCGCGTGGTCAGGCGTTGCGGCTCTCGCTTACGGGACATTTTGCAGCCGACACGGCTGCCAGTACAGAAAGTCTGCCGCGTTGATCGTCGGCCTTGCTGTGTTTTCGCACTGGATTCTCGACCTCATTGCGCATCCTCGCGATCTCCCGATCTACGACAACACATGGAAAGTCGGTTTTGGCTTGTGGAATTATCGCGACCCGGAGTTTGCATTGGAAATCGCTGTGCTGGCCGGCGGGATCATCCTTTATCTAGCAAGAAATGCGACGGCGGCAATTCGCAGAAAAGCCGTAATCGTCTTCGGAATCGCTCTCGTTGTCGTCCAGATCGGCGACACGTATGTGCCACGCACGCCATTGACCGATAAGGCCACGGCCATAGGCGTTTGGATTTTCTACACGCTCTTTGTTCTTATTGCGTTCGTCGTAGAGAAAATCGGCAGGCGCAGGCAAATTGATTTGCCGTGATCGTGATCATCTATGGAGTCTCTGGTGCTGGCAAAACCACAGCGGGCCAACTGCTCGCGCGAGAACTGGGCGGGCATTTTCTTGAAGCTGACGAATTTCATCCGGCAGCAAATATCGAGAAGATGCACAGCGGTCATCCGCTGACGGACGAAGATCGATGGCCGTGGCTGGAGAGTTTGCGCGAGTTGATTACGCGCTGTATCGCCAGGGGTGAAAACGCTGTGCTGGCGTGCTCGGCATTGAAACGAGCGTATCGGGAGCATCTTCGTGTCAGTGAAGAAGTGAAGCTGGTGTTTCTTCGCGGCGATTATGCGCTCGTGGCCGAGCAACTATGCCATCGGCACGGTCATTTCATGAATCCTGCGTTGCTGCGAAGCCAATTCGATGACTTGGAAGAACCCGATCCCGACGAAGACGCAATCACGATCCAGTTGGGCCGACCTCCACAGGAGCTTGTCGAGGAAATCAAGACGAAGCTTCAAGGAACGACGACTTCCTAGTCGTCGTGGACTCTCGACGGCAGGGAAGCCGTCGTTCCTTGGTAAAGATTATCGCTTTCGACGTTGAAAATGCGGTTCCAACGTGCGCGATAATTCTCAAACGCGATTTGCGCGCCCAATTGCATCAGTTGTTCCTCGGAAAATTGGTTGCGCAACCGCGCGTACAAATCATCGGAAACGTTCGCTGGCGTCTCTGTCATGGCATCAGCCAGTTCAATGACCAGTCGCTCCGTGTCATTAAAGGGCGTTCTGTCGTCGCCAAGAGCGGCGAGCAGCTTTTCATCGCTGAGGCCGGCTTTTCTGCCCACGGCAGAATTGACGTCTATTCAGAATGGACAACCGATGCGCGCCGTGGCGCGCACTTTTCCCAATTGAATGTAACGCAATGAGACAAGTCGTTTGCGGCCGAGGGCGGCTTCCATGGCGACGCCGCCCCACACCAGCCCGGGCAAACGCATCTGCACTTTCGACGGCGTCGATCTTTTCCGAACATTTTGCGCATGACGCCGTAGAACCAGCGCAGATGCCACGGTGCCTGCTTTTTCTCCAAACCTGAAACGCGAGCCATGACGAATCCATATCGTTTTGCCGAGTGCGTTTGGTCTTGGTCTGCCGAAGGTCAGCGCGGCGGACGTGTAGCTACATCCGCCACGGTGTGTTATTTTTCTGGGGATGAAAGGAACTGCTGCGAAAATCGACATCGTGCGCAATCACATGCGCGACGTTGATCGCACATTGCTGCGCGAAAACCTCAAACTGACTTTCGAGCAACGCGCGCAAAAGCATTTACGCACGTTGCAAATGGTTGAAGAGCTGCGGCGCGCCGGCAAAAAGCTGAGACGGAATCGCGATGGCTGTTGATCTCGGGCAGATCATTCCTCCGCTGGTCAGGGCAAAGGTTGATTTCATCCTCATCGGTGGAATGGCGGCGATTCTGCACGGTTCTGCGCGCGTCACCTTCGATGTCGATCTTGTTTATTCGCGCGCGCATAAAAACATTGAGCGCCTCGCCGCTGCGCTGGCGGTGCATGGCCCAAGTCTCCGCGATCCTCCGCTGAACCTCCATTCTCGTGGGACGCCAAGACGATCCGCAGCGGCTTGAATTTTACTCTCACAACACGTCTCGGTGACGTCGATCTCTTCGGCGCAGTGGCCGGTGGTGAGACTTACCAGGATTTGCTGGCGCATTCATTCGATGTCGATGCTTTCGGAGTCCGATTCAAATGTATCGATCTTCCGACGCTCATTCGCATCAAGGAAGCGGCAGGCAGACCAAAAGATCGCGAGGCAGTTGCTGAACTGCGAATTCTGTTGGAAGAGAGCGAGAAGAAGCAAGACTAGGTGTGCGCTGGTTTTCTTAGCGACGTGAGTTTGGTGACCAGTGAGTTAGTCGATTTTTCCAAGAGCATTCCCCATGTACTAAGAACAGCCAGCGTCGGGATGGTGATCAATAGAAACATCCAGATCGGCACGTCACGGATGCGCAGTCCGAGCCAGATGACGTACGGTTGGTGAATCAGATACAAACCGTAAGAATAAACGCCGACAAGGCCGAACAGTTTGGCTGGCCCTTGGAACAGCGAAATGGCTCCGGCGATCCCAATAATCTCTAGCATGCAACATGCGCCGGTGGCGAAATCGACGAAGACGTAGGTAGTGGCGTTGTGGTACAGCCATAATGCCGCGGGATACAAGAGTAGGCCGACGATGAATCCAGCGCCGCGAAGAAGAAACCATTCCACGCGCGTGCTCGATTGATTATGCCACATTGCCAGTACCATGCCGAGCGCGAACTCCGGCAAACGACACACTGCGAACCCACCGAGTGTCCACAAACCATTTTGTGGCCAAGCCACGAGGAAGATATAGCGAGTGAAAAATCCTGCGCCGCACGCGATTAGCAAAAACAACCATGGCCCAAGCCGACGTGCTGCCCAAAAGAGGAGAGGAAAAATAAAAACGAACTGGATCAGCATCGAAAAATACCACCACGCTGCGTTGAGGTACATGAGATTCATTTGGATATCGATGAAGCGCAGCCCGAGCAGGCTCAAGATGATGCGGTCATCCACCGGTTCCAGGCGCGCAATGAAAGGTGAGACCAAATATACCAAATGCGCGACCCAGTACATGGGATAAAGCCGCAGGAACCGTGCGCGATACCACGCACTCCAGGCGACTGCGCCTGATTCGGCCCGACGCATAGTCGATCGCATGAGTGCCCAGCCGCTTAGGATGAGAAAAACCCCCACGGCGTGCAAAGCGAGTTCGGACACTTTCAACCATGCCACTCCCAGGATGGTCTGAGCGCTGGCGGCGAGCCCGCTCCAATCAGCTTGCGGAAGCCTACCGTGCTCGAAGTAGGTTCTGTAAAAGTGAAAGTATACGACCCAGAGGATCGCCAGTCCCTTTGAAATATCGAGCCAAAGGAGCCGTTTCACCGTATTGGCTTAGCAGGGCAGACGCAACTTGGTCAAGAAGCGTGACGATGCAGGCGCGCTGGACCAGCCTTACTCTTCCGGCGCTGCCAGCTTGGCCAGTACGCTGAAATCTTCCAGCGTCGTCGTATCTCCGGTGACTTTCGCGCCGCTTGCGATTTCCTTCAGAAGCCGCCGCATGATCTTGCCGCTGCGCGTCTTGGGCAATGCTTCGGCAAAACGAACCTCGTCAGGCTTGGCGATAGCGCCGATGTGTGCGCCCACGTGATCGCGCAATTCATCTTTCAGCCCGCGGGTGGGATCGACTCCTGTTTTCAGCGTGACAAAGGCGACGACGCCTTGCCCCTTCAACTCATCTGGCCTGGGGACCACGGCTGCCTCAGCGACTCGCGGATCACTGACAAGCGCGCTTTCGATTTCCGATGTGCCCAGCCTGTGCCCGGCAACGTTCAGGACGTCGTCAATCCGGCCAACGATCCAGAAGTAACCGTCTTCATCACGGCGCGCTCCGTCGCCCGTGAGATAATTTCCTGGGAACTCGCTCCAATATTGTTTTTTGTAGCGCTCCTTATCGCCGTAAATCGTGCGCAACATCGCCGGCCAGGGCCGGCGTATGATCAATTTGCCGCCAATATTCGGTCCGACTTCTTGTCCCTTTTCATCAACGATAATTGGATCGACTCCGAAAAAAGGAAGCGTTGCGCTGCCTGGTTTGGTCGGAATTGCACCCGGAAGAGGCGTAATCAGAATCGACCCGGTCTCCGTTTGCCACCACGTATCGACAATTGGGCAACGGCCCCCACCGATGTTCTTGTGATACCACATCCACGCCTCAGGATTGATAGGTTCGCCGACTGTCCCAATGAGGCGAAGCGATGAGAGATCGTGTTTCGCCACCCATTGGTCGCCCCAGCGAATGAACGCACGGATCGCCGTCGGGGCCGTGTAGAGAATGTTGACACGATATTCTTCAATGATTTTCCAGAATCGATCGGGCTCCGGCCAGTTTGGTGCTCCCTCGTACATGACGGTCGTCGCACCATTCGCCAGCGGGCCGTAAACGATGTAACTATGGCCCGTGACCCAGCCAACATCGGCTGTACACCAAAAAATGTCTTCATCGCGGATGTCGAAGACGTATTTCATGGTCGAGTAAACGCCGACGAGATAACCGCCAGTCGTATGTAAAATTCCCTTCGGTTTGGCGGTAGAGCCACTCGTATAGAGGAGGTAGAGCGGATGCTCGCTATCGAGCGAAGCTGGCGGACAATGTGCATCGACATACTCCAGCTCCTGATGCCACCAATGATCGCGGCCTTCCTCCATGTGAATTTCGTTTCCAGCGCGGCGAAAAACGATTACCCGTCTGATCGATGTGCCGCCCCGCAGCGCGTCATCGACGTTTTTCTTTAGTGATACAATTCCGCCGCGGCGATATCCGCCATCGGCCGTCACTACGGCAACTGCGCCGCTGTCGGCAATGCGATCACGAATACTGTCGGAGCTAAATCCGCCGAAGACGACCGAATGCACGGCGCCAATCCGCGCGCAGGCCAGCATGGCAATAGCAGTCTCAGGAATATTCGGCAGATAAATGATGACGCGATCGCCCTTTTTGACCTTGTTCCGTTTCAGAACATTTGCGAATCGGCAAACTTCGCGATGCAGTTGCTGATAAGTGAGCGTGCGTTTGTCGCCCGGTTCGCCTTCCCAGATAATTGCTGCCTTGTTCCGGCGCGGCCCGGTCAGATGTCGGTCCAGACAATTTTCCGAGACATTGAGTTTGCCGCCGACAAACCACTTCGCAAACGGCGCTTTCCACTCGAGAACTTTTTTCCACGGCGCACGCCAGAGAAGTTCATTCGCTTCGCGCCCCCAGAATTTGTTCGGTTGCTCGATCGATTCCCGATACATCCGCTGATATTGACCGAGGCTTTTAATACGAGCCTTCTTTGCGAAATCTTTGGACGGTTTGAAAACGCGCTTCTCGACGAGATGCGATTCGATATTGTTCTCCATGAGCGGCCACTTATATGCCGAAGAAATTTTTCTGGGCAAGCGTTCCGTTTGGGGGTGTAGAGGCGGTCGCCGCGGCGACCGCGCGTGCTTTTTGTAACTTGCGCGTGAGGACACGTGCCTCTACAGCGCACTCGCTACGCTACTTGCCACGCTGAAGCTTCCGAAGGCGGAGCCGATTGCGCAATCGCTTGGCGTCGAACTAGCCGTCTTTAGCGCCCTAGCGCGTGATGCAACGGTGCAGCACCCGGCGGCGAAGGTGTGATCCCACTTAGAATCTCATCGGCCCTGACCGGTCGGCCATAGTAGCGAAAATTCGAATCCCTTTGCCTTCCAATCACCGCGCCCTCGAGGGACACGCCCGCAAAGAGGCCTTTGCTCTTGCTGTAGGTGTAAACGGCAGCTGCCGGCGTGACCGCACCTTCTGCTGTGCGACCCACTGGGCCTGCCGCGGCACTGACATCCCCGCCAATTGTCACATTCCCTCCGCGAGAAAATGCTCGCACGGCAGCGTCATTGTTAAGGACAATCACGAAATCGGTCACTTGCGCCCCGATTTGAAGGCCCCATCCCGCACCGCCTGTCGCGATAAATGATGGGCCGGACCAGCCATGGCGCGTGCGAGCGACGACGACGCCCTGACCGCCTTTGCCGCTAAAAATGAATCCGGCCTTAAACACACTCATGATCGCGAGTCCTCGTGCATGCTGGAGCACGTCTCTTGGAATTGCTCTCTCGGGTATTTGCCGAAATTCGCGTATGATCGCGGCGCAATGATTCACGGTGTCCTGTTCAGCGGCACCGGCCTTCATCAGCGAGAGAGATAATATCGCGAGAAACAAAAATATTTTTTTCATCGATTACATTTGCTTCGCCAGCGGGCATCGAGGTGGATGTATGTTATGATGATGCATCTGTTGTAGCCGCCTCGCTCTGCCGAGGCGCGCA
>QHPD01000102.1 GCA_003218975.1 Verrucomicrobiota bacterium
CTTCGCCATCTGTGCGTGCAGTTTTCTCGGGTTCCTGCGTCTGCGGCTTTTCCAAACCGAGCGCGTCGAGGTCCTTCTCCGCGATTCGTGCGAGGCCCTGATAAGTTGCGATAGTGTAGCTTCCACCAAGGCTTTGGGTGATCACACCCCGAGTTCCAGCCGGGACCGTGGTTTTCTGTCCGCTCGGAATCTGGATAGCTTCGCAATCGCGGCTCAATGTGAATTCAGTGTTCTCGTACATGACTTCAACGTTGACACTGTATTATGCCACAGATGCGAAAAATGACGAAATCCGAATGACGAATGACGAAACAATGTCGAACTCACCAAAAGGATGGTTGAGCGCCTTTTTCCGATTTGATCATTCTTTCGTGCTTCGACATTCGTGCTTCATCATTTAATACACATCGCGCTTGTAACGCTTGTCGCTCTTGAGTTTCTCGACGTATTCATTGGCTTGATCGACACTTTTCGCGCCCTGTTCCTGGACAATTTTGCGCAGCGTTGCATCGACATCCTTGGCCATCCGGCGCGCATCGCCGCACACAAAAAAATGCGCGCCCTCCGCGTCGATCCACTTCCAAATCTCCGCGGCGTTTTCCTTCATCCGGTGCTGGACGTAAATTTTCTCGGGTTGATCGCGCGACCACGCGCAATCGAGCCGTGTCAGAATTCCCTCCTTCAGATACGCCTCGAATTCATCTCCGTAAGCAAAATCGCACTTCTCGTGTTGCGATCCGAAGAAGAGCCAGTTTTTTCCTTTCGCCCCGATCGCTTTTCGCTCCTGCAGATACGCGCGGAACGGCGCAACGCCGGTCCCTGGACCGATCATGATAATCGGCGTGTTCGGGTCTTCAGGCAGGTGAAAGTGTTTTGCCACACTGGGGAAGACGGGCACCGGCACATCGTCAGCGCGTTCCGCCAGAAAAGACGAGCAAACTCCTTTGCGCAGCCGGCCATGACTTTCGTAACGGACGACGTCCACAATGAAGTGCACCTGGTCGGGGAACGCCATCAGGCTCGAGGCCACTGAATAAAGTCGCGGCTGTAATTTCGTGAGTAACCCGACAAACTCTTCCGGCGCGAAACGAGCAGAAGGATGTTCCAGGAGGAAATCGACTATTTCCATGCCCCACAGGTAAGTCTCGAGATCCTGTTTGCGGTTTGGAGCGAGAAGGTAGCCTAGCGTTGGCGCTGCGCTGGCGCGTTGGGCAATGGCCTTCAAAAACTTGGGTGTCGGCTGCGTTACGCTGTACTCCCGCAGCAACGCTTCGCGGAGTGTCGTTGGTTCACCTCTCGGTCGGGGGACTTTTTCATCCCCGGTCGCGTCGAGCGCACGAATGATTTCATCGACCAACTCAGGATCGTTAGTGGCGTAGACCGCCAATGAGTCGCCCACTTCAAAGCTCAAACCCCACCCCCTCAGATCGAGCTCGAAATGCCGCGTATCCTTCGCAGATTCCGGACCGCTGAGACGACGATTAACAACGAGACGAGCGGGAAATGGGTTTGCCCGTGTGTACCGTGGAGCGGCAGCAGTGGCAGTAGCAGGAGCAGTAGCGGTAGCGTCAGCATGCATAAAGACACGAATTCCACGAATTCGCACGAATTACAATGGTTCGTCTCTAACAGTTGGCTCAGATCCCATCAAGTTCGTGACAATTAGTGTAATTAGTGTCTCTAGCCGTCGTTTCCGATCGCGAGCGTAGGGCAAACGTTCATGGCCCGTTCTGCGGCCGCAGTTTCTTGGGGCGTTTCCGGTTGTTTAAAAAAATGAACAGCGGTTTCGTCGCGATTGTACGTGATGAGATTCGGCGCTTCCTCGAGACACATTCGGCACAATGCGCAGCTCGTGTCCACATACCATTGTCCGAGCCCGTTCTCGGGCTGTTTGCTCAGATTGTCCGCCATAATGCAAGCTAAACGCAAGACAGCGGTGAAGAAAATCAGTTCCGACGCGCTCCGGCACGGCCACCGGCAATCAGTGGAAGCTCAAGGGAGTTTTACAAGGCGCGGTTGTACATGACCGCCATTGATTTGAAACACCAGATAATGGTGGAAGCCGCCGTTTTTCGGCGTGCCTTCAAGCGGTCCTCCGGCTCCACCTGAAACCAGATAAAATGGCGGTTGCGTTGAAGGGTCGGTTCGGCTCGGCGGTGGCGACGTATCGCCGGTCTGCGGGTTGTAATAGAGGTGTTCGTGCGAAGCCAGCACGTATGAGATGTTCGAATAACGGCCAAACAGTTTCATCAAACTTTCCGCATTCTCGCGATTCAGTCCCATATCTGGCTTCTTCGGTTTGATCGGGTGATGCATGAAAATGAAGGTGTGCCTGGCTTTCTTTGCATTTAGTTCCTGCTTTAGCCATTGAAACTGCGCGGGGCTGACAAACCCAGGATCGAGATTTACCTCGCCTCCTGCGCCAGCTCTTGCATCTGGCGACCAAATTGATCCAACAGTTGACTCAGCCTTGTGAAATTCGTGACGATTCGTGTAATTCGTGTCCCTACCCGCGCAACACGGAAATCAAATGGCGCAGTTCATCCTCAACGTCGCCTGGCGCCAGCACGGTGTGGGCGATTTCCTCGCGTAACAGCATTCGGTAACGTTGGCGAAACCGATGAAACGCCTGCTTCACCGCGTTCTCGGTCATGCCCAATTCGGTAGCGATCTCCGCCTGGAGTGGCCGGCCTTCTTCGCCGACCAAGAATTCCTTTAACTTCTCGAACAACGGCTCGTGGCCCGCAGCTCGATACTCAGCCTCCAATCCAGTCAGCACTTGCTCCAGCACTGCCAACGCCCAGCGGCGTTCGTAAAGCCGGTCAGCGCTCCAGGTTTCCGCCAGCTCGAAATCGGCACCCTCCCAGTCGAGCAGTTCCTCCAATGGGATATGCCGACCGCTCTCGTACCGCTTAACTCCGCTGGCGCGATGCCGCTCGCTCGCCAGAAAACGTTTGAGCGACACAAGCAGATAAGAACGCAAACGTCCCTTCTCGCGCCGGACACTGTTCAGATTTTTTCGTTCCAGCAAACGCGCAAAAAATTCCTGGATCAGATCCTGCGCCTCCTCTCGTCCGACGCCTTGCCGTCGGGCAAACCCGTAAAGGGGCCGACAATAAGTCCGACAGAGTATTTCGAGTGCTCCCTGTGCAGCAGGCGATTGGCCTTGCGCCTCCAGCACTACGCTCCAATGAGTGGTGTAAACGTCATCGCGCCGCCATTGGCGCTTTGGATGGCGGGAGAACCATTCATAGACTGATGTGCCACGCCCGAATGCCGGCATTCTGCCTGGATAAGCGCGACAAAAGCAAGCCAATTTTTACGCAAAAAACTACAAGCGACGCGAAGGTTGTTCCCTTTGCAAGCCTGGATTGCACCCGAGGGTAGACGCCGCTACATCCTCGCGGCTTTGCCTTTCAGCGACGCGGTTTCCTCGGCGCTTCTGGAGCAAGCGCGATTGTGAAGTCCACCTGTCGCTTAAAAGCGTCCACGCGGGCGACAAAGACGGATATCTCGTCGCCTACGCTAAATCGTTTGCGCGAGCGTCTGCCAACGAGCTGCCGTCGAGCGGGTTCAAACAGATAAAAATCATCCATCAGCGAGGAGACATGGACGAGGCCGGTGATAAGCGCATCCGGTAGTTCCACCATCAATCCGTAGTTACGGACATCGACAATAGCGGCGCGAAAAATCTGCGGATTACGTCGGTCGAGTTGCCGCTGGAAAAATTCGAGTTTCTTCATCTCAGCGGACTCAGTCTCCGCGTCTGCCGCGATGCGTTCGGTCAATGAGATGTGTTCGGCGATGGACGCGATCTGGCTCATGTCGATTCGGGAGCGGTGCTTCCTGTTGGGGTTCACTAACGCGCGGTGCACGACCAAATCCGCATACCGTCGAATCGGACTGGTGAAATGCAGATAATTTGCTTTTGCCAGCCCGTAGTGACCAAGTGGTTGGGGATCGTATCGCGCGCGTTTGAGGCTTTTGAGCAACGCGACTTTGAGCGCCTGCTCTTCCGGTTTGCCGGTAATCGCGGCAAGCAGTCGTTGTAATTCAGGGCGATGCGTCAGATCGCCAACCTTGTAGTTAAAACTGAGCGCGAACTCGCGATACTCCGCGAGTTTCTCCAGATCGGGATTTTCGTGAACGCGATAGATCGTAGGAATGGCGCGTTTCTTTAGCTCGCGCGCGACGGCCTCGTTTGCCGCCAGCATGAATTCTTCGATCAACTGGTGCGATTCATCATTCTCAATGCGCTCGAGCCTCGCCGGATAACCGTCCTGATCGACCAATACTTTCACTTCCGGAAAATCGAGGTCGAGCGCGCCGTGTTGGAATCGTTTCCGACGCAATAATGCAGCCAGTTCCCAAGCGATGTGCAGCCGTTGGCTCAGTCCATCGCGCGGCGCCGATTTCAAGATCGCGTAAGCCTGTTTGTAGGTAAGACGGTGTGCGCTGCGAATCACGCTCCGGGCGAAGCGCGCACTCCTGGCGACTCCATTTCTGTCGAAATGAATGAAAACTGAATGCGTGAGACGATCGACTCCTGGATTCAGGCTGCAGACGCCGTTACTCAAGCGTTCCGGCAACATCGGAATCACGCGGTCTGGTAGATAAACGCTGTTTCCACGCCGGCGCGCTTCGCGATCAAGCGCGCTGTCTGGCTCTACATAAGCAGCGACGTCGGCAATGTGCACGCCGAGGAGCCGGCCGCTGTTTTCCAGTTTCTCAACGTGAATCGCGTCGTCGAAATCGCGCGCATCCTCCGGATCGATCGTGACGATGAATTTATCTCGCAAATCTTCACGGCCCTTGAGTTGCTGCGCGTCGATTTCTTCCGGAATCTCATCCGCTTCCTTCAAGGCTTCGCTCGGAAATTCAGTCGGCAGACCGCATCTTCGGATGATCGAAAGCGTGTCTACGCCCGGCGCTGACGCAGGCCCGAGCACTTCGATGATTTCGCCTTCAGGATTAACATGGCGCGATTCCCAAGTCTCCAGACGGACGACGACCTTATCGCCGACCGTGGCGGCGGTCTGCGACCGCCGGTCCCCCGTAGGGCGCACATAAATGTCGTGCACGATCCGTGGATCATCCGGGACCACGTAATAAAAATTCCGCGAATGCTGCAGCGTCCCGACAATAGTATCGCGTGCACGCTCCAAAATTCGGATCACTCGTCCTTCGCGTCGTCCTTTCGCGCGCTCGTAGGGCAGATCGCGGGAGATCCGAGCCACCACGCGATCGCCGTGCATGGCCGTCCCGGTATTTTCTGCTGCAATGAAAATGTCCGGCTGGCCCGGTTTTTCGCTCGTAAGAAAACCGTAGCCGGCTCGATGAATCGACAATTTGCCGGTTACCAGATCTGCCTCGGCCGGCAGTACGTACAGATTCTTGCGAATGCGCGCGATTTCGCCCGCGCGTTCGAGCTCGCGCAAATTGTGGCGCAGGACGACGCGTTCCCTGCCCTTTAACCCAAGCTTACGGGCGATGTCGCTTTTATCGAGCGGCTGGTAATCTTTGCGCCTGAGCAGGGCGAGAATTTGTTCTCGAATCTTACGTCCGTTTGAAGTCATAGCAGCGAAACAATCTCGTTGGGTTATTGTCGATGTAACGCGATTTCAACCGGAGATCGAATAATGCAAAAAGGAACTATTGCGGGCGCATTTGCGATTACACTGGCGGTTATCGCTTCATTTGCTGCAGGAGGTGCCAAGATGAAAATCACGAGTTCCGCTTTTCAGGAAGGTGCAAGCATTCCATCCAAATTTACATGTGACGGTTCGGATACCAGCCCACCCCTGCAAATTGCGGACGTCCCGTCTGGCGCCAAGAGCCTTGCGCTAATTGTGGATGATCCCGACGCGCCGAGCGGATTGTTCACGCACTGGACCGTTTGGAATATTCCGCCTGAAACCAGTGCGATCGGCGAGGGAAGCACGCCGAAGGGAGTGCAGGGGACAAATGATTTCGGCAAATCAGGTTACGGCGGGCCGTGCCCGCCCTCTGGCACGCATCGTTATTACTTCAAGGTTTTCGTGCTCGATCGCGAGCTGGATTTGCCGTTCGGCGCAAAACGCGGCCAGCTCGATGCGGCGATGAAAGGACACATCGTCGCGCAAGGCGAACTAATGGGGCGTTACTCGCGTAAAAAATAGCGTCAGCTTTTCGGGCTTGCGCAGCCGGAATGTCACAAACGGGATGCATGCGCAACGTTTGCGACTGTCTCGAATAAACCGTCGTGTATGTTAGTCTCACCGCATGATGGGCGGGAGACAGTGGAAAATCGTGGAGCGCGTCTTCGATCTTTCCCGACAGGGACTGATCATGGGGGTCTTAAATGTTACCCCAGATTCATTCTCGGATGGCGGCAAGTTTTTGACAACGGAGAAGGCAGTTGAACACGGAATGCAAATGGCGGCGGAGGGCGCGGATCTCATCGATGTGGGTGGCGAATCGACGCGACCAGGCGCAGAGCCTGTCGCTGCGGAGGAAGAACTGCATCGCGTGATCCCGGTGATCGAAAAACTGCGACCGAAGATCCACATCCCGATCTCGATTGATACTTCGAAGGCTCAGGTCGCCAGCGCAGCAATTGAGACTGGCGCCTCGATTGTAAATGACGTTACCGGAGGTCGAGGCGACGAAGAAATGCTGCCACTTGTTGCCGAAACCAAATCAGCGTTCATCATCATGCATATGCAAGGTAATCCGCGGACGATGCAGCTCGAGCCGCGCTATGCGGACGTAGCGTCGGAAGTGGCTGATTTTTTTCGACAACAGTATGCGCGCGCAATAGAGTGTGGTAGTGATCCCATGGCGATTGCGTTTGATCCGGGAATTGGTTTCGGGAAAACGCTGGAGCATAATCTTGAGCTGCTCGCGCAACTGGAGAAAATTCGGGTGCACGATCGGCCGTTGGTAATCGGCGTCTCGCGCAAGGGTTTTTTGGCGAAACTGATCGGCGCGCCCGAGATGGAAGCGCGGCTCGGGCCTACGCTGGCCTTGACCTCGCTGCTGCGGTCGCGCGGCGCGGACGTGTTCCGCGTTCACGACGTGAAAGAAAATGCAACCGCATTACGGGTAACGGAAGCAATTCTCCAGAAAGCGACATGATTCAGGAACTCATTCATCTCTGGTTTAGAGGATGGCGCAGCGCTGTGGAAATCCTTTTGCTGACCGTCGCGATCTACTACGGCTATCTCTATTTTCGCGGGACGCGCGGCGCTAAAGTGTTGACCGGCTTGGCGATCGTTTTTCTGACGCTGACGCTGATCTCGACCTTGCTCAACCTCGTCGTGATCGGCTGGTTGGTGCGAAGCTTCTCGGTTTTCCTGGCAATCGCGCTGGTGGTGATTTTTCAACCGGAGCTGCGACGCGGTCTGGCGGCGCTCGGTGGACATCCGATTTTTTCCCTAACGAGCGAAAAGCGGGAGACGGTTCACGATCTGGTCGAGGCGGTGACACAACTGGCCAACAAACAGTTTGGTGCGCTCATTGCGATTGAACGCGACACGTCGATTCGCGTTTATGAGGAAACGGGCGTGACTATTGACGGCGATTTTTCGGTAGAGCTGATCCTGGCGATCTTTCATCCGAAAGCAGCTCTGCACGATGGCGGTGTGATCTTGCGCAACGGACGGATCGCGGCTGCGGCTTGCATTTTTCCGGTGAGCCAGCGGGAAACGCTCGATCGAAGCCTTGGTTTGCGTCATCGCGCCGGGCTCGGGATCACGGAGGAATCGGACGCCGTGGCAGTAGTGGTTTCCGAAGAGACAGGCGGCATTTCCATTTGTCACCGGCGGCGAATCGAGCGCAATTTTACCCCGGAAACATTTCGTCAACGCATCGCGGAGATTTTGTTGCACGCTGATTATGAAGAGACTGAAGAAACTTATCCTGAAAAACTGGGGCGCGAAGTTGATCTCGCTCCTACTCGCAACAACGCTTTGGTACCTCATCAAAAAGAACGTAGCGACGACGCCCTCGCCGTCTGAGCCGCGCTCCCAACCGGCAGCCACCGAACGGCGCTAAGGCGTGCGCGCCACCTAGTTTTTGCGACAATCCGCTAGCGCAAGAAACGTGACAGGTTTTCTTCTTCCCAGCGTCGGGCACGCCGATAACTTGGAAACTCACGTTCGCGCCGGTTGAATTCTTGTGTGTGAACGCGCCGGCGGCCAGGCGACAGGACCTCGTCAGGTACGACGGAATGCAGCATCTCGTGATAAAGCACGTACTGAAGAAACCAGAGCGGCACGAATGGTCGATTAAGTGCCCAGTTGATCCGGATAACCCGGTCTTCCTCCTGGATTGTGCCAAACACGAAATGATCCCTGGGGCGATGTTTTCGTCGCCGGCCCCACACGACTCTGTAACCGCGAAGGCGTCCACGAAAATACCGCTGATTTAACCGTTCGAAAATTGGTCGAAGATCGAAATGTGTTTCCTCGTCTCGCAAATTCAGTTGCCTTTGCATCGGCAACTGTGGGCGGGCGAGTTTACGTTTCGTCTTCTTCTTTCTTTTGGTCTTCCTGGCCATCGTCTGCCCCCGAAAAACGAACAATTGCAACGTATTCTAGTGGCCCCAAAATCAAGTGACAAGAGAGGCGACAAATTTTATGCAAGTTTTTCAAGTAGCTTATCCACAAGTAATTATGTGGTTAGGTAGAAGGCACGGAACTCCAATATCCAGCGCCGACCATCGAACTCGGCGCTGCAGGTCAGATGACCCTCCGTTGAACGTTTGAGCGTTGGACGTTTTGCCAAGACCGCAATTCGCGTATAATTCCTGTGAGTTTCTGGCGGTGCGCCGGAATTTCACGCGGAGATCAATCGCCATGATGCCCTTTCTTCGAAAATTGCTCGGCCAAAATTGGCTCCTTTTGTTGAGCATGCTCGCGCTGGCCATCTTCGGCGTGATCGCAATCTACAGTGCCACTTCTTCGCGCGCCGATTCCTACGCGGCGGATTTCTGGCGAAAACAGGCCAACTGGGTCGCTGTCGGCGTCTTCGCGTTCATTCTCACGAGCCTGGTTGATTATCGATGGATTCGTTGGGGCGCCTTACCGATGTATCTGGCTGGTATCGTTTTTTTGGTCCTGACGAAATTCATCGGAACAAAAGTTTATGGGGCACGCAGTTGGCTGCATCTGGGGCCGATCAATTTTCAACCTGCGCAGCTTGCTGTCGTGGCCGGGATCATGGTGCTGGCGCTGTTCCTAACTCAATTCCGCGATATTCATCCGATGCTGCGCCTGCTACTCTGCGGAGCGATCGCCGCCGCGCCTTGTCTTCTGATCTTGCTGCAGCCGGACCTGGGCGAAGTGATCATTTGGATACCGGTGCTTTTGGCGCTACTGTTTGTGAGCGGCCTTCCGTCGCGCTATTTGATTTGCATCATTCTTATCGGGTTGGCCTTTATTCCCATCGCCATCAATTTCGGTCTAAAACCTTATCAGCAACAACGGATCACCGCCTTCACTCATCCTGATATCGACAAGCAGGGGTCGGCGTGGGCGATTAATCAGTCACTCATTGCGATTGGCTCTGGTGGGTGGTCAGGCAAAGGATTCAAAGCGCCGAACACGCAGATTGAGTTGGGCTTCCTGCCGGCGACCGCCGTCCACAACGATTACATTTTCTCCGCGATCGGCGAGCAATGGGGATTTGTCGGTGGAGCGTTTCTTATTGGAGGATTCGCCTTGCTACTAATAACGTGTCTCTTCGTCGCCTTTTTCGCCGGGGATCAACTCGGTATGCTGCTGGTGATTGGGATCACCGCGCTCGTCTTCACGCATATTTTCCAGAACATGGGAATGACAATTGCGATGTTGCCAATCACCGGCGTACCGCTGCCCTTGATCAGTTACAGCGGCTCGTTTGTGCTCATGATCATGTTCGGGCTCGGTCTCGTGAACAGCGTCTGGATCCACCGGCATGTTCCCGCTTAATCGAGGCTGTTGAACGATACTGCGGGAAACCTTCTCACTCATGCTCATGTTCTTGAGCAGCGGCGTCGGTAACGAGCAGGAGCAAGATTTAGAGCAAGAGTAAGAATAAGAGGATAAGTTACACGACGCATGGACGCCGATTACAAGGTCAAGCTCGAGGTTTTCGAGGGACCGCTTGATCTTTTGCTTTATTTGATCAAACAGGATGAGATCGACATCTATGATATTTCAATCGAGCGCATCACGCGCCAGTACCTTGAATATCTTCAGACGTTCAAAGAGTTGAACATCGAGCTGGCCGGTGAATTCATCGTAATGGCGGCAAATCTCATTTACTTGAAGAGTCGCAGCCTGCTCCCCATCGATCAACAGCCACCTGCTGAAGAAGCCGAGGAAGACGACCCTCGTTGGGATTTAATCCGGCAACTGGTCGAGTACAAAAAATTTAAGGAAGCCGCAGTGAACTTGCATCTGCGCGAAGTGGAACAAGAAACCATTTTTGCCAGGGAAGCATCACCCATGCTCTCGGAGAACCCGCTTCGCTTGGAAGAAGTTGGAATTTTTCAGTTGATCAACGCATTCCAAAGCGTGATTAAACGCATCGAAGCGCGACAGGAAGTGCAGGAAATTTTCGGCGAACGTTTTAGCGTTTCGGAAAAAATCGATGCAATTTTGCGACGCGTCGCGGCCGGCGCTACGGTCCGGTTCTCGGATTTGTTTGGAGCCATCGTGTCGCGTGTCGAAGTGGTAGTGACGTTTCTCGCGCTTTTGGAGCTCATTCGGCTCAAACAAGTCCGTGCCACGCAGAAGAACGTCTTCGCTGAAATTGAGATCGCAGCGGCAGAGTGAAGATCGACCCGCCTCAGACGGGCCGCGAATCTTGATTGCCGGATGCGGTTACGTTGGGCAAGCAACCGCGGATTTGTTTTATGCTGCTGGCTGGGCCGTGGAAGGCTGGGTGTATTCCACAAAATCCGCAGCTAGGTTATCGATTAAGCCGTATCCCGTTTTTGCCGTCGATATTGCGGACCCGGCTGAGGTCTGTGCGTACGCTCCAGCGGCTGCCGCGTTTGACGCCGTAATTCATTGCGTTAGCTCACGTGGCGGCGCCGCAGACTTTTATCGTCAAATTTACCTGAACGGAGGGCGTAATCTTCTCGATCGATTTGCTGGAGCAAGAATGCTCTTTACGAGCAGCACCAGCGTTTATGCGCAGCGAGATGGCTCGTGGGTTACCGAAGAGAGCGAGACCAAACCCGAGCGCGAAACTGGTCGAATACTGCTTGAGACGGAAAGGTTGGTACTCGCGAGCAAGGGCATCGTCACGCGACTTGCAGGAATTTACGGCCCGGGGCGTTCAGCGCTGCTGGGTAAATTTCTAGCCGGCTCGGCGACCATCGATCAGGAAAGCGATCGATTCGTTAATCAGGTGCATCGCGACGACATCGCGTCTGCGCTTTTTCTTTTGCTGGATCGACAATCAACAGCGGGAGAAATTTACAACGTCGTTGATGATCAACGGATGTTGCAAAGCGAATGTTACTGCTGGCTGGCGAAAAAATTGAATCGACCAATTCCGCCAAGCGGAAGATCGACATTGATCTCGAAGCGTGGCGCGAGCAACAAGCGTGTCAGTAACGCGAAATTGCGTCGCCTCGGTTGGGTCCCGCGGTATCCTACGTTCGCTGAAGCAATGGAAAAAAGCATTTTGCCCAGCTTCGCAGAGCACCCTACCTAATTAACTTGCGCGGCTTCTGCCGTCGCTAGATCGACACTGCGATGACTCTCGTGCCGTTCGCCGAAAAGTTGACGGATCACTTCTTCCACCGGCACTTCCTGGACATTTATGTCGCTTATGTCACACGCTTCGAGTAATTGCCGGCATGTTTCCGTGACTTTTGCGCGCGGAACCTTCAGCTGCACTGAAGCCGGGGTTTGTTCAGTCACTTCGCCGAACGCGGAGAGGTCGCGCTGTCCTTCGTTTTCAAAAGTAAGGCTGAGAAGTTTGTGTCGGGAAAATCGATCGATGATTTGCGTCAGCGGGCCGTCGAAGAAAATCTTGCCGTGATCAATCACCAGCACGCGATCGCAAAGTTCTTCGATGTCTTGCATATAATGGCTGGTGAGGAGCGTGACAATGTGATGTTCCGCGTTGTAAATGCGCAGGAACTCGCGGACGCGCTTTTGACTGACCACATCGAGCCCGATTGTCGGTTCATCTAGAAACAGCACGCGGGGCTGATGAATGAGCGCCGCGATCAACTCCATTTTCATTCGCTCACCCAACGAGAGCTCCCGCACCATCACGTTCATTTTGTCCTGCACTTCCAAAAGCTCCGATAATCCGTCCACAACTTTTTTGAAGCGGTCGTAATCGATCCCGTAGATCGCGCGATTGAGCTCGAGCGATTCTTGCGCGGGCAGGTCCCACCAAAGCGCATTCTTTTGCCCCATGAGCAAACTGAACTGCCGCTTCATTTCGTTGCGCCTTTCCCAGGGAACAAACCCGAGCACGCGCGCATCGCCCGAAGTTGGATTCAGCAAGCCAGAAAGCATTTTGAGCACAGTGGTTTTCCCGGCGCCGTTGGGACCGAGGAATCCGACAAACTCCCCTTCCTCGATCTGAAACGAGACTTGGTCGGCTGCGCGCGTTTCATCGTACCGCCGACGTAACAGACCCTTCACGGAACCCCAAAGACCGCGCTCTTTGCGGTAAGTGCGATAGACCTTGGTCAATCTGGAAGCTTCAATTGTTGGCATAAGCCCTCAATGAAGCTACGTGGCAATGCTAGGTGAGCAAAATGCCGCGTGTTGGCTACCCGGCATTCGCTACATCGGCGGTCATAGACCGCCTTACAGGATGTCGTCAAGACACGCCAGCAAATGCGAGACTGTTTCCTCCGTCTCGTCACCCATGTTCGACAGCCGAAAGGTTTGGCCTCGGATCTTTCCATAGCCGGGATCAATCACCAGACGATGTTTCTGCCGAAGTTTCCTCGCAAACTCCAGCACGTCGATGCCCTTATTGTTTTTGACGGAGGTGAGCGTTTTTGAGCGGAATCCTTCCTCGGCGAAGAAATCGAATCCGGCGCGGCGAACCCAATCGTGCACCAGCGCGTTCGTGCGCGTATGTCGATCAAAGCGCGCCTCCAGGCCTTCCTCGAAAATTTCGTCGAGCTTTGATTGGAGCGCGTGAATGTGCGCGATGCTGGGCGTGCTCGGCGTCATCCATTGCGCCTGCTCCTTCCTGAACTCCAGGAAATCGAAATAAAATCCGCGGTTCGGAATTTTTTCCGCGCGCGCGAACGCTTTTTCCGAAACAGAAAACAACGAAAAACCGGGCGGCAGCGCCAGTGCTTTTTGCGCGCCCGTGAGCATCACGTCGATCCCCAGCGCGTCCATGTCGATCTTGACTGCGGAAAATGAAGAGACCGTATCGACGATGACTGCGACCTCGGGATATTTTGGAAGAATAGAGCAGATTTCCTCGAGCGAATTCATCACGCCGGTCGAGGTCTCACTGTGGATCAATGTAACGGTGTCAAATTTTCCACTCGCCAATTGTCGATCTACGTCCTTGTGGTCGATATGTTTTCCCCAATCGACTTGCAGCGGTTCGGCGTGTTTCCCGCAGCGCTTCGCGACATCGAGCCATTTATCGGAGAAGGCGCCGCACATGCAGCAAAGCACCCCGCGATCGACCAGGTTGCGGATGGAAGCTTCCATTACGCCCCAAGCCGATGAAGTGGAAAGAAAAACTGGCTGGTTTGTTCCGAACAGCGTTTGGAGCTTTGGATGAATCGTGCGGTAGAGATTTTTGAAGTCCTCGCCGCGATGGCCAATCATTGGGCGCGAGAACGCCATCCACGTTCTAGGCGAGACCTCCACCGGCCCGGGAGTAAAGAGCTTGTCGTGTGATTCCACGCACTAAAATTAGCGCCCGCACGGCAGCGGCGCTACAACGGTCGGAAAGATTTTTCTGCCGGCGCGGATTCTACTCGTCTTTTTTGATAAAGCTGATTTCGCCACTTCGTTCCACGCGGGCTAGGCGCACTTGGGAGATGTCATCCGTGTGCCCGAGCAAGCGCATATCCTCATCCAGATCATGGATGGAAACATGGTTGCGTCGCATCACGCAAAGATCGCATTTGCCATCGCGCACAATGGTGTCTGGTGAGCCTTTGACCAAAATTCCGAATCGATGAGAGTGATACGCGAGGTGAGCAAAGACCCGGTGGAGGACCACCAGAACTACGCCTCCGCCGAGTGTGGCGAAAAAAGCTGCCGAACCGTTGATGGCGCGCGAAAGCACGGAGGCTAAAATCACGAGCAGAATGGCGTCGAACGGCGTTTTGTGCGCGAGCGAGCGTTTATGCCCAAGCCGGACCATGATCAGTGTCGCGAGAAAGACGATGATCCCACGCAGAGAGACTTGAACGAAGGTCAAATCTTTCGGTTCCGCGCTCAGGCCGAGCAATGTCTCTAAGAGGTTCTGGAATGCATTCATAGATGAGATTGTATCGCCGGAGAACCCACTGCCGCGTTCATGTCAGTTTTGGCAGTGCTTGCGCGCAAAACTTTCGCGTGGCATAAGACCACGCTCGCGCGGTGCAAATCGGGCGAGAGTAATTGAATTATGCCGACCGCCCCACCTCCTTCGCGCGATGTAGCGCTGGAAACGCGCGTGTTTTGGGAGCGATTCAAATCGCAAATCGTCGCGACCTTGGTTGTCCTTATGGTCGCTGCCGCCGGTTTTGTCGCATATCGCGTTTACGTTGATAGACAATCGGCGGCCGCATCAGCCTTGCTGGCCCGCTCAAAAAGCGCGGAGGATTATCAACAAGTGATCGCGCGTTACCCGAAAACGCCTGCAGGCGCTGATGCTTATCTTCTGCTCGCCGAAGCGCAACGGAAGGAGGGGAAGTTCGCAGACGCAAACGCAACGCTTCAGGTTTTCATCACGCAAAATCCGAACCACGAGTTTGTGAGCACGGCACGAATGGCGATGGCCGCCAATCTGGAATCGATGGGAAAAAGCGATGAAGCGTTGTCGATGTACCAACAGGTCGCATCGCTTTACCCGAACAGTTTCAATGCCCCGCTTGCGCTCCTTTCGCAGGTCTATCTTCTGAAGGGGAAAAACCGAACAGATGAGGCACGTCGTGCCTGCGAAAATATTCTAACGCAATACCGGACAACCTTTTGGGCAGGCGAAGCCGCACAAGAGTTGCGGCTGCTAAGCAGCAGTGAACAACCGCCGCCAACATCATCCCTCCCGGCGCTATTAGCGCGTCCTCCAGCGGAAGGGTCACCATCTGCGCCAACGCCGGGCGGAAAGAAACCGTAAAGATTGGGATCGTCGCCGAGGCGCAAGTCAGATGGGACGCACTAGTCCCATAAATGCTACCGCTTTGAAAATTGGAACCGTTTCCGCGCTCCAGGCTGCCCTGATTTCTTTCGCTCCCGCATGCGCGGATCGCGACGAAGCAAGCCTTCGCTCTTCAATGTCCCGCGCAGATTGTTATCGACCTGAAGCAGTGCCCGCGAAATCGCCAGCCGGACGGCGCCAGCCTGCCCGGTCGCGCCGCCGCCGCCTGTGTTAATCCAGAGATCGTAAGCGTGGACGAGTTTCGCGGTTTGGAGTGGCTGTAGCATCAAATTTTGCAACGACGCGGTAGGAAAATAATCTTCAAAACTCCGGCCGTTTATGTCGATCTTGCCGCTCCCTGGCGACATGCGGACCCGCGCGACCGATGTCTTGCGGCGACCTGTGGCGGTGAATTCCTGAGCGTCCGCCATAAGATTATCTCTACGCGAGTTTAACAAGCTGCGGTTGTTGCGCCGCATGAGGATGAGTCTCCCCGCGATAAACTTTCAGTTTCCGATAACTTGCGCGTCCCAGCCGATTGTGTGGGATCATCCCACGCACCGCCCGCTCGACCAGCAATTCCGGGTGTCGCGCACGGCGTGCACGGACACTCTCCGATTTGTGTCCTCCGACGTAACCGGAAAAGCTCATGTAGGTTTTCTGCTCTTCTTTTTTTCCCGACAGTCGCACTTTGGCCGCGTTGATCACGATGACGAAGTCGCCCGTGTCCAAGTGTGGTGTGAAGATCGCTTTCTCTTTGCCGCGCAATAAATTGGCAGCCTTGACCGCGACGCGGCCAAGCACCTGATCCTTGGCATCGATCAGCCACCACTTACGCGATAATTCGTTAGCTTTCGCAGAAAACGTTTTCATCCGGCAGAAAAGGCACGAAAACTACGGGCGGCGCAAAGGCCTGTCAACCATATGACGCGAGGTTATTAACTTGCGTGCTTCTTTGATCGCGGAAGTTGAAAACTTGCACCACATTCTTGCGCGCTTAATCCTTCGCCATGTCGAATTCGGCAACAACAAAGACCGCAATCAGTCCGCGCCGGGAAGACGATTTTCCCGAATGGTATCAGCAGGTGATCCGTGCGGCAGAGTTGGCCGAGCCTTCGGATGTGCGCGGCTGCATGGTGATCCGCCCCTGGGGCTACGGCGTTTGGGAGAACATGCAGCGTCAGCTCGATGCGATGTTTCGTGCAACCGGCCATCGGAACGCGTATTTTCCTCTGTTTATTCCGCTGAGTTATTTCGCGAAGGAAGCGGAGCATGTTGAAGGCTTCGCGAAAGAATGCGCGGTGGTCACGCACAGCCGGCTCGAGGCGGATGCCGATGGAAAATTGAGACCAGCGAGCGCGCTCACCGAGCCGCTGGTGGTGAGGCCAACCTCGGAAACAATTATCGGTGCGAGTTATGCGAAATGGGTGCAATCATATCGCGATCTTCCCATCCTAATTAATCAGTGGGCGAACGTTGTGCGCTGGGAAATGCGACCGCGCCTCTTCTTGCGCACGACTGAGTTTCTCTGGCAGGAAGGTCACACCGTCCACGAAACCGAGGCCGAGGCGCGGGCCGAAGCAAAGTTAATTCTCGATCTTTACGAGCGATTTGCGTGCGAGCATCTCGCGGTGCCGGTTTTCACTGGTGAAAAATCCGAGAGTGAACGTTTTCCCGGTGCGGTGCAGACGTTGTCGATCGAAGCGATGGTGCAGGACCGCAAAGCGATCCAGGCCGGAACCTCGCATTTTCTCGGCCAAAACTTCGCGCGCGCCAGCGGTATCCAGTTTCAAAATCGCGAAGGCAAACAGGAATTCGGTTGGACCACTAGCTGGGGCGTAAGTGCGCGGCTGGTTGGCACTGTTGTGATGATGCATGGCGACGACGATGGAATTATTCTGCCGCCGCGTATTGCACCCACTCAGATCGTGATTTTGCCGGTTACGCCGAGGGAAGAAGCCCGGGCGGCCGTGCTGGAAGCTTGTGATAAATTGGCAGAACAACTCCGCGAAGCTCGATATGTCGATCTTCCGATCGAAGTGGAGATCGATCGGCGGGAGATCGGCGGCGGCGCAAAGAATTGGGAATGGATCAAGAAAGGCGTGCCGTTGCGCGTCGAAATTGGCCCGCGCGATCTTGAAGAAAATTCCGTCGAACTTAGCCGGCGCGATCAGCCCGTGAAGCAGAAACAGTCAATGTTGATGAAAGAATTCGTCGCGCGCGCACCGGAAATTCTCAGGTCGATCCAACAAAACCTTTACGACCGCGCCAAACAGTTTGCCGATGCGAACACGCGCGTGATCGGCAGCAAAGAGGGATTCTACGATTTCTTTACGCCGAAGAATACCGCTAAACCGGAGATCCACGGCGGCTTCGCGCTTGCGCATTGGAGCGGCTCGCGGAAAGTCGAAGAACAAATCAAGAACGATCTCAAAGTAACCATTCGAGTGATTCCATTGGGAGATTCTGAGCCCGGACGATGCATCTTTACTGGCGAACCGAGCCCGTGCCAAGTGGTCTGGGCGAAGGCGTACTAAACATCATCGACCTGATGCTTCAGTTGACGTTGCGATCGCCTCTCGTTTATTTCCCACCGCAAGGTGGAACTAAAGCTTTACAGTCGGGAATGGTGCTCGTGGTGTATTGACGCGAAGGATTATCTCAGCGAGAAGGGATACCGCTTTCTCGAAATTGACGTCGGCAAGGATCGGGAAGCATACGAAGAAATGAAAAAGCTTTCCGCTCAGACTTATGTGCCTACCTTCGTGGCCGGCGATAAAGTTCTGGCCAATTTCGACACGAGACAGCTCGAGAAATTTCTGAACGAGCACCGGATCAATCCCTGATGCTGTTTCCTCTTCTTGTAACGCTGGGTGCGGCACTGCTCAGCATCGGTTTGCGCAGCTTTCAGAATTCCTATGCGCAGAAAGCGGGCGCGCTCGGAATTCTCGTTACCACTTTCCTTGGGGTTTATTTTATCACTAGAAGCTGGCTACTAGGTTTGGCCGCGGCGGTGAGCTGGCTCTTTCTTCCCTGGCTAGAAATTCTTACTCGGATTCGCGCGCTTCGGCTGCCAAAAGAAAAACAGCTTCGCCCGAAAAGCCCGCCGTCCTCCGATACATTCCCTGCGCTTAGCGAGATCACGCGCGAGATCGAGGACGAAGGATTTGTGCATGTAGGCGACGCCGGATGGGACTGGGAGGATTACCGGCAATTTTTTCGATTGTTTTACAAGGAGGAAGATCGCGCGCAGGCCGCCATTTGTCTGAACGAACAACATGATCTCTCGTTTTATTACCTACGAATTTCGTCACGCAGGAAAAACGGCGCAGTTTGGACGACGTGGAATTATCCGCTTTCCTACGGTTTGAAGCTCACCCCGCAGTTTCGCATTAATCGTCAGCGGCCGGACCAATCATTCTGGCAGCTTTACCAAAGTCATCGCGAGTTTCTGCGGCGAAACGGCGTGGACGCAGACGCGATCGATGCTCTTGACGAAGAGCAGATTCAAACAGAAATGGAAAATGATCTGCGCGATCAAATAGCGCACAACATTCACAAGGGCGTTCTCAAGCAGACCGCCGCAGGTGACGTAAAATATTCCTGGCGCGGGATGATTTATCTTTGGTGCCAGTTCCTGGTCGATCTGGTTAGGCTGTAATGTGGGACGGGCGTTAGCGCCCCGACAGTCGCGGCACTAAGGCCGCTCCCACAATTACACTTTCATGATCTCGGCTTCCTTGTGCTTGAGATGATCGTCGATCGATTTGACGAAGCGATCGGTCAGCTTTTGCACTTCGTCCTCTACGTCACGCAGACCGTCCTCGGTCAGTTCACCCGCGGCTTTGAGTTTTTTCGCTTCGTCGAGCGCCGCGCGCCGATTACTGCGAACGCGGACACGCGCTTCCTCAGCCATTTTTCCGAGTGAACGCGCAAGCTCCTTGCGCCGCTCCTCTGACAACTCTGGAATCGGTAGCCGAATGATCTTTCCATCGACTGCAGGCGTGATGCCGATCTTCGATTCCTTGAGCGCCCGTTCGATATCCTGCACCGTGCCAGCGTCGAACGGTTGAACAACCAGCAGGCGCGGCTCCGGGGTCGTGATCAGCGCAAGCTGTTTCAATTTCATGGTCGATCCGTACGCTTGCACATCGACATTTTCCACAAGGCCGGGCGAGGCTTTGCCGGTACGCACCGCGGCAAATTCGTGCACCAGATGATTCACGCTTTTTTCCATTGACATCTCGGCTTCCAGAAGAACGTCGTCTCTGCTCATGGCGTTGAATCTTTACTTCGGCTCCGACTCGTCGCAAACCAGCGTGCCGACTTTTTGCCCCAGCACGGCGTCGCGAATGCTGCCAGGCTTATACATGTCGAATACGACAATGGGTATCTTGTTGTCCATGCACAGGCTGAACGCGGTCGAATCCATGATCCGGAGACGCTTTGTCAACGCTTCGGTGAATGTGAGCCGATCATAAAGTCGCGCGTCTGCGTGAATATTCGGGTCGCGATCATAGACGCCATCGACTTTTGTCGCTTTCAGAATCACATCAGCGCGAATCTCACTCGCGCGCAGCGCCGCGGTCGTGTCGGTGGAAAAGTAGGGGTTACCGGTGCCCGCAGCAAAAATCACAACGCGCCCCAGTTCAAGATGCCGAATGGCGCGGCCAAGAATAAACGGCTCGGCAACATTTTTCATTTCAATGGCTGTCTGCACGCGCGTTTGGACGCCCATTTGATCGAGCGTGGTGCGTAACGCCAGCGCGTTAATCACAGTGGCCAGCATCCCCATGTAATCGGCCGTGGTGCGATCCATCCCGCGATGCGATGCAGAGAGACCGCGCCAGATGTTTCCTCCGCCGATCACCACCGCCACTTGCACGCCAAGGTCGCGCACCTCTTTTATGCGCTCAGCAATCTCGCGCACCACTGTGGGCGAAATATTGTCCCGGCCACCGCGCTCCTGCATGGCTTCTCCGCTTAGTTTGAGCACGATGCGTTTATAGACTGGCGTTTCCTTTTCCATCCTCAGCCATCATCAAACAAACACGCCGATCTTGAAAAGCAAAATGAACTGTCATCTCGACCCGCGAAGACCGCGAGGGATCCCACCTGCGAGGCTGGCGGCCGCAGACTACTCAGTGTTCTCGAGCAGCCTGTGTGAGATCCTTCGCTTCGTTCAGGATGACAAGACGCGGTGCCCGCGCAGAAATTCCGCCGCGCTCATTTGCCGTTTCCCTTCCAGTTGCACTTCCCCCAGGGAAAGCGCGTCTTTGCCGGCGGCAATAACCAGCTCCTTTTCGCTTCGCAAAATCTCCCCCGGCTTGCCGCGAAGATCGACAATAGATGCAGAAAATATTTTCAGATTTCGGCCGCCGAGTTTTATGAACGCACCCGGCCACGGATTAAATGCCCGAACTTTTCTCTCGATCGCTTCCGCTGGCTCCGACCAGTCGATTCTCCCATCTTCGCGTTTCAGCTTTGACGCATAAGTTGCAAGTATGTTGTCTTGCGGAATCCGCGGCGCGTTTCCTTCCGCAAGCAATCTCAAGGAATCGAGCAGTGCGTTCGGCGCGAGCTTCGCCAATCGGGCGGGCAGCGATCCGCCGGTCTCCGCCGGCAGAATGTCGATCTTGCGTTGTAACAAGATGTCGCCGGTATCGAGTCCTTCATCCATGTACATCACGGTGATGCCGGTCTCGCGGTCGCCCGCCGCGATTGCCGCCTGAATCGGCGCAGCCCCGCGCCAGCGCGGCAACAGCGACGCATGCAAGTTCAAACAGGCGATGCGCGGAATTTCGAGCACATCACGCGGGAAAATTTGGCCGTAGGCCATCACGACAATCACGGCTGGTTGCAACGCGCGAATTTCTTCGATTACTTGTCGATCTTTGATTCGCGCCGGCTGCAAAATTGGTATGCTCGTTTCTATGATCACCTTCTTGATTGGTGGCGGCTCAATTCGCTGGGAGCGCCCCACCGGTTTGTCCGGCTGGGTGACGACTGCTTTGAGTTCGTGCTCAGCTGATTTTTGCAGAGCTTGTAGTGTCGGCACACCAATTTCGCCGCTGCCGATGAAGACGATGCGCATGCCGAGTTACGGCGCCAACTGATGAACGATTGTGGGTCGGCGGCGAGGCCGCGCCGCTATCGCTTGCGCCATCAGTCTTTCACCAGCCGTAATCTCGCGTCGGCCTACCGATGATCCGCAGCCGATGCAAAGATAATCGAAAATCTCCCGATCGGGCAGGACTAAAAGCAGCCGCTCGCGGACCGGCATCGCGGTTTTGCACTTTTCGCAATAGAGACTGGAGGCGGTGAAATTTTCAAACTGCTGCTGGTTCATACACGCCGTCGTTCACGCTCTGGAGGATGTCGAGCAGAACTTTGGCGGGCGGCCGAGTCGCGTCAACCTCCGTGATCAGCTCTGGCGGATAATATGAGAGCACTGGCTTTGATTCCCTTTCGTAGGTATCGAGCCGGCGCTGGATGACCTGTTCATTTGCGTCATCGAGGCGGTTGTCTTTCAAGGCACGCTTTTTCAGCCGAGCAAACAGTGTTTCGCGGTCTGGGCACGCGAGATGAAAAATTTTTTTAACGTCAATCATTTCCTCCATAATCTTCGCCTGTCCGATATTCCGAGGAATACCGTCGAGCACCAGCGTATCGATGTCGGGCTTAAACTTGTGCGCCTCTACGGCCGCGTCGATTGCCTCTCGCCAGAGCTCGACGGTGATATCGTCCGGCACGAACTGGCCTTTGCTCGAATATTCCAGGAACGCTTTGCCGACCTTGGTGCGCGTGTCGATGGAGCGAAATACATCGCCGCAGGCGCAATGATAAAAGCGCGGAATAGTGCCGAGCGTTTTGCCCTGTGTGCCTTTGCCGCTGCCAGGCGCGCCAAAGAGGATGAATGTGTTGTATCTCATGGGCGAATTCGATTTCATAGCGGGGCCGGCGCGAAGATGGGAAGCGGAATCGGCTGCTATGATCCAACGGCCACAGGATCGACATTCACTCGGCGACCGCCGCGATCGAAGCGCACGTTGCCATCGATAAGTGCAAAAATCGTATAGTCACGGCCAAGTCCAACATTTTTTCCGGGCAAAAATTTCGTTCCGCGCTGCCGCACAATGATGTTGCCAGCCACGACCATCTCGCTGCCGAATTTTTTTACGCCAAGCCGCTTACTGACACTGTCGCGGCCGTTCTTAACGCTGCCTTGTCCTTTTTTATGAGCCATTGAAGAAAGTTCTTGGTTGAGAGTTGATATCCGCTACGCGTTTTTATTCCTCGATTTTCTTCGCCTCGGCCTTCTTCGCTCCTACACTGATGCTCTTAATTTTTACCCGCGTCAATTTGCGCCGATGCCCCACCGCGCGGTGATAGCCTTTGCGCCGTTTGAATTTGAACGCGATGACTTTTTTGTCCTTACGTTGCTCGAGAACTTCCGCGGTCACCTTCGCGCCCGAGATGATCGGCGTACCATGTGTCACGGTCTTCCCGTCGGCAAACATTAGCACCGAGCTAAATGTGGCCGTCTTTCCCGGATCGACGTCCAAAAGATCGACATCGATCGCGTCGCCCTCTGCGACGCGATATTGGCGTCCACCAGTCTTGATAATTGCGTAAGTCATAAGCCGTTTCCGGGGGAGAAAAAGCCGCGCAAAATCCCATAGATAGCGCGCTTTCGCAAGCTCAAATGTAGATCGCGATCGCCCAGCGCGATGACCTAGGTTGGTCGGCAAAGCCGCGGTTATTTTGCCATCGCCCGCGAAGCGGTCGATCCACCTTCAATCAGTAGCACAATTTCCCCTTTTGGCGGGTGCGCTTGGTAATGCGCGAGCAGCTCGCTGGCGGTACCTCTCCGGAATTCTTCGAATTTTTTGGTGAGCTCGCGTGCGACGCAGAGTTGCCGCTCCGGCATAATATCGATGCATGCGACGAGCGTCTTTGTGAGGCGGTGAGGCGACTCGAAGAAGACACTCGTCTCATTGCAGTCGACGGCTGCTCGCAGTTCTCGCTCGCGTTGCCCGCGTTTCACGGGAAGAAACCCACGAAAACAAAATCTCTCCGTCGAAAATCCCGAACCGAGGAGTGCGATGAGAATTGAAGACGGACCGGGAATAATGCTGAAAGGTAAACCGCGCTTAATGCACTCGCGGATGAGACGCACACCGGGATCAGCGAACCCGGGTACCCCTGCATCTGTAATCAACGCGACGTTTTCGCCTTGGACGAGGCGCTCGGCCAGCTGCGCCGTGCGCATCGCCTCATTGTGCTCGTGATAACTAATGAGAGGCTTTTTGATTCCGAAATGTTTCAGCAACACGCCGGAATGCCGCGTATCTTCGGCCGCGATTACATCCACGGATTTTAAAACTTCAAGCGCCCGCAAGGTGATGTCTGTACGATTGCCAATCGGTGTCGCTACCACGTAAAGCATTCCATATCATCGGTTCAAAACCGGTCTTCCGCTATCGAAGGCGGGGGGGAACCTTAAATTCTGATAAAGCCGGCGCGGTGTCACAAAACGAATCCGTAAGGGAGGCGTAACATGAGAACAGGCTCTTATCTATCGATGTTGGCGCTGCTAGCTTTGGTTGGTTGCGCAGAGGAACCAACGACGGTGACGACGACTACAACGACACAAGAAGTTACGACGACGGGTCCAGCCCGCGAGGTGGTAGTGACTAGGCCGCCGCCGCCAGTTCGGGTTGAAACGCAGACGGTCACGCCGGGGCTGGGCTATGTTTGGACGCCCGGGTATTGGCGCTGGACGGGGACTGACTATGTGTGGGTGTCTGGTAATTGGGTCATTCCGCCGCGAACAACTACCGTTTGGGTGCCAGGCCAATGGGTGCGTCGTCCCAGCGGCTGGGTGTGGATTCCTGGCCACTGGCGATAAGGAAGAGGTGCAGCAGCGAGACTGCATTCTGGGGATGGGTTCTGGGCGGCGAGTTGGCACCCGAACTTTTTTTAAAGCTGCTTCCTCCTGCGAACGTGGTATAATAGTCTCGACACAGGCTATGAAACCGACGGGTCCGTCCGTTGCCGGCAAGAAGCGGTTTCCGCAGACGGATTACTGCTTTCATGTGGGTTTTGGCCAATGGCGCGGGTGGTCGCCGTATGACGGAGAAGATCGGTCGGCATTTCGGAATTTTTACAATTTAGGCCGTCAATTCCGCATCGAAGCTGCGCGCGAACGAGCCAAAGAAATGGTCGCGTTTGGCTTTATTGTGGTGACGGCAGCTTGGCCAGTCATCTACATGATCGTCACCGTCGTGAAATTACTGAGCAAGGGGCGGCCGCTGGAGTGAACGGGCTGCCGTTTCGAACGGATTTCTTCGTTTACTGTTTCGGCCGCGGCCAGAGGAATTCGTCGCGATATTCCGGCGCTCTTTCGGGCGCTAAGCCGTGGCGGGTAATGTTTTCGGTAACAACGCGCGGCAGGAGGAAGTGCAGCAGATAATCTTCGCCGCCAGCTTTGGTGCCGCCGCCGCTCATTTTGAATCCGCCAAATGGATGACGCCCGACAATCGCGCCCGTGCACGAGCGATTGATATAAACGTTTCCCGCTTCCAATTGCGCTTTCACTCGCTCGATGTTGGCGGGACTACGCGAAAAAAATCCGCCGGTCAGCGCGTAATCGGTGCCATTCGCAACTTCGAGCGCTTCGTCGAGATCGCGCGCTTTTAGGATGCTCAACACGGGGCCGAAAATTTCTTCGCGCGCGATCCGCATGTCTGGTTTTACCTCAGTAAAAATGGTTGGCGGCACAAAATAGCCGTGCGGCGGCACTTCCTTGGCCTGATAAGCAAGCGTCGCCTCACTCTTGCCGATCTCGATGTAATCTAAAATGCGCCGGTAAGCCGATTCATCAATCACGGGACCGACCATGATCCCCGGTTCTTCAGGATCTCCAACGCGCAGACTGGCGGCTGCGGGAATCAAGCGCTCCAGGACACGGTCATGATTTTCTTCCAGAAGAATGAGGCGTGAGAGCGCCGAACATTTTTGTCCTTGGTAACCGAACGCAGAATAAATCGAATAGCCGATCGCTTCATCGAGGTCTGCATCCGAATCGACGATCATCGCATTCTTGCCGCCCATCTCGCAGACTACGCGCTTGAGCTCGCGCTGACCGGGTCGCGTCACTCCCGCCGACTCCCAAATTTTCAGCCCAACTTCGCGCGACCCAGTGAACGCGATAAGATCGACATCTTTGTGATCAACAAGATGCGCGCCGATAACGGAGCCGTGCCCGGACAGAAAGTTCAAAACACCAGGCGGCACACCGGCTTCTTCGAAAACCTGCATCAGCATGGCGCCGCAGATTATCGATTGCTCAGACGGTTTCATGATTACGGTATTACCGGTGACCAGCGCGGCCGACGTCATGCCGCAGAGAATCGCTATCGGAAAATTCCATGGCGCAACCACGAACGCGACGCCGCGCGGCCAGTAATGGTGATAACTTTCCTCACCGGGAACTTGCTGCGTAAGCTTGGGACGCCCCAGGCGCCGCATTTGCTGCGCGTAGAAGCGGCAAAAATCGATCGCCTCGCGGATGTCTGCATCCGCTTCAGACCAGGCTTTAGCTACCTCAAAAACCTCGAGCGCAGAAAGTTCGAAGCGACGGCGCTCCAGGATTTCCGCAGCGCGCTCGACCAAGCGCGCTCGCTCCTCAAACGGCGTCCGGCTCCATTTGCGAAATGCCGCGCGCGCAGCTTTGACGGCGCGCTCGGCTTCGGGAATGCCTGCTTTGGCGGCATAACCGACAATCTCGGTCGGTGCGCTGGGATTAACTGACGGCGTCAGTTGATCGGTCCAGACCTTTTCGCCACCAATGACGAGCGGATATTTTTCGCCAAAGCGGCTGCGCACTTCACGCAGTGCACTGCGCATTTTGTCCTGGCTTTCTTTGCAAACGAAATTCACAAGCGGTGAGTTTTCGTAAATGTCGCCGGAGGCGGTGTCAAGGGAAGCGTCATTTTTG
The DNA here is from genome assembly GCA_003218975.1 of Verrucomicrobiota bacterium. GTDB lineage: Bacteria > Verrucomicrobiota > Verrucomicrobiia > Chthoniobacterales > UBA10450 > Udaeobacter. The sequence goes on from QHPD01000102.1 coordinate 26,321, forward strand.
CGCTGTCGATCTTGCACACACGCGACGGAGCGCGCCGCTCCATCCTTCTTGATTAGTTCGTCCGGATTGCGCAGCAGCTCTGCCGCGGAAACATTCTCCGCAAATTTTGCGCGCAGAAATCCTTCGTTGGAAGTGTTCTCAAGTAAACGCCGAACCAGGTAGGCCATACCGGGCAACAGCTCGCCAAGGGGGCAGTATTCGCGGACGCGATACCCCAATTCGACGAGCGCGCGCTTGATCGGTCCGGCCATGCCATAGAGCAGTTGGAACTCGAAGCGGCTGCGGTCGATACCGAGCTCGTCCGCGAAAACCTGAGCGTGGGCGATGCTGCGAACATTGTGCGACCCGAATGCAGCAGTCACAATCGACTCATTTTCGAGCAGCAAGCGGCTGAGCGCTTCGAAATTCGTGTCGCTTTCAGGTTTTTGGAAAAACACCGGACAATCCCAGCCGTTCTGCCGCGATTTCATTGTTTCGTAATCCCAGTACGCGCCTTTCACCAGCCGCACTGTGAAACGCGTGCCACGCGCCCGACCCCACTCGATCAGGTCCCGCAAATCGGCGTCCGCATCTCGCAGATATGCCTGGATAACGATCCCAGCGTGCGGCCAATCTTTGAACTCCCGCTTGGTGAAGATCGTTTTGAAAAGCTCGAGCGTGATATTTTTGTGATCGTAACTTTCCATGTCGAAATTAATGAAGGCGCCGAGCTCTCGCGCGCGGCGCAGAATCGGTCGCAGCTTCGGCGCGAGATGCGCGATGGCGTCAGTTGGATCGGCCGGATTGATCTGCGAATAGAGCGCGGAGATTTTGACGGAAAGATTTACCACCGGAAAAAGCCCGGAATTTTTGCCGAGCGGATCTGTCCAGCCTTGTGTTTCGCGGGCAAGAATTTCCAGCAGCTCGAGGCAGCGCGCGGCGTACTCGTCCGCCTCCCTTTCACTGACGACGGCTTCTCCCAGAAGATCGACAGTAAACCCGATTTTTTGTGCCCGACGCTTGCGCAACATCTTCATCAGGTCGCGGGGATTTTCTCCAGCGATGAATTGGTGCGCCATTTCCGAGACATTCCACCGCAGAACACGCGCGCTTAGCCACGGAACGACTCCGGCCAGACGAACCCCAGCGCGAATAAGTGGTGTAAAGCCATCGCTGGTATCGGCGAGGTATTCTTGGAGATGCTCGATGACTTCAGCCGACGTGCGCAGCGACGGGAGAACATCGACAAGGCGAAACAGGTGCACTTTGAGTTGCTCATCACGCATCGAGAGGGCCATCATCCGCTGGTGGAAGCCGGCCTTGCTGAAAGGCGATTCGAGATGTTGCTCGACGAGTTCGAAAATGCGCATGCCGCGCTGCTCGATCTCGTTTTTGAGCGATCTCATTTTTAAAGCTAGCCGCCGTTATCCGTTGGGCAATGCGGAACGGAGCGCTCCCCGCTGTATCAAAATAATCGCATGCAACCCGCGCAGTCTGCGGGTCGCGTCCGAAATAATAGATGAAAATTGCTGCATATAATTTCGGGGAGCAAGTGGAGGAGATTTGCCTGGCAGACGCCGGAGGCCCAGGGCTCGGGTCTGTCAGGCAATCTCTTTCCGGTTTTCTACTCGTGATTGCTCTGGAAGGGAAACTCGCGAAGCAAACTGGCAAAAGACGCATGGATTCCGGCCGTTATGGGTTTGCTAGCGACAACACCGCCGCGATTTGTCCAGAGGCGTGGGCGGCGTTGCAAGAAGCAAATGCAAAAAGCGCGCCATCCTACGGTGAAGATTGCTGGACTGCGCGGGTCAGTGATCGCATTCGTGAGATTTTCGAAACGGATTGCGACGTCTATTTCGTTTTTAACGGCACGGCTGCAAACGCGTTATCGCTGGCGCAGCTTTGTCAATCTTTCCACAGTATTATCTGCCACGAATATTCCCATCTTCAGACCGATGAGTGCGGCGCGCCGGAATTTTTGACGAAGGGATCGAAGCTGCTTCTGGTTGGCGGCGCGAGTGGCAAGATCGACATTGCTCAGGCGGAAACAGTAGTCGCACGCCAAAACGAGCTGCATTCGCAAGAGCCGCGCGTCGTCAGCATCGCCCAGGCGACAGAGTTCGGAACCATTTACGCGGGCAACGAGATTGCTGCCATCGCCGAGTTTGCCCGTGCGCGTGAAATGTTTTTTCATCTAGACGGGGCGCGCTTCGCCAACGCAATCGCGTCGCTCAATTGCGCGCCGAAAGCGATCACCTGGGAAATCGGTGTTGATGTTCTCTGTTTCGGCGGAACAAAAAATGGGACGGCCGCAGGCGAGCTGGTAATTTTCTTCAATAAGGAAATCTCACGCGAGTTCGGCTATCGACTGAAACAAGCCGGTCAACTGGGCTCAAAAATCCGTTTTCTTGCCGCGCCCTGGCTCGGTCTTTTGACGAATGGCGTCTGGTTAAAAAATGCGCAGCACGCCAATGGCGCGGCGCGTCGGCTTGCGGATCGCCTGCAAAACGAAGCAAAGATCGACATCGTATTTCCCGTGGAAGCAAACTTGGTCTTTGTGCGGATGAATGAGCCGAGCGTGCGCGATCTCCATGCGCGCGGCTGGCATTTCTACAAATTCATCGAGCCCGATGTTCATCGGTTGATGTGTTCGTGGTCAACGACTGACCGGGAAATTTCCGACTTCATCGCTGACATTGTTGCATCAAATCATTGAACAGATCGCGATCGCAACGCGTCTGTACAGCCAAAATGAATACGTTTGCGCGAGGTATGATCTTTGCGGCGATTTTGCTCGGCGGATGTCGAGCGACCCGTGATGTCGCCGTGACTTCGTATCATGTGACCCGCGGCATCGCAGTGGGTTCGTACCGGGTTGCGACGGCGCCCGTGCATTACGCCTTGCGCAAACGGGGCGAGGGATCAGAGGCAGTCACTACGGAGACTATTCCATCCGACGTTGCCAGCCCCAGTCAATCTATCCCAATATCGGAAGCGGCTGTTAGACAGCAAGCACGGCAGCAGCCCTCAGAGGAAAGGATTCCATCTTCTTCACGCCGCGTGGCCCAAAGGGAGACAACGCAATCCAAGACGAAAACGTCCTCCTCGCTGCCTGCGTCCTCTTCGCAAGCCGAATTTCCAACAGCCAAAGCGGTTCCGGGCAAGCCCGGATACGTCGTTAGCCCATTCGATTCCAGTGGCAGGTATGTCGATATCAGCGGATACGCGTCCGGCACCAAAGTAAAAGATCCCTGGACCGACAAGATCTTCATCGTTCCGTAATTTGCGGCGCAGTCGCGGCGACTCCCTAGCCTACCCTTATTGCCGCGAACTCCCGCGAGTGCTAGTTAATAAAATGATACCCGCATCGCGAGTTATTGCCTGCGCGATCGTTTGCTTGTCGATCTTCGCTGTATTGCCGCAGGGCCAAAGCCAAACTTATGAAGGAAAGCAACTCGTCAAAGCGGAACTCCTCGCAGATACAAACGCGGTCGTTCCGGGAAAAACTTTTACTGTCGGTTTGCTGCTTCGTATGGCGCCAGGCTGGCATACCTACTGGAAATTTTCCGGCGACGCTGGCCTTCCCACAGAATTGAAATGGAAACTGCCACCAGGCTGGAAGATCGGCGAGATTCAATGGCCGATTCCACTGAAAACCATCGATCCGGGCGATATTGAGACTTACGGCTACGAAAACGAAGTCCTGCTGATGCAGGAAATCACGCCGCCGCAGAAGCTCGACAATTCACCAGCAAAACTTTCTGCCGACGTAAACTGGCTAGTCTGCGAGAAAATCTGCATTCCTGGCAGCGCAACATTGCAGTTGGAGTTGCCGACATCGACAACAAGCGAGGCAGCGAACACGGAACTCTTCGCGCTTTACCGGGGTTTGTTGCCGCAAAACTGGCCGGGATCGAACGTGGCATCCGCCAGTTGGAGTCGGACCGGATCCGATCTTCGTCTGAAGGTCACAAGCGAGACCCTCGCTAATTTTCCGACAGTGGATTTGTTTCCGTTGCCGGAGCAGGGCGCTGTTGTTGGTCATCCAAAAATTGACTCGCGGAGTAAGAGCGAAGTTGTCTTTCATATTCCGATTGAGTCGTCGGAGAAAAATTTGTCATCGGTCCCGGGCCTCGTGGTTTTTTCCCAACGACCAAATGAGGACGACCGCGCGGCATGGCAAATTGCCACTCCGCCAAATGTTTCGACGGCTGGCGCGGCGCCCGTGCGGGGGATTTTCACTTTTCTGCTCTTTGGCTTTCTCGGGGGAATCATTTTGAACCTGATGCCATGTGTCCTCCCGGTCATCTCGCTCAAAATCTTTGGATTCATTCAGCATGCTGGCCAGAGCCGGCAAAAGATTTTGCGGAGCGGGATTGCTTTTGCCGCTGGCATTTTTGCGTGGTTCATCGCGCTTGCGCTGCTCCTGATTGTGCTCAAAGGTGCCGGGCGCGAAGTCACCTGGGGCGGATTTCAATTCACTAACGCTTATTTCGTTCTTGCGCTGAGCGTGATCGTCCTCGTGTTCGCTCTGAATCTCTTTGGTGTGTTCGAAATTTCGTTGCCGCAAAGCATGACACGCGGTTTGCTTTCAACCACCGAGCGCAAAGACGATCTCGGCTCATTTTTCCAAGGCATATTCGCGACTGTGCTCGCGACGCCGTGCACTGCGCCGTTCCTGGGCACCGCGCTCGGCTTCGCGTTTTCGCAGTCGCCGGCAATCATACTGTCGATGTTCGTTGCCATCGCTGCTGGCATGAGCGCTCCGTATCTGCTTTTAAGCGCGCAACCGGCCTGGTTGCGCTTTCTGCCAAAGCCGGGCCCGTGGATGCTGCATGTGAAACAATTCATGGGATTTCTGCTGTTGGCGACGCTACTCTTTCTGCTTTACGTCCTCGGCGCGCAACGCGGCCTGGAGGGAGCGATTTGGGCCAGTTGCTTTTTGCTGCTGATCAGCATCGCGTGCTGGATGAAAGGCGCGTTCATCACGCCGACGGCATCCGTGACGACGAGGCGCATTTCGGTCGTGCTTGTGCTTGTGCTCGTGCTCGCGAGTGGCATTTATTTCATCAGCGGCAAATTTCGGTCAACGACTCTCGCCTCAGTTGGTTCGCGGCTTCGAGGAGACTGGCAGGTGTTCACGCCGGATCGCTTGCAAGCAGAACTGGAGCAAGGCCATTCTGTCTTTGTGGATTTTACGGCGGCATGGTGTCTCACATGCAAATTTAACGAGGCCAATGTGCTCGAGAGCGCTGCGGTGCGTGAGGCGTTTCAGCGTCACGCCATCGTCAAATTGAAAGCAGATTGGACCAACGGCGACCCAGTGATCACAAAATTATTACAGCAATTTGGCCGGCCTGGCGTCCCCCTCTATGTGCTTTATCCAGGAAAATCCGAGAAGCCGATTGTGTTCCCGGAGTTGCTCACTAGGAGCATCATTCTGGAGAAACTCGAAGCAACATCGCGCGCGGTTGCTTCGCAATAATCTAAAATGCTACGGGTTTTTGTGAGCGGCGTTGTGGACGCGCCGGCGGAAAAAGTCTGGCCGGTGATCCGGCGATCTGATGCAGCTGCCGATTGGCTGCCGTTTGTGAAATCAAGCCTGATCGAAGACGGAGGCGATCCAACCCGCGTTGGATGCGTTCGCGTTTTGACTCAGACAAACGGGGAGGTGCTTCGCGAGGTGCTCGTTGCGCTTTCAGATGCTAAGCATTTCTATTCGTACACGTTTGTCAGCTCGCCAGTTCCCGTTCGGAACCATCGCACTACGCTGAGAGTTTTGCCGATCACCGACGGCGACCGCTCTTACGTCGAGTGGTTATCCAGATTTGAGATCGCGCCGGAGCATGAGACACAACTTGTCGAACTGATGAACCGCAATTTCCTCAACGATCTTCGCAGTCTCGCCGAGAGATTTCGGAATGAATCTTGAAGCGGGAAAAATGCCAGTTTACCGCGCACGCTGAGAGCCTATGTTCCATTCTATGAAAACGAAAACGATCCTGACCATTATTACGGCACTCATGGCTACTGCGGTTTTTGCCTTTGATCCGCCGCCGGTTGGCAGTGCAGCTCCGGATTTTTCGCTGACCGATGCGAGCGGCAAGACGCATTCGCTTTCGCAATATAAAGGCAAATACGTCGTGCTCGAATGGTTCAACCCGGAGTGCCCGTTTGTAAAGAAGCACTATGGAAGCGGCAACATGCAAAAACTACAGCAACAATACACCGGGAAAGGCGTTGTCTGGCTGACTATCGATTCCAACGCGCCCGGCACTGAGGGTAACATCACTCCGGAACAGGCGCAGAAGATCGCCGAATCTTGGAAAACGCATCAGACCGCGTTGCTGCTCGATTCTGAAGGCAAAGCAGGTCGCGCGTACGGCGCGAAGAACACGCCAAACATGGTCGTGGTAAGCCCGGAAGGAAAAATTGCCTACGAAGGCGCGATCGACAGTAAAGCGACGCCGAATCCGGCCGATATTCCAAACTCGACCAACTACGTCAAAGCTGCGCTAGACGAATCCCTGGCGGGCAAACCCGTCACAACTCCACAGACCAAACCCTACGGCTGCTCGGTTAAATACAAGTCATCGTAAGCTGTAGCGGTGGTCTATGACCGTCGGCAGAATCGCTCTTCGCTCAAAGCGGCTGTCCCATTCTGCAGCCGCTTTGTTTACAATGTCGATCTTCGCTAATGTGAAGAAAGGCGTTGGGAATTGGAAATGGATCCGCTTGAAGTCGTTCGCAGATTTTTCCAGGAGGTTTGGAATGGGCGGCGGTTAGAGCTTCTCGACGAACTTGTCCATCCAAACTGCGTGACTCACCAACTGCGATCGGTGCGAGGCTCGGTCGAGTCACTACCTCGAGGGCCGGCCGCGTTGCGTGATCATATTGCTGGCTGGCTGAAGGCGTTTCCAGATATCAGTGTCACGACAGATCTGCAGACCGCGTTGGGACCGAATGTAGCCTCATGGGTGACAATGCGTGGTACACATCGTGGTGTCTGGCAAGGGGTGCTGCCGACGAATCGTGAGACTACAATTCGGACGGTCGCCCAACACCGCGTGGAGAATGGCCGCATTGTGGAAGATTGGGTAATGGTGGAGGCGCTCGGATTGTTCCAACAGTTACGCCTTGTCCCGCCAACCCCAGAATTGCTTGCCGCCGGTCGCTGAAGTTAGATGCGCTTCGGCGTGAGTCGCTTCGCCTGACGAGTTGGCTGCACGCTTCCCCGGTCAAACTGTAGCGTCAGATTGCGGCCTCGATTTTTGTAAGATCGACATAACCGCGTCAGTCACCTCTTGCGCGTTGATCGCTTTCATGCAGCGAAAGTCGATCGGGCAATGGCGCAAGAAACAGGGGCTGCACTCGACGTGACGCCGCAGGATGACGTGATCGTTCCCCATCGGCCCAGTTAGAAGGGGCTCGGTCGAGCCAAAAATCGCGACCACCGGCACACCAAGCAAGGCAGCTAGATGCATCGTGCCGGTGTCGTTCGTCAGCAACAAACAGCACTCGCGCAACTCGTCAATGAGTTGGTCGAGCGTGGTCTGGCCGATCCGGTTGATGCAGTGATCGCCTAGAGCTCTGGAAATTTGCTCGCCGATTGGTGCGTCCTGGGCGATTCCAAGAAGAATCCATTGCACCTGTAATTTGGCAGCCACAGCCGCGGCCACTTCAGCGAAACGCTCTGGCAACCAGCGTTTGGCCGGGCCGTACTCCGCGCCGGCGCAAAGACCAATCTTGGGCGGTCCATCGGTGATAGTTGATGGTTGATCAGAATTCGGAATTCGGATTTTGGACGCTTGATGTTTGACGTTTGGCATTTCTGCCCCGCATGAGCGCGCAATTCGCAAATAACGATTGCTCTGGTGTTCGAGGTGTCCCGGTTTTTCTCGTTCGCGCACTAGTTGGTTTAACAGCCATTGCCGCGAATGACCGCGGTAACCAACCCGGCGCCGGATGCCGCCGAGGTAGGCTTCAAGTGCGGCGCGCAACGAGTTTGGGAAAAGGATCGCCGCGTCAAAACTTGGTTGCCTGCGGATCAAACGACTAGCGGCAAAAAGGAAGTTGTTCGGAAAAGTAATAGTCGCGTCCACCTCTGGAACCAGTTTCCACATCGGCGCAATTTTCGATGGTGCAGCTATAGTGATGTGTGCATCGGGGCGCCCACTTTTGATCGCGCGCACGGCAGGCGTGCTCATCACGGCGTCCCCCAGCCAATTGCCTGAGCGAATGAGAATTCGAAATGGCTTCAGGTCCGGCGAAACGCCGTCTGGCAGGTAAACACCGCGTTTGTATTGCGACAGGAGAAAATGCGGCCGGGGCGTTTTCCACCGGTTATGCACCCAAAACCAATCCTCCGGCGCTCGCCGGATTTGTTGTTCGATGATTTCATTTATTCTTGAAGTGAGCGCATCGACGGAGGAATCGGCGGTATCAAAGCGCTCGAGGAACACGATGCGCCATCGAGCGCGGCCATCCGTATAAACCCCGGCAGCGACGAGCGCTGCGCTAGTGCGTCTGGCAAGCAAAGAAGCAAGCGGCGAAGTGGACGCCAGTCTTCCAAAAAATGGTGCCCACACTCCGTGGTCGCCCGCGTGTTGGTCGCACAAAACACCTACGCCACCGCCGGATCGGAGCAGTTCGATCACGGGTTGAAAACCGTCTTTGCGATCAAAGAGTTCAAGGCCGGTGCGACTACGGGTGCGCCGCACATGCGCGTCGATGAAGCGATTGCCAAGCTTTTGGTACACGCTGGCGTTTCGCACGTAACCGACGAACTTGGGCATCAACTGGGCAAACAACTCCCAAATTCCGAGATGGCTTAACACCAAAACGACCGGAACGCCGGCCCGAAATCGGCTATCCATCGCTTCGATGTTTTCGACTGTGACGCGACGCAGGATTTTCTCTGGCGACATTTGAGTGAGCTTGACGCTGCATAAGAGATTCGCGCCCAGGCGTTGAAAATGACGACGCACAAGGCGGCGCAATTGGCCGGGCGATTTTTCATCGCCGAAAGCAATGGCAGTATTGCGCTGTGCCAGGCGACGATATTTTCCAAGAATGATCCAGGCGCAAAGGCCAAGAAATTGTCCGACGACAAAGAGCAAGCGCAGCGGGAGCGCGTTGGCAACCGCCGATCCCGCGCGATAAAGAAGATAAACAACAAAATCGAGCATGCAGAGTCGGCAGGGGACGTTGTGGCAGGGTAAATTTGCCTCAGCCGTGCTTCAACCGATATAATGTGTGCGGTGTTTCGATCGCCTTTGCATTCTTTCCGCCCTGATTTTGCGCAGCTCGTCTCGGGAACGTTCGAGCGTGACCGTTATCTAATCGTCGGAGGTGCTTCTGCAGAATTGCAACAGCAGTTTGCCGCGTTAGGAAGAGAAGCCGTCGTTTGCAAGTCGTATTCCGATTTGGAGCGAAAGTTTCCCCGGGGCTGCAGCGGAGCACATTTTCAGATCGCGCTCTGGTTTTATTCCGGAGAGGAAAGCGCCGACGACCGGATGGCCGAAGAACTTTCGCGCTGCGCGAGTGAGATTGTGCTGATTCCCGGCGCTGGCGCCGACGTTGCCAAACGTCGTCCGCAACTTGTGAAATTGTTTGGACGCCTTGGATTTCTGCCTGATTACATATGTGATCTTAGCGAGATCGACCCGGGAACCATCCGCCTCCGGCGGCAGCCCAGCAGGTCGGCCAATGAGGTTGTTTCAGCGGTAGAGACTGCATTCGCAAGACTCAACAGGCGGCTGGCCGATTTGCAGCGAGCCTTGCGCGCGCGCACGTCCGAACTGGATGCGGCCCATCGGCACATTGCAACCGTTGAAGAAAAACTCCTCAAACTGAAGCAATACCGCCGCGAGCTAAAATTACTGAGGGAACAAAGACAGGCGCTTCGCAAATCCCCGGAGCGCAGGATCGGTCAGCTATTGCTCGTGCCATATCGTCTTCCAGAGAAGCTGGTGAAAGCAGTCTGGAAGAAATTGCGTCCGTGTGCCGCGAAGCGTCGGGAAGATCTAACTGAATATCAGCGATGGTTCGAGCAACACCGCGCGAACACGGATGATCTCGATCGAATGCGGTACGAGGCGCGCACGTTTGGGTTGTCGCCGCTCATCAGCATAATCACTCCCGTTTTCGATACGCCCGTGCCGCGAATTGAGGAAGCGGTCGAATCAGTGCTCGCGCAAGTTTACGAAAATTGGGAGCTCGTGCTGATCGACGATGGATCGACCGCTGCCGACCTCCTGCGGGCTTTGCCCGCGTTGGGCATGCGGGATCGACGGATCCGTCTCGCAACGCTTGAGAGCCACCAAGGCATCGCCGCAGCATTGAACCGAGGACTGGCCCTCGCGAGCGGCGAGTGGATCGTTTTTCTCGATCATGATGATATTCTCGAGCCGGATGCTCTTTTCCAAGTTGTGAAGCTTCTGCAGACGCATGCCGATGTCGATCTGATTTACTCGGACGAAGACAAATTGGGCGAAAATGGTTTTGAGGCGCCTCTGTTTAAGCCTGACTGGTCGCCCGATTTTTTTCTCTCCTACAACTACGTCGGTCATTTGACCGCGGTGCGGTGGGAAATCGCTCAGAGAATCGGCGGCTTTCGCTCAGAATTCGACAGCGCGCAGGATTACGATCTGTTTTTCCGGATCGTCGAGCAGACCAGTCGGATTTACCATATTCCGCGGGTGTTGTATCATTGGCGGCGAAGCGAAGACTCCAGCGCGATCGGCGTTCGACAAAAGCCTGGGCAACTAGACGCCTCGCGGCGCGCGATTGAAGATCACTTGAAGCGTCGCGGCGAACACGCCCACGTCGCGGTAGATTGGCGGACGCACGCCTTCTGTGTCAGGCGCGAGCTATTGGAAGCGAGGGAGATTTCAGTGATCGTTCCGAGCTGCCACGGCCCGGAGTCGCTCGAACGGTGCGTCGAAAGTCTGATGAGGAAAACGAGCTATCCGAATTACGAGATTGTTATCGTCAACGGCGACGACAAATCACCTGAGTCCACCACTTGTTTCTCACGTTTTCCACATCGCTTGCTGCGTTTTTCAGGCGCATTCAATATCCCCGGAGTCAAGAATTTCGTGGTCGAGCAAACTGACAGTCCATGGCTTCTTTTCTTGGACGACAACATCGAAGTGATGGAAAACGACTGGCTGACGATCATGGCTGAGCACATTCAGCGGCCGGAAATTGGCGCAGTCGGTGCGCGATTATTGAATTTGAACGGCACAATCGAACACGCCGGAATCATTCTTGGCGTCAATGGAATTGCACAGCCGGCTTTTCGCGGCTTTCCTGCGGAACATCCCGGCGCGAATCGCCAGTTGCAGATATCGCGCAACTGTAGCGCGGTTTCGGGCGCATGCTTGTTGACGCGCCGGGAAGTTCTGCGGGAGGTTGGCGGGTTCGACGAAAGCCTGCCGGAATCGCTTGCCGATGTCGATCTTTGCCTGAAAATGCGGCAAGCGGGTTATCTAATTGTTTACACTCCGTTTGCAAAACTTTACTGGGAGGCGTCAATACGCGACAAGATCGACATCAGCGCCGAGGCGGCTATGCGCCAGCGCTGGTCTGACGCTTTAGCGCAAGATCCTTACTATAACCCGAATTTTTCTCGCGAACGCGCCGATTTCTCGTTAGGCAAATGAACCATCGTCTGGATTGAAATGAGCAAGCACGGTATGGATCTTTGGCAAGGCGTCGATGCAGATGCACGAAAAGCGTTGAGCAGTCGCAATTATGCCACGCAATCTCTCGCACAGGAGCTTTCAATGCGAGGGGTCGATGCGGGCCAGCTTGCTGCTGCGGATCGTAATGAGCGCGAAGTAAAAGGGGCCTGGATCCCTGGAGTGGAAATTTTTCCCAGAAAAATTCATCCACAGCGGCACCGTGGATCATTTGGCGAGTTCGCCCGGCGGGACAACGGCATTCTCGCGCAGATCGGCTTGTGGCCAAAGCAATGGTCGGGCGCGCGTATGCTTGCACACAGCGCAAAAGGTCTCCACGTGCATCCGCCCAGCATTCCCGGAAATGTGACTGCGACAGATTGGCTACGCCGTTTATTTGTCGATGAACCTGCGAATTATTCGTTACGCCGGTACGACGACGAGCAATGGGACGTGATGTTTTTTCTTCAGGGCCGGGCGGAGGTGATTCTGTGTGATATTCGCGCCGGTTTTCCAAGACGCATCATGCGTTTTTTTGTGGATGGCGATGATCATCGCAGCAGCAACAATGTTGGCATCGTGATTCCACCCGGCGTGGCCCACGCAATCCGGTCAGAGGGCTCGGAGGATGTGATCATGGTTTACGGAACGAGCACGACTTTCCAGCCGGAATTCGAAGGCCGGATCGCGAGCGAAATCGAAACCGCACAGTTGCCCGATTCGTGGCAGAAATTTCTGGGGTTGTAGCGGCGATCTCTGATTGCCGAAAATGCGGCGGCAGCTCCCAGAATGAAGAGAAGCTTCGATCCATCTGTTTTGGAAATGATGGATCGGCCACAGCCGGTCTCAGTTGAGCTGGAGAACGATCTGAAGCGTATCCGTCAGCTCAATCGCTGGTTCGGCAGTCATCGCCTCGTCCGCCACTTTGCACAGCGCTGGATCAAGCCTGGCGCGTCGATGCGGATCGTCGATCTCGCCACTGGTTCGGGAGACATTCCGCGATTGATTGTCGATTTTGCGCGAAGGATTGGCGCGCACGTCGAGATCGACGCGGTAGATCGACAATCTGCCACGCTGGAAATCGCCAGGAAATTGAGCACCGGTTACTCCGAAATTTTCTACCGCGAAGCCGACATTCTCGGATGGGATCCTGTCGCGCCATACGACATCGTGCTTTGCACGCTCACACTGCATCACTTTAGCAATGAAGACGCTGTGCGCCTCTTGTGCCGATGTCGCAAGTTATCCCAAAAATTTGTTCTCGTGTCGGATTTGCGCCGGGGATTTCTGCTTAAGGCTGGCGTTTATCTTTTAACGGCGCTGATTTTTCGCGAACCAATGACGCGCTACGATGCACGTCTTTCCGCCGAGCGCGCATTTTCATTTTCCGAAATGCGCGCTCTCGCGGCGCGCGCTGGCTGGCAAAATTTTGGCCACAAAAAGTTTCGTTTCGCCCGGCAAGCAATTTGGCTCGAATGACATTAGAGTTACACCGACGCTGTCTTCGGTGCGGAATAGGGCCAAAAATCGCTTGAGGTTTTGCCGGTGAAAGCATACTGAAATTAACGAGTTAAGGGGATACGTATTTTATGCCGCTCTTGAGACCCGACCCGACGTTTTACCCGTCGCCGCGGCTGGCCATGCAGGCCCCTCCAGAAAAGCATGCATTCGTGGCGGCGCTTAACCCGCCCGGCAGCAAGCTTAACGACGCGATACTAGTTGTGGATGTCGATCCCGGGTCGCGCACCTACGGCAATCGTGTGGGCCAAGTGACGTTGCCGAAGTTCGGTGATGAGCTGCACCATTTCGGTTGGAATGCTTGCAGTTCAGCCCTTTGCCCGTATGCGCCACACCCGCATGTCGAGCGGCGTTATCTCGTTGTGCCTGGGCTGCGCTCGTCGCGCCTGCATATCATTGACACAAAGCCCGACCCGCGAAAACCGAAGGTCGTTAAAGTGATCGAACCGGAAGAAGTTTTTGCGCGCGCCAATTACTCGCGTCCACACACGATTCACTGCGGGCCGGAAGGCATTTACGTGAGCGCGCTCGGAGCGCCGAATGGCGACGGCCCGGGCGGCATCTTCATGCTCGATTGCGAGACATTCGACATCTTAGGCCAGTGGGAGATGGACCGGGGACCCCAGTTTCTTCAGTATGATTTCTGGTGGCATTTGGGATTCGACGCGCTGCTCACCAGCGAATGGGGTACGCCGAACATGATCGAGAGCGGACTTCAGCCGGACCTTCTCCTCGGTAGCAAATATGGCCATCAAATGCACGTCTGGGACCTGCGCCGCCGCCGCCATATCCAAGCGCTGGATTTGGGCAAAGAGCAACAAATGGTCCTCGAGATGCGTCCCGCGCACAACCCTACCAAAGCCTACGGCTTCGCCTGCGTCGTTGTTTCGCTCAAGGATCTGTCTGCATCAGTCTGGCTCTGGCATCGCAACAACGGTGCGTGGGATTTGAAGAAAGTGATCGAAATTCCGGCTGAACCCGCGGATCCAGCGAAGCTGCCGCCGTTGCTCAGGGATTTTAAAGCAGTACCGCCACTAGTGACAGACATTGATTTGTCGCTCGATGACAAATTCTTGTACGTCTCCTGCTGGGGAACAGGTCAGTTCTTGCAGTACGACGTGTCGGATCCGTTCAATCCGAAGAAGACTGGCTCGGTGCGCATCGGCGGGATCGTCAATCGCACGCCACACCCAAAGAACCCCAATCAGCCGCTGGCCGGCGGACCGCAAATGGTGGAAGTGAGCCGCGATGGCAAACGGGTCTATTTCACGAACTCACTTTACGCGGCGTGGGACGAACAGTTCTATCCCGACGGCGTGGGCAGTTGGATGGTCAAGCTTGATGCCGGTCGCAACGGTGGGATTACATTTGACCAAAACTTTTTCGTGGAAAGCAGCGATTACCGAGTTCATCAAGTTCGCCTCGAAGGAGGCGATTCCTCGAGCGATTCCTTTTGTTTTCCGTGAGGGGGCTCTGGCCGTGGCTGGCGGTCTTTGGGCTGGGCGTTTTTCATGGGATCAATCCTGCCATGGGATGGTTGTTTGCTGTGGCGCTCGGATTGCAGGAACAGAAGCGCGCAGCAGTGCTCCGCGCGCTGCCGCCAATCGCCCTAGGGCACGCGCTCTCCATTGGGGTCATCGTTGCCGCGGTTCTTCTGGTCCGAATTAGCCTGCCGCACCGAGCTCTAAAAATTGCCGCCGCAGGGATTCTATTTGCTTTTGGATTGTATCGCCTCATTCGCTCCCGTCACCCGAACTGGGTAGGGATGCGGGTTGGTTTTGGCGATTTGACTCTTTGGTCGTTCATCATGGCATCGGCACACGGGGCCGGGTTAATGCTGATTCCGTTATTTCTTAGACCAGCCCCGTCGCCTCTTGCACCAGGGACACGTCCAATGGACTCACACATGCATTCGACGTGCGGTTTCGGATTCGACAGTTTCAGCTCGCCTTCCTTGCTAGCGGTTTCAGTGGTGGTGCATACCTGCGGCTATCTTCTGGTAACTGGTCTTTTGGCAATGCTGGTTTACGAAAAAGTCGGTGTCGGCATATTGCGTCGCGCCTGGTTCAACATGGATTTGTTCTGGATGCTGGCTCTGATGGTCACTGGTATGTTTATCCTCTTCATTTGATTTGGAGTGTGTGTCGGCCGGATGAATTTCGTAATTCGCGTTTACGATTAAACGGGAAATGTGACCGAGACGCACGAGCACGCTGGCGATTTCAAACAGTGGTGAGTGCTTTGTTTCGCATCGGTCACGCAATGATCAAGCAGCTGTTATTACCTTGCTCCTGCCGGGCTTCGCCGTTAAAAGGACCTGCATGATTCCGCTCTTATCGGCGATCGCGAGGGAGGCAAGCGGATCAAAACGGAACTATTCCGCAAAACATTACGGAAAGATTCCGCGGATATCTCGTTGGCCGGAGGAAGGACATCTGAAACCCAGCAGACGTCGTGACGGCTGAAGTGAACAACTAGAGCCAAAACATGAGGACCGAGAAATGGCTTCGACAAAAGACGTTCTAGATCACCACTTAAAGTGTTTTCGTGAGGACGACCTTGAGGGCATCCTGTCTGATTACGCACCGAGCGCCGTCCTGTTCACGGCGGACGGACCGCTCAGGGGAGCTGACGCGATCAGGCTGTTGTTTGAGGCGATGGTTGCGGAGTTTGGAAAACCTGGCGCAACGTTCAGTATGAAGCAACAGCTCGTCGAGGACGACTATGCTTACATTCTGTGGATCGCAGAGACTGCCGACAACGTGTACGAATTGGGCACGGACACGTTCGTCGTGCGGGACGGCAAGATCCTGGCTCAATCATTTACCGGCAAGATTACGCCCAAGGGCTGAGAAGACGCATTGATTCCGGGAGGCTGCCCAACACCATTAGCCGATCATTGCTTGCTGCTACACTGAGACAGGAGGTATGGCGTTGTCAGCATCTACCGTCGGATTGATAGTGATTATGACGCTCTACTTCGGCATTGGAGTCCTGTCTGCCGCTGGCTCAATTTACATATCGAAGGCACTCCTTACTCCAAAACTCGAACAAATCGTCTTCGCTTTGTTTCTCATCGCGATTGCTTGATTTTATCTAGCGTTCACTGCCTACTTCGGAAGCGATAGAGTGTGGCGATTGGAATCAGAAGCGGTAGTTGCGTTCACTGTTATAGGGCTTGTCGGTGTGCGAGTACCGATTGCTCTCATAATTGGGTACCCATTGCATGGAATTTGGGATGTCCTTCATGAACTGCATGCTCATGGCGGAAGAGACGTTTTCGGAAGGGAAAGTAACTGCGATTCCGTTGGCTTACGGCGTCTTTTGTGCCACCTACGATTTGTGCCTGGGGTTGTATTTCTATACGCGCCGCAGCCAATGGCGTGCTGCCTAGGCGCCTCCAGAACAGTAGAACGCTTGATCGGACGTTTGGATTGCGGCGATTGGTTTTTTGTCGAAGTCGGTGTCCCGGAGCAACTTTCTATTTGGCATTCGGGCGAGCGAGATACACTTCGTGATTCGCGCATTGCAGGCAAGTAAGGAATGCTTGTAGCGTGAAAGTTCTCACCACGGTTGCCGGGGCCCAGTCGCAAGTAAAACACCAGCCTCGCATGCTCGTTCCGACCATGGGAGCGCTGCACAAGGCGCACGGTGAATTGATTCGGGTTGCGAGTGAGCATGCTGGCCGCAACGGTGAAGTGGCGGTGAGCATTTTTGTGAATCCGCTCCAGTTTGAACCCGGCAGCGATTACGAGCGATACCCGCGCCCGGAAAAAGCTGACGAAGAATTTTGTCGAAATACCGGTGTCGATCTCTTGTTCCGGCCAAGTCTCGCGGAAATGTATGCCGACGATCGCTCGGTGTTCGTCGAAGAATCGTCACTTTCGAAGACGCTGGAGGGCAAGTTGCGTCCCGGACATTTCTGCGGGGTTTGCACAGTTGTCGCGAAGTTGTTCAATGTTCTTGCGCCTGACGCGGCGGTGTTTGGCGAGAAAGATTTTCAGCAGTTGGCGATTGTTCGCCGCATGGTGCGCGACCTCAATTTTAAGATCGACATCATCGCGGTGCCGACGGTGCGTGAAGCCGATGGGCTGGCGTGTAGCTCGCGCAATCAATATTTGAGTTCCGACGAGCGAAAACAGGCAGCCGTTTTGCACAAATCACTACTCGCGGCTGCCAATGCCGGAAAAACATCCGTGCGAGAACTTGTCGCTCTTGTACGAAAGACGATTGGCGAAGCGCCGTTGGCGCGGATCGATTATGTTGAACTTGTAGACACAGAAAGCTTGCAGCCGCTCGAGGTTGTTAGGCCAAATTCGCTGCTCGCGGTTGCAGTTTTCTTCGGCAAAACTCGCTTGATCGACAACATTCGGCTGCGATGAGGGATTACGATTTCGTGGTGATTGGCAGCGGCATAGCCGGTCTGACTTTTGCGCTGAAAGCGGCGAAGCATGGGTCGGTTGCCGTAGTCACAAAACGCAAGGGTTCTGACACAAACACGGCGCGGGCGCAAGGTGGAATCGCGTGCGTGACGAGCGACGAAGATTCGTTTGAGCTGCATGTGCGCGATACCCTCGAGGCGGGTGCGGGCCTTTGCGATGAGGCGGTCGTCCGCACAATTGTCACCGAAGGTCCGGACCGTATTCGCGAATTGATCGCGCTCGGGTTGCAATTCGATGAACGCGAAGTCTCAGGGCATCGCGAGCTTGATCTGGGCAAGGAGGGCGGTCACTCGAAGCGTCGCGTTTTGCATGTGCGCGACGTGACCGGCAAAGAGGTCGAGGAAACTTTGCTGCGTGAACTCGACCGGCAATCGCGGGTCGAGCTACTGGAAAATCACATGGCGGTTGATCTGATCACGGCGGCCAAGCTCGGGTTTGCCACAGAAGATCGCTGCCTTGGCGCCTACGTTTTGGATGAAACGGCCGGAAAAGTTGAAACGATTCGCGCGGATCGAATCGTGCTCGCGACTGGCGGTTGCGGCAAGGTTTATTTGTACACGACCAATCCCGATATCGCGACGGGGGACGGTGTGGCTATGGCGTGGCGAGCAGGCGTTGAGATCGCCAACATGGAATTCATCCAATTTCATCCGACTTGTCTCTTCCACCCTCAGGCCAAATCGTTCCTCATCTCGGAAGCAGTGCGCGGTGAAGGCGGAATTTTGCGCAATGATCGCGGTGAAGATTTTATGAAACGCTACGACGCCCGGGGCTCGCTCGCTCCGCGCGACATCGTGGCGCGTGCGATCGATTCCGAAATGAAGCGGTCGGGTGCAAAATGCGCGTTTCTGGATATCACGCACAGATCCCCGGAATTTCTTCGGGAGCGCTTCCCACACATTTATCAGACCTGCCTGCGATTTGGGATCGACATGTCCAAGCAACCGATACCGGTCGTGCCAGCGGCGCATTATCAATGCGGCGGAATCAAGACGGATGTGAATGGCGCGACGAGTTTACCCGGGCTTTACGCCATTGGTGAAGTGGCCTGTACCGGCTTGCACGGAGCGAATCGTCTCGCGAGCAACTCGCTACTCGAAGGCTTGGTGATGTCGCATCGGGCCGCCGCGACCGCTGTGCATGTGGAATCAACTTCAAAGCGGAAAATTCCTTTGCCCGAGTGGAAATCGGGAAATGTGCAGGACGTCGATGAAATGGTGGTGATCTATCATAATTGGGACGAGATCAGGCGGCTGATGTGGGATTATGTGGGAATTGTGCGCACGGATAAGCGGCTGCAGCGTGCTAGCGCCCGGCTCCGGAATCTCCAGCGCGAAATCCGTGAATTCTATTGGAATTTCAAAGTCTCCGTGGATTTGTTGGAACTGCGGAATCTCGCGACGGTGGCAGCGTTGATTGTCGATTCGGCGTTGAGCAGGAAAGAAAGTCGCGGTCTGCATTACACGCTGGATTATCCGCAAGCCGATGATCGCGAATTCAGGCAGGATACGTTGGTCAGGCGCAATTGAATTGGGGAGGCCGGGAATATTGGGGCCCCAAAAAAAATCTTGCCTAATTGCCGGTGATCGGATAAGGGGGACGGCGATTATCTGCGCATGAAGAGGCTTTTAGCGTTTTGTCTCACCCTGGGAATGGCGGGCGCGGCGAAAGCCGACGAACAATCCACGTCGCCGTACGCAACGGCGGCGGATTTTGCCAAGTATGCCATGAAGCTGCGGGAGCAAGCGCTGCTCAAAGTGGAGCCGCAAGTTTTCGTGCCGACGAGTTCTCGGCCGATCACACCGCGTTATCCATGGAAGACCAAGGTAGTGACCACGGTGTTTTGGGTTGGCGAACAAGCGAGCGGCAACAATCCTGTGCCCAATTTCAGGAGTTCCTGGGACGCAAATTGGACAGGGAGTTATGGCGGCTTTGACAGCCCCGATCCATCGGCGCGGCGCAACTATATCCCGGTGGCGTTTATTCCCCACCTAAATCCATTCTACTGCGCGCTGCCCTACAACGATGTCACGCATGGGCAATTTAAGCCAGAGGCGGCGCTGATCATTCCGTGGTTTAAACAAGCGTATACAGGGCCGGGTCAGTCGGTTTGCCAGCATCGCTGGGTCGCCATTCGGAAAGGCAATCGCACTTGTTACGCGCAATGGGAGGATTGCGGCCCGTTTCGCACAGACCATTTTCAGTACGTTTTTGGAAACGAGCGGCCAAAACCAAATCTTAACCAGGGCGCTGGGCTGGACGTTTCGCCAGCGGTGCGCGATTATCTCGGGCTAGCGCCAACCGATGTGACTGATTGGCAATTTGTGGAATGGCGTGAAGTGCCTCCAGGGCCATGGCGAAACTATGGCGATAACAACCATTTCGTCACTGCGCATCGCCAGCTTGAGCAGCAATTGGCCAAACAAACCGCCGCGGCGAAGAAGTAGTCGGTTCGGATTTCAGACTCCTTAATCGCGTGGCGCAGAGGTCCGAGAAGGAGTCGCTGATGGTGACGGCGAGGCGACTGTGGCTGGAACGCTTGCCGTTGCCTCAGGCTGTGGCGACGCCGACGGGCGTTGAGGTACGGCCATTCGAATCACTTCCGATACTGTCACGAACTTGAATCCCTTTGCTGCAAGGGCGTCGAGAGTAGAAGGCATCGCTTCGATTGTTCCTGGATGAATGTCGTGCGACAACACGATTGAGCCGGGCTGAGTCTCTTTCAAAATGCGGTTGCGAACCACGGCCGGGCCGGGCCGTTTCCAGTCATAGGGATCGACGTCCCAAAGAATGATGTCGTAGCCCAATTCATCGTGGATCCAACGTTTCTCCCGTGCCGTGATCGAGCCGTAGGGCGGCCGCATCAAAGTGGGGCGCTTGCCGGTGGCGTTTCTAATTGCGTCGTCCGTTCGCCACAACTGCTGGTGCACGCGGTCCTCCGACATCTTCGCAAAATTCGGATGCGACCAACTATGATTGCCAATCTCATGGCCTTCTCGCGCAGCGCGAGCCACAATCTCGGGATGCTCCGCGACATTCTCTCCAATTACGAAGAAGGTTGCCTTAATGTGACGGGCTGCGAGTAGATCCAGCAATTTCGGGGTAAGGGTTGCGCTTGGGCCGTCGTCAAAAGTCATCGCGATGTAAGGACCATCCACGTGAACTGAACTGAACGTGATGCTCTGTTCCGTCGCAGCATTACGCTCGCTCTTTTCTGAAGTTCGCAGCGGGATTTCCTTCTCGGTTCCAAGAGCAAGCGTCGCGATGAGCCCGACAAAGCAAAGGAATAGTAAACGGAAAAAAAACATCAGCGCGAAAGCGGTGGATTAAAATGCGTGTATCTAGCAGAGGTCGCCAGCTACGCAAGGCGCGGCACGGAGTGAAAATTCGAACGAGTTTTCGCCGTCCCGCGGAAAAAGCCCATTTGCTTAGCCTTTACGCAATTTCTCCAATTTCGTGATAAGCGCTTCTGTGCCGCCTGGAAAGTAGCCTTCGAACTCCCAAAGTTTCTGCCCATCGCCATCGAGAACGATGAGGGTGGGAAATCCTTGCACCTGGTATTGCTGCGCAAGATCCTGGTTTTGCTTCTTTAATGCGGCGGCTTGCGCCTGCCAACGAGAGCCGCCGGGCCGCGGGAAATCCAGTTCCAGAAGGATCAAATTTTTGCTCGCGTACTCTTTGAAATCCGGTTGGGAGAAAACTTCCTTGTCCAGCTGGATGCAGTAGCCGCACCAATCGGAACCGGTGAAATCGAGCAGCAGCAGTTTGTTGCCCGCTTTGGTCTCCTGCTGAGCTTTCTTGTAATCGTTCAGCCATCCGGACGCGGCGCTGCCGAGCGGCGCATGGAGGAAAATGCAGGCTGCGACAGCAAAGAGAATGAGATGACGCTTTTCCACATCTCCATCTTGAACCAGACCACGATCGAGCGCAAGGACGCCAAACCACGACGGTGGATCACTCTCGACTGGCTGCGAGTGACGATGACTGCTGCTGGATCAATTTCATGTGTCCGCGCGATTAATCTTCCAATTCTGGCGAAAAGAAGCGCGTAGTTAAGGTTTTTGAGCAACGGGCCGAACCGCTTAGCTAACTCGCAAGCTCGAGAACGTCACTCGCGGAGCCCCATGAAAGGGTGAAGCCGGCGCCGCCATGGCCGTAATTGTGAATGACGATGCGGCCATCGCGCAATCGATCGCGTTCGAGCCGCACGCCTGATCTTCGGAAGGGGCGCAGGCCGACGCGCTCTGCAAGCACATTCGGTTTCTCGATCTCCAATACCCGACTGCATTCCTCGAGAATCCGCGCTGTTGAGCCGGGATCGACAGCGAGATTATCGCTGATTTCGTTTGTCCCGCCGAATACGCAATCGTTCGCGCGCGGGATTGCGTACATGAGCGGTGCGTCATCGCAAACGATCGCGCTCGAGAGTTTTTCAATCTTGGGAATAATGACGACTTGGCCGCGGTGCGGCTCAAGATCGGCATCGTGAACGAGCTCGCGGGCACCAATGCCGGCGCAGTTGATCAGGAGATGGAATTCGGGGGGGGCGTCTTCGAGTTTTTCGAGGCGGGCATCGGCAGTTATTGATCCGCCAGCTTTTTGAAATCGGTTTGCCAGATAATCGAGGTAAATCGTTGTGTCCATGAGCGGAACGCGGAGCGAGAAACCACTCTTGAATAACTTGTGAGATCCCTCGACTTCGCTCGGGATGACATGGGCGCCTAACGAATGCGCCCAGGCGGGGATTTGAATTTCGCCTGTCCGAGAAAATTGACGCAGCTCGATCATGGAAACGCCCGCGCATGGATCACGGCAAAGATCGACAAGCGCCTGGTATGTTTCCAGCGCCCACGGGATCACTTTTTCAGCCGGCTGCGCGTCGTACGGGAACCAAACCGCCGCGGCTGCGCCGGAGGTTGTTTGCTGCCCCGCTTCTTTTGCAAAGATTGCTGTCTGGTAGCCTCGCTCGGCTAGAACGATGCCGGACGTCAATCCAGACACGCCGGCACCGATGATGGCGATATCTTTCGGCATGAAAGAAAGCTTGTAGAGCAGGCGCGGTGCCTGCCAACCAAAAAAACTGAGCCAAGTCGGATTCGAGCAAGAGCAAAGGGTAGGATGGCGAATAAGAATACGAGAAAGAAAGAGACGTGCAGAATGCGCAGCAGTCATTTAGGGTTGGATTGACATGGGGCTACCAAATGGAGGTGCGCTAATTGAAAAGGTGTTGGCGGGTCAGCGAATTTCGTGCGAGGACGTCTTAGAGCTCTACCGCTTCCCGCTGCAAGAACTTGCCGCGCTGGCGGACGAACGACGCCGACAAGCGAAACGCCTGTCCTACAACGGCAGGGGAAATGAGATCGTTACTTACATTGTCGATCGAAACATCAATTACACGAATGTTTGCAATGTTTATTGTAAATTCTGCGCATTTTATCGAACCGAGCGCGACGAAGATCATTACGTTCTGAGCTTTGAGCAGATCGATCAAAAACTGGACGAACTTTCCGCGGCGGGCGGGGTTCAAATTCTGATGCAGGGCGGGCACCATCCGAAATTGCCGTTCGCATGGTACATCGATCTCCTCCGTCACATCGGGAAGAAGTATCCGCACATCAATATCCACGGATTCAGTCCGCCGGAGTTCCAGCATTTCGCAGAAACTTTTCGGATGCCGTTGCGGGAAGTGATTTCCGAATTCAAAAATGCGGGCCTCGGGTCGATTCCCGGCGGTGGCGGCGAAATTCTGGTTGATCGCGTGCGGCAGAAAATTTCGCCGTTAAAAATTAACAGCGATCAATGGTTGGAGGTGATGCAGGTGGCGCACGAGCTGGGGTTGAAATCGAGCGCCACGATGATGTTTGGCCATGTGGAGACGGTTGAAGATCGGATCGAGCATCTGCGACGCGTCCGCGAACAACAGGACCGGAGCGGCGGGTTTACCGCATTCATTTGCTGGACCTTTCAGCATGAGCACACCGTTTTGAAGGTGAAGCACCCCACCGGCGTGGCCGAATATTTGCGGACGCAAGCGCTGGCCCGGATTTTTTTGGATAACATCGACAATGTCCAAAGCTCGTGGGTGACGCAGGGACCCGGCATCGGCCAGGTGGCGCTTAAATACGGAGCGAACGATTTCGGCTCCGTGATGATGGAAGAAAATGTGGTAAGCAGCGCCGGGACAACGTTCCGATTGAATGCTGAGCAGATCGAGTCTCTTATTCGCGATGCCGGCTACGAACCGCGCCGACGGAATAATTGGTACGAGCTTTTGAATTAAGACCCGCGACCAATCTCTCGATGGATGCATCACTGGTGACCACGAAAAATCTTGCCTTGACGTTTGGGCTCTTCTTTCCGATATAGCCGCCTGTCCGCGTGGAACGGTTTGCGCGGGACTGCGCTTCTTAACCTATGAAAGAATTTTCCGGATGGATGCGCCCCCCGCTGTCTGCGACTTGGGTTGCATTCATTTGCGCACTGCTCGGAGCGGCGTCGGCCCGGTCACAAGCTCCGCAGGCTTCACCGGGTGCTCCTGTCATCCGGTCCATCGAAGTGGAATACACAGGACCGGAGACGGTGAGCAAGGAGCGGATTCTGGCGCAGATGCGGATGAAAGTAGGCCAGCCATTCAGCAGCGCAATGGTGGAGCAAGATGTGGAGGCGCTTTACAAGAGCGGTGCCGTTTTAAACGTCCGCATCTTTGCTGAGCCGGAAGGCGATGGCGTCAAAGTGATCGTTCGGGTGCAGACGCGTTCGATCGTGCGCGAGATTGTAATTGATGGAGCCGAACGCATCAAAGCGAAGAGGCTGCGCAAGGAAATCAAATTGCGACTCAACCAGCCGATCAAAGAAGAGCAATTGGAGGAAGCGCGCCAAAAAATAATCGAAGTTTATCAGGCGCACGGCTTTACCGATGTCAACGTGCAGTTCCGTGTCGATCCGATTGACGAGCGGCGCGGGACTGCGCGGGTCGTTTTCACCGTCAACGAAGGAGCGAAAGGCGCGGTGAGCCAAATCCGTTTCGAGGGCAACCTACATTTCAGCGACTGGCGGTTGCGCAAGGAGATGAAAACGAAGCGCAAAACGATCGTTTCGTTTATTGATAAATCGGGCCGGCTCGACGAGGCGCAGTTGCAACAGGATCTGGATAGCATCCGTGAGTGGTATCAGAACCATGGCTTCATTGATGTGGAAATTAAAGATGTGCGCCGAGAACGGAACACCAAGGGCACGCTCACTATCACGATCGTGATTGCGGAAGGTCCACAGTATCACGTAGGCAAGGTCACCGTTTCGGGAGAGAAAGTGGCGAAGGAAGAAAGTATCCGTGCACTGTTAAAAATGAAGGAGGGCAGCGTTTATTCGCCGAAACAGTTGCACGACGATGCAAAAGCGGTGGCCGATGCTTACGGCAGCGGCGGTTACGTCGATCTTGTGATTACCCCGGAAAGCACGCCAGCCGGTCCTGCCCTTGTGGATGTGCATTATAAGATTGAGGAAGGCGAACGCTCGTTTGTGAATCGAGTCACTATTGCTGGTAACACGCGCACGAAGGATAAGGTCATCCGCCGGGAAGTTCTCGTTGCGCCGGGAGATGTCTTCAACACCGTTCGAGCAGACCTGACTAAGAAGCGTCTGGAGAATCTCGGGTATTTTTCCAAAGTGGAAACTTACCCCGAAGAGACGGATGTCCCCGGCCGGAAAGACCTCACAATTTTGGTGCAAGAGAAGCGCACCGGCTCGTTCAGTTTTGGGGCGGGTTTCAGCACGATTGATCAATTGGTTGGATTCGCGGAACTGACGCAAGGCAATTTCGATTTGTTCAACTGGCCCACCTTTACCGGCGGCGGCCAGAAATTCCGGTTGCGCGTCCAGTACGGCACCCAGCGCAAGGATTTTCTTCTTAACGTGACTGAGCCGTATTTCCTCGATCGAAGGTTGTCGTTGAGCGGCCAGCTTTTTTACACGGAGGCAGATTACTTGAGCGTCGAATACAACCAACGCAATTATGGGTTCACAATCGATCTGCGCAAACCCATTACTTCCTTTATTTACGTGAGCCTGGGTTATCAGCTCCAGGACATCGATATTTTTGATGTGTCCTCCGGGGCCTCCGCGTTCATTAAGTCACAGGAGGGTTCGTTTACCGAAAGCAAGATCATAAGCAGCGTCGTGTTCGACCGGCGCGACAATGCGTTGCTCACGCGGACTGGGCAACGCATCACCCTTGCGCCTTTTGTTGCGGGTGGTTTTCTGGGTGGCAACACTCAGATCTACGGATGGGACCTGGAGGGATCGCAATATTTTCGTCTCAAGTGGGACACCATCCTGCTCATCAACGGTGAAATTGCGACGGTTGATAATTGGGGAAATGGCAGCGGGGTTCCAATCTTCGAGCGCCTTTATCTTGGCGGCGCAAACAACCTCCGCGGATTTCCCTACCGCGAAGTTGGCCCGCAAGATGTCACTGGCGAACCAATAGGCGGTCTATCAATGGCTCGGGCGACGGTTGAATGGACTTTCCCGATCATCGAAAAAGCGCGTGGCGCAATTTTTTACGACACTGGTTTTGTCAATAGTGACGCCTGGTCCTTTGGCTTCAAGCATATCGCCTCCGATGTCGGTGTGGGGATTCGACTCAATCTGCCTATCGGCCCGTTGCGCCTTGACTATGGGTATCCGCTTCAACGCGATGGCTACAATGGCGGCGGCCATTTCAATTTCAGTGTTGGTTACCAATTTTGAACAAATATAAATGGTTGCAGTCTAACGCGGTTCCATCGACCGTTACCTCCGTTTTATGAAGAAGTTTGTTTCCATGCTGTTTGGCTTGACGCTGGCCTTTCCGATTGCGGCCTTTGCGCAAGGCACACTAAAAATCGGAACCGTCGATGTGAGGCGCGCGTTTGATGAGTATACCAGGAAGAAAGAGGCGGACGCGAAATTGAACGACGCCAGAAACGCTGCTCAAAAGGAATTTACCGATCGGGCTGACGCCTACAAGAAAGTACTGGATGAGATCAATAACTTGAACAAGCAACTGGAGTCGCCAGCGCTGAACGCCGAAAAGAAAACTCAAACCGCCAAGGAGCGTGACGACAAGATCGCCAACATCAAAAACATGGAGCGGGAGATCAATGATTTCCGCCAGACCCGCGAGCGGCAGTTGCAAGAACAGGCGATGCGCATGCGAGAAGGCATTGTGAAAGAGATCACCGACGTAGTGATGGAGAAGGTCAAAGCCAAAAATCTGGATCTCGTGTTCGATAAATCGGGCATGAGCATTAACGGTGTTCCTGTTGTGATGTACGCACCCGATAATGATGATTTTACCAATGAGGTCGTTGCCGCCCTAAACAAGCCGGGCCGCGCCAGCGCAAGTTCGATCTCAACCAGTCCGTCTCCGTCGCCAGCAAGAGCGTCGAGACCGTAGCTTTAATTGCAACGAGTTCAAATACACGCGAGCCCAAGCTCGCGTGTATTTTCGTACAGTGAAAAGCAGACGCCTACTCCGGTCTCAATTCGTTTGCCAACGGCTACAAAATGCGAGCATGTGGGGTTGCCCGCTGTGGATTGTAGATCGGACTCGATTGCGGCCACACCAGTCAGCCGCAATTGGGCTTCTTCTCCTTTTTGCTTCGGCGCTTACGTCGGTTGGGGCGAGTTGGCAATCAACTCTCACGAAAGATCCGCCCGGTAATTTTCCTGAGCTGCGACCTCTTCGTGCAACATACCGGTTCGGATGGGCGGGTTTTACCGCAGCTACGAGCGAAATCCATTTCACAAAATCCTCGGAAAACAAGTTTCAACTCGATGGCACAGGACGGACTATCGGCCTCGTGCGTGCCTTGTGGAAGCTGGACGCGGACTACCATGCAGTCGCCGATCAGGAAACGTTGCGCCCTATCGAAGCACGGCAAACGGAGAATTATCGATCTAGGAAAATCGCAACCCATCTTGCTTTTACAAGCAACGGGGTCACTCGGACGAAAACAGAAAGCCAGACAGGCTCCCCCGGAACAAAGGCACGCCAATTCCGCTTTGCTGACCTCTTCGATATGCATTCGGCGATACTTTATTTGCGGAGTCAGCCACTCAAAAACGGAGATGTTTACCGGCTTGTCGTTTATCCCGCCAATAACGCCTATCTTGCTATCACTACAGTAATTAGCCGGGACAGAATTTCCGTTCAGGCAGGCGCCTACAAGGCCATCAAAATCGATTTGCAACTGAAGCGGATCGGGAAGCACTTGGAATTGGAACCACACCGGAAATTTCGTCGGGCCACGATCTGGGTCTCGGACGATGCCGACCGGATTCTGCTTCGCATTGAAGCTCAAATTTTCGTCGGCACAGTTTGGGCCGAGCTACAATCGCTGCAATTCGACAATCCACGATAGAACCGTAGGGGAAGCGGATAGCTTTCCCGCCAAGCCTTCGGGAGGTCAACAACTACTCGGGAACCCATTCGCCACGCACAGGCGGCGGCGGTCGAAAGCGTCGCCGCGACGGATCATAGACTGGTTCGCGTGGCGGCGGCAGCAAGCGGAGCGCGGCGATCGTTTCCAGATCGAGCTGGCCAGTAATGGGAAGGTGTGTTCGTGCCTGGTAGGCGCGCAGGGAAAATTCCATTTCCGTGCTGTAGGCACCGTCGATTTCTCCTCGATACAGGCCGCGACGGCCTAGGGCTATTTGCGCAGAGACGATGACTTTGCGTTGCACCTCTAAAGGTGCCTTCTCATATGGGGTTCCGGGAAGGAGTCCTGCGCCCGGCGAAGCGCTTGGATACACAGGGCTGGACGGATAAACCTGTCGATCTTGTGGTGCGTTTGCAAAAGGCTGAACTGGCGCCGGCGTCGCACTTGCTCCCGGGCGGGTAGACTGCTCGCCGGGATTTATGGCGCCGAGACCGGGTGACGGACTGGGTTTTGTCTCGCGCCGTGCCACGCCTGAAGAATCAATGCCAAGGGACTGCAATGTTTCACCATTAAGTTCGCCGTTTACTGTGAGCCCATTACGGATTTGGTAGCGACGAATCGCTGCGGTAAGATTTGCGCTCGGTTCACCGGTGATCTCTCCATAATAAAATCCCTGGTCCTTCAGCGCCTGCTGAACGCTCTCAATCATTTGGTCCGCGTACGCGAGCGCAATCCAACCAAGGAAGATGATCGCGCCCACTTTGGTCTTCATGGAATGTTATTTTTGACGCTTTGCATTCTCGCCTATTCAGTGCTGTTCCGCATTTGTAACGGCAATTGTTGATTGACGCTGCTTCACTGCATCGCGGTAGCGCAAAATTCCGTCGCTGACCGCCGCGGCAATTTCCTCCCGGTAATCTTCGCTGGCGAGCTTGGAAATGTCCTCTTTATTCGTAAGAAATCCACCTTCTACCAGAACAGCGGGGCAAGTGACATTTGAGATCACAAAGAACTGTTTCGCCTTGGTGCCCCGGTCGAGCGCCCGCGTGCGTGCCACCAGCGCTCCCTGAATAAAAGCGGCAAGGCTTTGGCTTTCAAAATTTGGCGATTCGGAAAGTGCGCGCCACAGAAAAGGCAGCCACGAAGCCGCGAATGAGCCCCCAGTAATTTGATGGGCCGCGTAATAAGTTTCGACTCCAGTGGAAACGGGCCGGTTATCTTCGTTGAAATGAATGCTTATCAGGATGGAATCTCGTACGCGATTGGCGAGCGCCGCGCGATCGGCCAGTGAAACATAGCTGTCGCCCACGCGCGTCATCACGGTAGCGATCCCGTCCGCCTCCAATAGCCGTTCGATCCGTCGGGCCACATCCAGGGTCAGATCTTTTTCAAGCACGCCACCGCAGATGGCACCCGAGTCTTGGCCGCCGTGGCCGGGATCAAGAACTACTACTACGAACGGCTTAGGCGTGGGCTGCGGCTGCGCGATCTGCGGTTTCACCGGCCGCTGCCGCCCCGGGATTCGCTGCATCCAGACGAAGGAGGCGATCATCAGCAACAACCCTGCCAAGGCCAGTATGCTCCCTATGGTTTGTCTTGCTCGTGGTCTTTGGCCGAACATTTCTCTCCATATTTTATTCGTGAATCAATGCGCGCAGTTCCTTATCCAGTAATGAACGATAGCGAATTGCCCGGCTCGCGTCGCGCTCAAGTATTCCGGCTTCAACTCCAGCTTTGGCGAGTTGCTCCTGTCGATATTTCGTAATGGCGGTGCGTTCCGGAAGTTCTTTTGCGTCGCTTGTCTGCAAAGTCATATGTCCAATGCTCCAGGCATCGAGCCCGGATTTGAGCGCTGCTTCAAAACCGGCGTCCGGCGAATGTTCGGCTTGCAGAAATGATTCCATCTGCTCGCTCGATTGCCGGGTTCCGCTCAGCACAGCGAAATCCCGCCGCGCCTGCGTGAAGGTTGCGCCGTTGCTTGCAATCTCGCCGTCATAATCGACCCGCAGGAACAAATCTTCTTCAGGCCGATCGCCGACCTCGGCAAAAAGCATCCGCGCCAGATAAGGCGCGCCATATACCTGTTCGAACGCCCCCTTCATCACCGGACTGAGCGAATAATGCACCAGCCGCCGCAGCGAAACATCGGCCGCTGAGCGAGTGAAGCCTTCGGTGCTAGCCAGCTCGATGGCCGCCATCCGCAGCCGCTCGATGTCCCCTGGATGACCAATGGCGCCCATGGCAATGCGGTCGTAAATCTCAAAAAGTTTCTGCCGTCTCTGACCGAAGGTGAGAAACAAGATGCCATCGCGATAGCCAAGCGCCACGATAGGACTGCCCGAGGCGAGCTGCATTTCGATGTACTCGCGGCGGTTGGCGATCGCTTCAACCCAACGATACGGCTCTTCGATCATGCGACCGTTTCTTTAAACACGGCAGCGATTTTGCTTTCCGGCAAGGTCCTGATGCCTTCGCGCGAGACGATCTTGATGAGCGGATAGATTTTCCCGCTGCGATCCACGCCGCCCGTCGATGTGTCGGACTCCGCAGCCGTGTCCAGCGCGCGCAAGGCAATCGATATCGCTTCGTCCTCGCTCGTTTTTTGCAGCGGCTTCCCGCCCCAGTTATTTTCGTAATAAAGAATGCCGCGCACGGCCGGCGACCCCGACCCGGTCGCGGCGTAGTCGGCCGCTTCAAACTGCGCGCCCATAGCGTCGTAAAAATAGAGTCGCGCCTCCGGTTTCGGATGAGAATTGTACGTCGCGAAAATCGGCACTACTACTCCCACTCCTTGCATGACGAAGCCGATGTTGTCCCGCAACAGCTTGGAAAGCGCGCGCACCTTGCCATCCACGCTCATTTCCTGTAGTTGCGTGCGTCGGAAATATTGAAACGAATGTTCGAGCACGCGCGCCATTTCCCACGCCGTCGCCGGCACGCCTGCGATTGCCATGATCGATTGGCGATCGATTTCCAGTACTTTGTCGGCGCGATCGTAGACGACAGTATTGCCAGCCGTGGCGCGCCGATCGCCAGCCACTAGCACGCCGCCAGAAAACTTGAACGCGAGAATGGTAGTGGCCTCCGTTGGCTGCCACGATTTTTGGT
The DNA here is from genome assembly GCA_003218975.1 of Verrucomicrobiota bacterium. Lineage (GTDB taxonomy): Bacteria > Verrucomicrobiota > Verrucomicrobiia > Chthoniobacterales > UBA10450 > Udaeobacter. The sequence continues at coordinate 57,473 of QHPD01000102.1, forward strand.
GCGGCGTCGCCACCGGAGAAGTCGAAGTGACAGTCGCCGGAGCGAGTAACCCTTTGCGCCTGAGCAATGCGGGAAAATCGTCGGCCGTGCCGGAAAAATGTGGCCCAAGCGTCACCAGGGACGGCTCCATTATTGGCCGGTGCGCTGGCGATAGCGCTTGGACTGGTTAGGATCGACCTTGCGCATTTTTTTTAAAAGATCCTTGGTGTCCGGCCGTGAAACGTCGGGTGAACGCGGGCCGCCGCCATCGCCTTGTTTGGGTCCCCACGGAACTGGATCGAGTGGCTTTTGAATGCGCTCTGGCATAAAAAAATCTAAGGGCAAATATTGGAAAGGCAAGCGATCCCGCGCCGTGGGTCTCGCAAAATTCGGCTACCGCCCCACGCTTGCCAGGCAAAGCGGCCGATGCCAACATTCGGGAGGATGAAGATCCTTCCTGTTGTTGCTGCTGCGTTTTTCTTCAGCGCGGGGCCGTTCCCTTCGGCGTGGGCGCAAGCGCCGTCGCCAGAATCGTTGAAATCGCCCGAGCATGCTCAACTCGAAATGTTGGCAAAAAAAATCGACGAACAGAACGCAAAGATCGACGCGCTCTCTCAGGAGATCCTGAAACTAGAACAGCAGCTTTCACACGTTCGCCCGGGCGTAATGATTGGAGAGAGCACGCCTGCGACTCCTACGGCAGGCGCTCCGGCCGAATCTGCGTCGCGTCCTGAGAATGGCAACACACACGTGGTTGCCCGCGGCGAAACGCTCACATCTATCGCAAAATTGTACAGAGTAAGCGTGGATGAATTGCAAAAGGCCAATCACATCGAAGACGGCCGTAAACTGCAGGCCGGACAGACAATCATCATTCCTGCGGCGTCATCGCCCGCGCCGTCTGTTTCCCCGCCACCACCCAATTAGCAAGCGCGCTTGTGGTACGGAGCCGCTCCGTTCAGTTAGACAGGCAATTGCTCATCTAAGGTGTCAATTGGCGTAATCTCAGTTTCTGCCGGGGTTTGGAATTGAGGCTGCGGTGATGTCTCAAGCAGGCTTTGTTCGCAAAGGCGCGCATATTTTCCGCCCAGCGCGATCAATTCGTCGTGCTTGCCTCGCTCGATAATGCGGCCGCGATCAAGCACCAGAATTTGGTCTGCGTGCACGATGGTGGAAAGCCGATGCGCAATCACGATCGACGTCCGATTCGCCATCAAATGTTCCAGTGCTTCCTGAATCAGTCGTTCCGTGGCGGTATCCACGCTGGCGGTTGCTTCATCAAGAATCAAAATCGGCGGGTCCTTTAAGAGCGCCCGCGCAATTGAGAGCCGCTGTTTTTCGCCCACGCTCAATTTCACGCCGCGCTCGCCGACCACGCTCTCCAAGCCCTCTGGCAAACGCTCGATGAATTGTCGCGCCTTCGCCGCATCCACGGCACGCCACAGTTCCGCATCGGTGGCAGTCGGTTTCCCCATCAAAAGATTTTCCCGAATCGATCCGTTGAACAGGAAGCTCTCTTGCGTCACCACTCCGATTGCTTCGCGCAACACACCTAGCCCGTACTCGCGAATAGCTCTGCCATCGATATAAACCCGGCCGCTCGTAAATTCGTAAAAGCGCACCAGCAAATTCACCAGCGTCGATTTCCCGGCGCCAGTCGCGCCGACCAGCGCAATCGTCGCGCCCGGCGCTGCATGAAACGAAACATGCTTGAGCGCGGGCAATCCTTCCGTATAACTGAAGCTCACGTCCTCGTAGCGAATGTCGCCAGCAATTCGCACCAACATTTTTCCCTTCTCGATCAATCCCGGCTCGGCTGATTCATCGAGAATCTCAAAAACGCGTTCGCCCGCCGCCCGTCCGGCTTGAACAAGTTGATTGAGTTGATGCAGCCGGCTGATCGGATCGTAAAGAAATGCCGTCAACAAAAGGAAAGCGACCAGATCACCCATCTGCATCCCGCCGTTTAAGACGGCATAGCTGCCAAACCCAAGCACGAGCACGGCGCCGATCGCTTCAAACATCGACATCGACGGCGAGTAAATGGCCCACGTCCGCATCACCACCAGTGTGGCGCGCCGCAATTGATCGCTTACCCGATTGAAACGCGCATGTTCCTCTCGCTCGCGCACGAAACTTTTGATCTGACGAATCCCGGCAAGATTATCGTGCAACAGCGCGTTGATGTCCGATGACGCGCGCCGCTGCAATCGATAGCGTCGATGCGCGGTGAGCGTATAAGCTAGTGCGCCCGCGATGAGCAGCGGAAACGGCACCAACGCTAGGAGCGCCAGCTTCGCATTCCAATAAAACATCACCGTCATGACGATGACAATTTGCAAGACCGCAACCACGCCCTGCTCGATTCCATCGATGAGGACACGCTCGACGGAGTTCACGTCTTCTATCACCCGCGTCATCAGATCGCCCGTGGCGCGATTATCGAACCAGCGCAACGGCAGCAATTGAATGTGGGAATACAAATCGCTCCGCAGATCGAAAATGACTTTCTGCTCGAACGTGTTGTTGAGGATGATCCGCAGCGCGTTGAAAACGTGCTGAAGCAGAAATGCCACTGCCGCCAGCAAAATGAGCGGCAACAATTTGTCCGGTCGCTGCGCGCGCACCACGTCGTTAATGATCCATTTGGTGACGCTTGGGAAAACGATCACCATCAGCGTGGTCAGAATCGCGCACGTCAACGTGCCTGCAGCCATCCATGGGTACCGCGTTAAATAACCAAATACGCGCCAGACCGTTTTCATCTCCCGGTCAAAGTCGACGCGCAGGTCACCACGTCAAGATAGGGCGATTCACCTCAATCGCTCCGCTTTACGTCGAAACACGTTGTCGTCCTCATCCGCACTGCGGTAATCTTGCCCCATGACCAACGAATCGAACCCTTTCGCCGACGAAATTCACATTGACCAACTTGAGATTTTCACACATATCGGGGCTCCGGAGGTAGAGCGCGCTGCTCCACAACGCTTAACCGTCAGCATTTCCTTTTGGCCGTATCAGCAAACGCCCGATCTGGCAGATAAAATCGACCAGACAGTTAACTATTCAGCCGTGGCCGAGGAGACGAAGAGTTTCGTGCGCGATCAATCGGTCAATCTGATCGAGACGTTGGCGGACCGGCTCGCAACGCATTTACTGAAAACTTTTCCGATACAGAGGGTCGCCATCGACCTGCGGAAATTCCCTTTGGAGGATGCCAAGTACGTCTCCGCAACTGTAACGCGCACTGCATCCGTCGGTTGACGATGCGCAAAGGACGATTCAACACACCCGCTGCGGAGATCGCCCAGCGCTACAGCGAATCCGTTTCGTTTGATTGGCGACTTTATCGCTACGATATCGCAGGATCGACCGCGCATGCCGCAGCGCTCGCCCGCGCACGAATCATGACTAGGGCTGAACACCGAAAAATTGAGGGTGGCTTGCGCGCAATCCAGCAGCAGATCGAATCCGGCAAATTCCAATGGGACCGCTCGCGCGAAGACGTGCACATGAACATCGAAGCCGCGCTTACGAAACGAATCGGGCCCGCCGGCGCGAAACTGCAGACTGCCCGCAGTCGGAACGACCAAGTTGCGCTGGACATGAGGCTTTATGTAAAAGACGAGATCACGGAAGTCTCATCGCGCCTGCGAAATTTGCGGAGAGCGCTGCTCAACCTCGCCGAAAAACACGTCGATGTTGTGGTGCCTGGTTACACGCATCTCCAGCGCGCCCAGCCGATCACTTTTTCGCATTACTTGCTCGGGCAAATCGAGGCTTTTGAACGAGACGCGGAACGGCTTCGTGATTGCCTGGTTCGAACGGACGTTCTCCCGCTTGGATCTGGCGCGCTCGCCGGATCGACAATCGTCCTCGATCGCGAACTTATCGCGCGCCAACTCGGTTTTTCGCGCGTGAGTCAGAACAGCACCGATGCCGTGAGCGATCGCGATTTCGTGTGCGAATTCCTTTTTTGCCTCGCCGTGATCGGCCTGCATCTGTCTCGTTTAAGCGAAGACTTGATCATCTGGAGCACGAGCGAATTCGGATTTCTGGAATTCACCGACGCATTTTCCACCGGCTCCAGCCTGATGCCGCAGAAAAGAAATCCCGACATGGCCGAGCTGACTCGCGGCAAGACCGGCAGGCTTTACGGAAATTTGATGTCGATCCTGACGATGACGAAAGCGCTTCCATCTTCCTACAATCGCGACCTGCAGGAAGATAAGAAACCGCTTTTTGATTCCGTGGATACGGTCCGCGCCGCGCTGGAAATTTTTGCGGCGATGCTCCCCGAATTGAAAGTCAATCGCAAACGCATGCAGGCCGCAGCAAGCGACCCGAATCTTTTCGCGACCGATCTGGCGGAATATCTAGTGAAAAAAGGAATACCCTTTCGCAAGGCTCATGAAATTGTCGGCAGTCTCGTTGCAGAATGCGCGAGGAAGGGAATCGCACTTAATCGGGTGTCCCTCGCCGAACTGAAAAAACGTTCGGTGCTGTTCGATGTCGACGTTGCTGATGTTTTCGATATTCGCCATTCGCTTTCGCAGCGCCGCGCCATCGGCGCGCCATCACATGAGAACGTCGCGGCGCAGATCAAGCGCTGGCGCGCGTATCTCGGTAGGGGCGATTGACCTCAATCGCCCGCCGGCGGTTTCGATGAACCGCCCTACCTAAGCATTCGCTTTTCTGCCTCCTGTTCATACTCTTCGGATATGAAGCAGAGCAACATCGTGCACGGAGACCAAGGTTGGGAAACCGTTTCCAGCGAACGGCATTTCGCCGACGCGCATGTCGAAGTTGTAACCGATCAAGTGCAAACGCCGACTCGAACCAGGCCGCGTACATGGACAATCGTGCACCGCAAAGCAGCCGCCGTCATTGCGCCTATGGCGCAGGACGGCAAACTCGTCCTCATTTGCCAGGAACGTATCCCGATCCGCGAAGCAATCTGGGAAATGCCCTCGGGTCAAATCGATGTTGTAGCCGGGATCGGCGATCCCGGCTACCCCACGGAAACAATCGAACAAGTTGCATTGCGCGAACTTCGGGAAGAGGCCGGTTACGAGCTGGCCAAGGACGGCGAGCTCATTCCACTCGGCCATTACTTCTCATCGCCGGGATTCACGGATGAGCGCGGCTACTTCTTCCTGGCGCGCCCGGTCGTACCGTGCCCGGATTATGTGCGCGACGAGTCGGAATACATTTTGGACTGCCGCGCGTTCGCGATCTCCGAAATTCGCCGCATGATCGCCGAGAACGAAATACGTGACGGAAATACTCTTGGCATTTGCGCACGCCTAGCGGCGCGCGGTTTTATCTCGATGGAGTCGCGCTGACTCTGAAATCGGTCCCGAGTAAATTATCAATCCGATGGCGCTGCGAGACATTTTCAAATTCCGCGATCTGCCGGAAAGCGAAACGTCGAAACCGTTTCTCGAGCACTTGGAAGACTTGCGCTGGATGATCGTGAAGATGGCGATCACGCTCGCTGCCGCGATGATCGTTTGCTTCGCCTTTCGCTCTACGCTCGTGCGGATCATGCAGGCGCCCCTGCAGGATGTCGGTTCGCAAATCGGCACGCTCAAAGCGCTCGGCATCACTGATTCAATCGTGATTTCGTTTCATCTCGCCTTTTACGCAGGAATTGTTCTCTCCTTCCCGCTTCTTCTCTATTTTCTTGCGGAATTCGTTTTGCCGGCGCTCACCGCGGTGGAGAAACGCTTTTTATTTCCCGCGATCGGCGTCAGCTTCGCGCTGTTTCTCCTTGGCGTCTCGGTTTGTTATTTTTGGTTATTGCCAAAGACGATTCTCTTTTTCTTCCGTGACACCGAGTCGCTCGGCTGGGCGCCCACGTGGACCGTGCAACAGTATTATTCTTTCGTGACACGATTCACTATCGGGTTCGGCCTGGCGTTCGAATTGCCCGTGGTCGTTCTGGCGCTAGTTCGATTTGGATTGATCACCTACAGATTCATGGCACGCACCCGGCCCTATGCCGTCGTCCTGATCTTTATCCTGGCGACCATCATCACGCCGACGCCGGACATTCTGACATTGATCGCGATGGCGCTGCCGATGTGTCTACTCTACGAGAGCTGCATCTGGATTGCCTGGCTCATGGAACGCCCCAATTCTGGATCCATCGCCAAGTGATGGCGGCGTCTCAGAGTAAATCCAGTTGCGGTTTTGCAGTAGTTGGGCGGGACTTTTTCTTTCGGCGCGATTTTGCCACAGCCGGAGCTTCGATTGCGCCGTTGGGCCTTTCCAAGTACGCGAGAATCTCCTTGGCTCGATCGAGAATCTCTTTCGGCAACCCAGCGAGGCGCGCGACCTGAATTCCGTAGCTTTTGTCCGCGCCGCCGGGCACGATTTTGCGCAGGAAAATAATTTGATCGTTCCACTCGCGCACGGCGACATTGAAATTACAGACGCCACCGCGTTCTTCGGCTAGTTTGGTCAGCTCGTGGTAATGCGTCGCGAACAAAGTGCGCGCCTTGATTTTGTCGTGCAGAAATTCGGCCACGCTCCAAGCGATGGAGAGGCCATCGAATGTCGATGTTCCGCGGCCGATCTCGTCCAGAATGACTAGGCTGCGCTCAGTGGCGTTGTTCACGATGTTCGATGTCTCGTTCATCTCCACCATGAACGTGGATTGGCCGCGTGCCAGATCGTCGTTCGCGCCCACGCGTGTGAAGATGCGATCGACCAGCCCGATCTCCGCGCTTTCTGCGGGAACGAAGCTGCCGATCTGCGCCATCAACACAATTAGCGCGACCTGGCGGATGTATGTTGATTTCCCGGCCATGTTGGGCCCAGTCACGATCGCCACTCGCAAGTTCTCGCCGTCCAGCGCTGTGTCGTTAGGCACAAATTTTTCTTCCACCAAATTTTGATCGAGCACTGGATGGCGGCCGTCCTTAATGATGAGACGCAGCGAGTCGTTCAACTGTGGTCGGCAATAACGAAAGAGCCGCGCCGTTTCCGCCAACGCGCAAATGACGTCGAGAGTCGCGATTGCGGCTGCCGTCTGCTGGATCGGTCCCAGTTCACGCAAAGTTTCGTCACGCAGTTTTTGAAAGAGCTGGTATTCAAGCTGACGCGCGTGTTCGTCCGCGCCAAGAATTTTTGCCTCCATTTCCTTCAGCTCTGGCGTGACGAAACGTTCGCCGCCTACGGTCGTCTGTTTGCGCGTATAATGCGCCGGCACGCTCGCGAGGTTCGATTTCGTCACTTCGATGAAATAGCCAAAGACCGAATTGTAACGCACTTTGAGTGACTTGATGCCGGTTGCCGCGATCTCGCGCTCTTGCAAATGGCTGATCCAGTTCTTTCCCTCGCGCGATGCCTGACGCAGCGCGTCAAGATCGACATCGTATCCGTCGCAGAAAATTCCGCCTTCCTTTAGCGCCAATGGCGGATCATCCGCCAGCGCTTTCGCCAATTTGTCCGTCAGCGGCGGCATCTCCTCGATTTCGTTTTGCAAACGTTGCGCCAACAATTCGACTTTCTCGCCTTCCTTGACCTGATTGGCGCCAAAAACCAGTCGATCGAGGAGCTTCTGTAATTCGCCCTTCAACTTCGGGATTTGTTGCAACGAAGTTTTCAATGCGACCAAATCGCGTGCGTTACCCGACGCCTGACTCAATCGTCCCGCTGCGCGCTCGATATCGCGAATTGATTTCAGCTCTGCGCGGATGGAGGCGAGCAAGTCCGGCTCTTGCAACAAATCGGCGATCATTTGCTGTCGGCGTTCCAGCTCGGTCAGATTGCGCAATGGTTGCAGAATCCAGTCGCGCAATTTCCGTCCGCCCATTGGCGTGACCGTGCGATCGAGCACGGCCAGCAGGCTGGTGTCGCGCGCGCTGCGCGATTCAACCAGTTCGAGATTGGTTTGCGTGGCGGCATCGAGCAACACGTAATCACTCGGCGCATCGCAACGTAGCGAGGTGAGATGATCGATTTTCCGCCGAAGCGAATGCTTCAAGTAATGAACGATCGCGCCTGCGGCGGCAACCGCCTGCGGCATGTGCGTGCAGCCGAATCCGTCCAGCGATTTCGTTTTGAAATGCTCGCACAACGTGAAGATCGCCTGCTCGAGTAGAAACGCGTAACTGTCGTAGCCAAGCGCTCCGGTGATTTCTTTGAACTGGGTCTTCTGTTCATCGCTAACGAGAAGCTCCGACGGCGAAACGCGCGCAAGCTCGTCGAGGAGCGCTTGTCGATCTTGCAATTGCGTGAGCCGGAACTCGCCCGTGGTCAGATCCGCATAGGCAAATCCAAATACGCGATCATCGACATAGACCGCGCCGAGATAATTCGCGCGTTTCGCTTCCAGTAAATCCAGATCGCTCACCGTGCCCGCGCTGATTATCTGAGTGATGTCGCGCGAAACAATTTTGCCCGGCTGCGGTTCGCTGGTTTGATCGCAAATCGCCACGCGCCGCCCGGCCTTGATCAGCTTGGCAATGTAAGTTTGCGCCGCGTGATAGGGCACGCCGCACATAGGGACCCCATTGCGTTTTGTCAGGGCGACATTTAGCAGGCCAGAGGCCTCCTTTGCGTCCTCGAAGAACAGTTCATAAAAATCGCCCAGTCGAAACAGGAGCAATGTGTCGGCCGGAATACTACTCCGCAGCCGCCGGTATTGCTGCATCATCGGAGTGAGCGGATCGCGCATTGCACAATCTTGCTAAATCACGAGGCGAAGTAAAAGACTCCTTGCTCAGAACCCACTAAAACGGAGTGAAATCCGGTGGACTTGACTCGCTGATTTTCCAGCCAGAAATTTGGTGCAGTTCTTTGTTCTGCTTAATGGATCGGCGAGTAGCCGGTTCAACGGGGAAACCAAATTCCGTCTGCAAACGCGGCGCGGATAGGGGCGAACGATGCGCGGCATCGAGAGCATTTAATGGCTCCAGCCCGACAGCTAACCCCGTCAGCATCATTAAAGTGCAAGGATGTCGTGAAATCCGGCTCCTGAAAGTCAGGCGCCTCGTCGCGCGAGGCCGCCTCGTTTGAGTCGAATCAATTGATACCAACAGACGTTAAGCGACCGCGCAATGTTGATTGGAAACGCGCGGCGGCGATTTTGTACGGCGACTGGGGAACGAGCAAGGCCTACGTCATTGGGCTTGCATTCGCCGTCGCCGGTTACGCTTCGTTTTGGCTGATCGCAGCGATGTGCGTGCTGACGGCGCTCGTCGGGATCAACTACATGATCATCTGCCGCCTTTACCCTGACGGCGGCGGGGTGTATGCAGCCGTCCGGCATCGCTCGGAAGTGATTTCGATCGTCGGTGCGTTTCTGCTCATCGCAGATTATTTGGTAACGGCAGCCATCAGCGCGCTCTCCGCCTTTCAATATCTTGGCGTCCCGCATCCGGAAAAATTCGCGGCGCTGTCAATCCTCATCATTGGCTTGCTGAATTTGTTAGGCCCGAAACAAACTGGCGGCCTTGCGTTCTTGATTTCAGTCCCGACCGCACTCGTTGTGATTATTCTCGGGTTGTTTTGTCTGCCGCACCTGGGTGAAGCATTTGTTCATTTGCAGCCGTTGCATGGAACATTCGGGCAAAACTGGGCCGCTTTTGTCGGAATCGTGCTAGCACTGTCGGGAGTGGAAGCGATCGCGAATGCCACGGGCGTGATGAAGCTCGATCCGGGCAGCACCGATGCGCAACCGTGTGTGATCAAAACTTCTACGCCCGCAATTTTATGCGTGATGATCGAAGTTTGCGTTTTTACCGCACTCTTTGGGCTCGCCGCCCACGCTCTGAACGGATTGCAGGTGGTCAACGGTGATGTGAACGCGCCCGGAGCCCAAGGCGTGCGCGATTACATGCTGCGTTACATGGGCCAAATTTTCGTTGGCGGCGCACTTGGACCCGCCTTTGGCCATCTTTTCGCGGTGGTTGTCAGTATCGTGTTCGCGTTCCTGCTCCTTTCGGCCTCAAACACCGCAATTGTCGATCTCATCATGATTCAATTCCTGATGGGTCGCGACCGCGAACTGCCGGGAATCTTTCACCGGCTGAATAAGTGGGGTGTACCGAATT
>QHPD01000120.1 GCA_003218975.1 Verrucomicrobiota bacterium
AAGTCATCATCTTTCACTCATTCAAAGCGGCCGATAGCGCTGCGCCTCGTCCACGATAGCTGCGGATTTCTCCGGCAAAGGGTCATCATCCTTGCTCTCGCTCAGCGATTGATTCCAGCGGGCAAATGATCTTCGTTGCTGACACGCATCGCAGCGATGGAAAGCGCTTCGTTGTGCGTGCGGATGAGAAATTGACGGCGTTTCTCGAACTTGAAGCGGCGATTCGAGCCGTCACTTCATAAAATCAAAGCGACTCATCACAACGGCCAGCCGTTAGCTCGAGCGATTGGTTAGGCGTCCATCACCGCGGAGTAGCACTGATTTCTGCTGGCTCTGTCGGTGACGCGCGCGCCCGGTCGAGAGCGCTCTGCCAGCCCGCCTGGGCCTTGGCCACTGCTGCTTCCTCGGACTCTGGCATCTCTTCCCAAGCATCCACCCAGGCGGCAACGGGTTTATGCTGTGCATCTACCGCTCCAGTCGGCAAGGGGCTAGATGAAACCCGCCACGTTCTGCCGGTGATAGTGTCCACCCGATAGACGGACTTGACCGTCTTTCCGTTTTCCGATGAGGTCTCGTCCACGCCATAAAGCTGGTATCGAGGTCCTTCTGGCGGGCGGTACACGCGGAGCAGCACCACACACGTGAGGCGGTCGCGCATGCGATGATCGTGATGACGATTGCTTTCATCGGCTATGCTTGCGGCGTACCGTCGCTATTTCATTTGTCGGGTATAGAAAGTAGAAACTTGGAGCGAAAGTCTAGCGAATATTCGGCTTGAAAGGCTGTCCCGCAAGGCCGTTAAAACGCCCGGAGAGCCTGATCCGCTGTCCTGAGTCACCGGCGCTGCCAGACGCAGAAATTCGGGCGCACAGGCGCGGGAATGGTCATTTGCATGACACTGCATGACACTTTTGGTTCCGCAAACCCGTATTTTCTTTCATTTCCAGCCTTTTGGCCCGGCGACCGAAAATGCGCCTTTACCCTCGTGTTTTCCCTCTGGAAAGTGGGTTTGGCTGGGGGCGGAATCGAACCGCCGACACGCGGATTTTCAGTCCGCTGCTCTGCCAACTGAGCTACCCAGCCGTCATCGGCTGATGTCGATCTTGTATTTACGTCGCGCCGCGGGTTTTCACTAAAGCAGAAAACATCCCACGCTCAATGGCTAAGCTCTGACGCCGAACATTGTAGCGGCGGTCTGTGACAGTCGAATCGTGGCGCAACTTTGTAAGTTGCGTTGACGAGCCTCGCAAATTGCAAACTTGCGCCACACTCCCTGCGCGCCCGGGGGCGCGCCATACCCTAAAATTTTCTGGGCAATTCCAACGCTCTCCGTAGGACACGCAAATAGTGAGTGCGCGAAATTTCGATTGCGCCGAATTGCGCGAGATGCGGTGTAAGCCATTGCGTGTCGAGCAGAGCGAACTTCCTCACATGTAGGTGTTCTACCAGGGCCACCAGCGCGACTTTGGAAGCGTCCCTGACCCGGTGAAACATCGATTCGCCGAAAAAAGCGCCGCCGATCGCAACTCCGTAAAGCCCGCCGGCCAGTTCATTCTTGGTCCACGCCTCAACTGAGTGCGCATAGCCAAGATCGTGCAAGCGCTCGTAGCTCTCGACGATTTCACGATTGATCCATGTGTCTTTGCGCGCAGCACAGCCGCGAATCACTTCGCCGAATTGGTTGTCGATCTTGATTTGAAAAATTTCTTGTCGCCAGACGCGGCGCAAGGCATGGGGAACATGGAAGTCTTCCAGCGGAATGATCGCGCGCGGGTCAGGTGAGAACCAGCCGATGGAATCGTCTTCCATCGCCATCGGAAAAACGCCAAGCCGATAGCCTTGCAGCAAAAGTTCGGGCGGTATCATGGCAGACAGAGTTAAAAAGTTAAACTTTAAAAGGCCACAACGGGAAAGCATTTGCCGTTTCAACTATTCAACTTTTTAACGGATCACTCGATTTCGTTCCGCAATTGGCATTCCGCAATCCCCAATTGCAATACAGCGCTCGCTTCCTAAGATAAGCAGATGAAGCGCCTCTCGATCCTCTGCCTCTGCGGACAAGCCTCGCTCCTAATCGTTTGGGCAGCTGTAGGCGGCTGCGCCGATCCGCTGGAACAACGTAGCACGCAAGAGGCGCAAGCACAGCTTGAACGTGGCGTCACCGGGCAGGGAACGCTTATTCCAATGGAGCGGTCTCCGGAGGATCCGGCAGGGGAGCATAGTGTGCCGCAAACTCATCCATAGAGCGTGAAAACCCTCGCCCCATCAGCACACTCAAAAATTCTTATTCTCGATTTTGGCTCGCAGTACACGCAGGTGATCGCCAGACGTATCCGCGAGTTGCAGGTGTATTCCGAGATTGCGTCGTTCAACATTTCTGCAAAACAAATCGCCGCTCTTGCGCCGAATGGAATAATTCTTTCCGGCGGCCCGGCGAGTGTTTATGACAAGGGCGCACCGCAAATTGATACGGAGATTTTTTCGCTAAACATTCCGGTGCTGGGAATTTGTTACGGGCTGATGCTGATGGCCCATCATCTTGGTGGCCAAGTCGTGTTCACAGGACGACGCGAGTATGGCCCCGGCACGTTGCGAATCACGAATCGGTCAGAACTCTTGGAAGGATTAGGCCACCAACTCGACGTCTGGAACAGCCACGGCGATGAGGTCACAGCGTTGCCAAAGGGTTTTCGCGTCGCCGGGACCACCGAGGGTTGCGACTTCGCAGCGGTGGAAGATCCACAGCGCAAACTCTACGGATTGCAATTTCATCCCGAAGTCGCGCATACGCCGCGTGGCAAAGAGATCCTGCATAATTTCGTCTATCACATCTGCCAGTGCGCGATGGATTGGACCATGGGCTCGTTCATCGAAGAAGCTTGCGCGCGCATCAGGAAACAGGTCGGCGACCAAAAAGTGGTGCTCGGTTTGAGCGGCGGTGTGGATTCCTCAGTAACCGCGGCGCTTCTGCATAAAGCGATCGGCGACCAGCTCACCTGCATTTTCGTCAATAACGGACTGTTGCGCGCGCGCGAGGAAGAAATCGTGCAACGTGTCTTCGGCGAAAATTTTCACGTCCGTTTAAAATATGTGGACGCAAGCGAACGCTTTCTCGCGCTGCTCAAGGATGTGACCGATCCTGAAACCAAACGAAAGCTCATCGGCAATGAGTTCATTAAAGTTTTTCAACATGCGACTGAGGAGTTACTCGAAGAAGACCGAGGAAACGGTGAGCACAGACTCGCCGCAGCGAGTCCGTCCAGTGGCGGACACGGCGGCTACAAGTTTCTCGCTCAGGGCACGCTGTATCCGGACGTGATTGAGAGCGTCTCAATCGAGGGCAATCCGGCTCAGGTGATCAAGAGCCATCATAACGTGGGCGGATTACCGGAAAAGATGCACTTCGAGCTCGTCGAGCCGGTGCGGCAATTATTTAAAGACGAAGTGCGCCAGGTTGGATTGCAGTTAGGCTTGCCGAAAGAGATCGTTTATCGTCAGCCGTTCCCGGGGCCGGGCCTCGCGGTTCGCATTCTCGGCGAGGTCACACCTGAGCGATTATCCATCTTGCGGGAGGCGGACACAATCGTACAAAGTGAAATGGAAGCTGCCGATTGGTATTACAAAGTCTGGCAATCATTCGCCGTCTTGCTTCCGGTGCAATCGGTCGGCGTTATGGGCGACCAGCGCACCTACGAAAACACCATCGCGTTGCGCATTGTGGAAAGTCGGGACGGCATGACCGCGGATTGGGTGCGCATCCCCTACGAATTGCTTGCGCGCATTTCGAATCGCATCTGCAACGAAGTCAAAGGCGTCAACCGCGTTGTTTTCGATGTCTCCAGTAAACCACCCAGCACCATCGAGTGGGAGTGAGAGAATTTTGAGCCGCCGCGCTAATCGATCTGCGCGATGGCGCTCATGAATTCGGCGAAGTCTTTGCCATTGCGCGCCGCGTGATTGAGCGCGTCGAGCCGCGGATCCATCGCCGCCTCGGGTAGAGCGATGCGCCGTGCTTGCGATCCGTTTGCAAAAACAATTTCGTCCCACTGGATCGAGGAAATCTCATCGTTGAAACGCGCCACCGCACGGCCGCGGAAAAATGCGCGCGTAGTTTCCGGCGGGTTAAAAATCGACGCCTTGATTTCCTCTTCGCTGGTGAAACGGCGCATCAAGTTTTTGCGCACCAACTCGTAATACAAGCCCCGCTCAAGATCGACATTGTGATATTCGAGATCGATTGATTGCAGCCACGGGTCGCTCCAGGAAAGTTTTTCTTCCTCTTGTAGTGTGTTCAGCAAGAATTTCTTCGCCGCCCAATCGACGCGCTCCCGCGCCAACATCACATCGCGCTCCAGATCGTTGAGGACACTTTCCCATTCGCGCAAAACCCATTGTCGCTCTTCGCTCACGCCCGCCTGAGACGGGTGGATCTTGCTGGCCGCCTGCAAGTAAATACGCTGCACCTCAATGGCCGAAATTTTCCGGCCATCTGTAAGTTCGATGATCCAATCGTGGGTTTGATCGCGGCTAATTGATTTGTTCGCATGAATCGGCTGGGCGATCTCGAGTTGCGGCGCCTCCCCGCGTTCAATCAGGTCGAGCACCAGCGAGGTCGTGCCGATTTTCATGGCGGTTGCCCATTCGCTCATGTTCGAGTCTCCCAAGATGAGGTGGAAACGGCGAAACCGGCTCGCGTCGGCATGCGGCTCGTCACGCGTGTTGATCAGCGGGCGGCGATTCATGGTGTCGATGCTGACCACCACACTAAAAAAATCCGCGCGTTGCGAAATTTGATAGACGCCTGGCTCACCCGATGCGCTCTCTGCTTCGACGCCCAACTTGCCCGCACCTGCGAAAATCTGGCGTGTAATGAGAAACGGTAGGATCCCGGCGACGATCCGGTCCCATGCGACGTTGCGACGCACCAGGTAATTGTCGTGACAGCCGTAACTGTGCCCGACGAAGTCGGTGTTATTTTTGTAAAGCCGAACTTCGCGGTTGGGCGGCAACTTTTGGTTCCGACGCCGCGCGCACTCGGCGAGGATCCGCTCGCCAGCTTTCTCTTGTGCGACTATTTGCCGGAGCGTCGTGCACTCCGGCGTAGAATACTCCGGATGCGCGTGATCGTTGTAAAAGCGGGCGCCGTTCGAAAGGACAAGATCACTTTTTATTTCCTCAAAACTGAGGGTGCGATTTTTATCAATCTCGTAATAAGCTGACTCATCCGTGTCCTGAAGCAGTTCACGTGCGCGAAAACCGCGAGCGTCGAGATGCGGATCCTCCAGCTCATAGTCCCACTTCATCAGCGCGCCGTGCTCAGTATAGCGCCGCACTAACTCGATGGATTCGGCCACAACATCAACCATGTCCGCGCCGCTAACGGTGATGCCGTATTCGGTCTCAAGTCCGAAGACGCGTTTCATCGAGAAAAGAGATGGAGCATCCGCGTTAAATTACGCCAGAAGGCCGCTTGGCCGAATCGCTCGTAGGTCGGATTGGCGAAATTTTGACGACGTTTTCCGGATCGTAATCAATCAGCTTGAGCCAGTCTTCGGTGATGTCAGTAGTGGGGAAAATGTCATTCTCCACGTACTCGGCGTTGAAGGCGAGTTGCAGATCGGTTTCCCGAATCCCTTCCTCCTGCTGGGTAGCAATAGCTCGTTTAATCGCCAGGGCTTTCGCCCTCTCGACAATCGAGGCAACGATCGCGCCGCTGATGAGGTCGCTGCGGTAAAGGGTCTCTTTGCGGCCGCTGCGCAATGTCACCTCCAGAAATTTGTTTTCATCGCGGCGCGTGAATTGCCAGTCCACAAACCGTTCGATCAAACGCTCGATCGAGGGGCCGATTCCATCGGCTTCTTTCGCGAGGACACCGTCGTAGGGCAAATCGTCGGTGAGATAAATGCGGTAGATTTCTCGCGAGCCTTGTTTGTCCGGGCGATTGACTTTGATTTTTCGGTCAATCCGGCCAGGACGCAAAATCGCAGGGTCGATTAGGTCGGCGCGATTGGACGCAAGAATAATCACTACGTCGTTGAGCGAATCGATTCCGTCCATTTCCGAGCAAAACATCGGGACAAGCGTGGAAAGAATATTTGAGTAACGCGACGCACGCCGCGTGCCAAGAATCGATTCGGCTTCGTCGATAAAAAGGAATGGCATAAAACCTTCGCTGCGTTTCTCCCGAGCGGTGGCAAAAATTTCGCGCACCATTCTTTCCGACTCGCCCACCCACATGTTCAGGATCTCCGGCCCCTTCACGTGCATGAAATATTCATGCATCTCGGCGCCGGTTTTTTCGCGGAGTTGCCTGGTCAAGTTATAGGCGGTCGCTTTGCCGATGAGCGTCTTTCCGCAGCCCGGCGGACCATACAGCAAAAAACCTTTCGGCGTGGCGTGCTGAAATTTCTTGAAAAGATCGACATGCAACAGCGGAAGCTCGATCGCGTCCTTGATTGCTTGAAGCGCGGTCTCCTGGCCACCGACCTTTTCCCATGGCAGCTCCGGCACATTGTCGAGGTAATACTCCTGAGATTTTGTGCTGGAGAGCATCTCAAGCGCCATCCGGTAATTCGAGTCAACGCGGACCTCGTCGCCGGATTTCAAGGTGGAATGTGCCAGATCGGCCGATCGCTGGAGCACCATCGAGTGCAATCCGTGCTCCGAGCCAACACGCAACCGATCCTTGCCCAGAATCTCTGTGATTTTTGTCACCGGTCCCGCTGTCTCAAATCCGAGATCGCCGACAATGACGAAGGCCTCGTTGACGAGCACGCGTGTGCCTTTTTTCAATTTTGCCAGCGGAATGCGCGGATCGACATTGCAATAGTAATCGGCGCCTCCCACCACAATATGCGCGGTGTCTTTCGAAGTGGCGCCGAGAAACGTGCCGATCCGGTTCGCGGGCGACGTCACTTTCTTAATGACTTCCTCAAGCTTTTCGATCATTCGGCGCGCGTCGACCATTGTCTCCTGCTGGTCGTAAATTTGCGGGCGCAACTCCAGAAGCTCGCGTCGCGTCGGATCGCCTGGAGGCAATGATGCGATCACACGATCAAATGAATCGAGAAGATTATCCGGACCCGCGTCCCCTTCCCCGCCCTGCAATCCTTCGCTGCGCTCGTCGCTCATTCTGGTTTGGGTCAATCCGCCGAACCAAGTGCCATTATAGCTTTATCGGACACATTCGCAATGTTCGACGCCGTCATTATAAAAATGTTCAACCAGGATGTCCATCGCGCGTTGCAGGAAAAAGTGGAAGTACCTGTTCTTCATGCCGAGATACAGGCACATGCTCCTCGACAAGCCGTAGACCCGCGACCGCGGACTACGGCTGCTCGCGTGCAGATGCTGGATGCAGCGTCACGTTGCTTGCGGCTGAGGACAGCCGCCGCTACAGTTTTTTTCGCTAGGAGCCTTAGCTCAATTGGTTAGAGCGCCGCCCTGTCACGGCGGAGGTTGCGGGTTCGAGCCCCGTAGGCTCCGGATTTATCTTCCTTGAGAAAATAACCCGGCGCTTTTTCGATTGAGCAGCCCGGCGCGCATTTATCGAAAAGGCACATCCAAGGTTGCCGCGTCGCACGTTTGGAATGTTAATGAACAATGGCGCTACAATTTACAACGGGCGGCACACTGTCGATCAAACATTGATGGCGATGCAGGAAATCGAACGCTATTGCACAGCGCATCCCAACAGTCCGGTCGCGATACGTCATCCGCGGCTTTCCATTCGCGGTCGCACTTTTATCGCGTTACTGGGTCCAAGTATCGAGGAGGGCATCGCCGGCTTTGGCGACACTGTTCCAGCGGCGCTGCGCGCATTCGACATGCAATATTCGCGTTCTCTCACGCCACCTGGTGACCGCGATTAGTTTGCCAGCACCGAGGCAGATTCCGACAACGTCAGCAAAAAGTCACGTGGTGTTTCGGGAGGTGACAGCCGCATCAAACGACCACTTTTTCCCGGCCCCGACGATGAGGAGAAAAACAAGTCCAAGCCACATGGAAAAATCGGTGCGCGCCTCGTGCATCATGCTCCAGAAACCATAGCGTGGCAGTTTCATCAGCGAGAAACCCCAGAAGCCATCACCGAGAAGCACCGGGACTTTGGTCGAAACAATTGCAACACTGATGTCGATGAGCAGCACAATCGCTGCGAGCCGGGTTAGCAATCCGATGATCAACAGCGCACCACAAACAACTTCGCATCCACCAACAAACGGTCCCATGATTTGCGGCGCCGGGATGCCGATTTTTGCAAAGCGCCCGGCCGCAAGTTCCGCCGGATAAAGAAATTTCTGAATTCCCTCGGACAAGAAAACGCTGCCGGTCAACAGCCGCACCAGAACCGTCGCCGCAGGCGCATTTGTCGAAAAGAGACGGCGCATCATGACCTAAATCCTGGGCGTGAACTGCGCAAGATCGTAAATGCCGAATCGCTTTTCAATACCCGCTACCTTGTCCACAACCTTCTCGAACCCATCCTCGCCGAATAGCTGATCTTCTTTCTTCTCGAAATCCTCGCCCAGAGAATCGAACTCATGCGGTGAAACGATCTTGCGAAAAGCAGGGAAGAGAACCGTATCCTCGCGGGCTTCGTGAGGATTGTACATGCGGATGAACTGTTGCATGGAAGTGATGAGCTGCGCCCGCTCGGATTCGTTCTTCAGTGATTGCAAATTCGCGAACCGCAAAGTGATGTCCGTGACGCGCCGTCCAGCCTGATGCTGAGTGCGGAGCACTTTCACCAGATCGACGAGCTGATTGGCTTTTTCGAAGCGCGGGAAAAGAAAATCTTCCTCGAGCTTTTCGTGATAATCCTCGACAAAGCTCCGAATAATTCCTGCGGCATCTGCCAACGCGTCCGGCGGAAAATCCTGTTTCGCATTGAGACAACGCAACGCCTCGCCGTAAATCAGAAGCACGCGCTTTAATACGCCATGCTCGCGCATCAAATCTTCCGGCGGGCCAACCTCGATTTCTTTTTCCTCCCCCTTCTTTTCCTTTTCCGCGCCAGGCAGCTGTCCCGCTCCCGCCAAAGCTGCGCCACCTAGAATGATGCCGTTCCTGAGAAAGACTCTGCGATTAAAAGCTCGCTCGCCTTGATACCGATCTTTCATATTGCGATCCGCCTTTATTCAAATCGGAGAATCGAGTCCCAATTCGCTAACGGGTGTATCAGGGCGGAAAAAGCGTGGAGTTCACCGCCGCGTGATGTGAATCGATAGAATGTGGCTTTGATGGCGGGCAAGCAGATAATCGACAAAGTCGCCAATGATTGAGTTCGGCTTGTTTCCCAATTTTGTTACGACCCGACAAATCAGAGTCCTGCTGCGTCCGTGCCATTCCAGATTGATCGCGCCGTGCGCGGCTTCGCTATGGATTTTCGCCCATCCGTGCGGACGGCCTGGGCGCTGGTGTTCAGTGGGAATCAGATCGAAGCGCCGGAGTTGCGGATCCGTCATGATCTTTTCCCGCAAAGATCCGCGCCCGCTCGCGATGACTTGAATCACGGTTTGCATTCACGCCTAGGTTCAGCAGGAAATCAGTTCTTTTGCAATGCTTGTTTCATGTGATGCAGGCAATCCTGCCTGCAAGTATTTCCACGCAGACAGGATTGTTTGCGTTACGGCAGCAGCGAGCGGTACATGACGTAAACATCAACATATCCTTTCTCAAGATGGCGGAACGCGCCCGGCAAAGTGCCAACGATCTTGAAACCGAGCTGCTCCCAAAGATGGATTGCCGGCGTGTTCGTAGAAACCACAAAATTGAATTGCATGGCGCGAAAGCCCATTCGACGGGCCTCGCTCAGACAATGCTGGGCCATTCCTCGTCCGACTCCCGAGCCTTGTGCATCTGACGCCACCATAAAGGCGGCGTTGGCGACATGAGAACCGCCGCCAGCCTGGTTAGCTCGCAAAATGTAGGCGCCAACGATGACCCGAGCTTTTGTGCCTCCTCCGGGGGACGGCGTTGCCGCCCCTGGGAAGCCAACGGCTTCCCCTACAGATTGCCGATCAAGTTCGGCAACGTAAGTATGCGCATCGGCGCGAAAGCAATAAGCGAGCGCCTGCTCACGGGACATTTTCGGATCGAACGCGTAAGTATCGCCAGCGGCGACAATCTCATGAAAAATCTTCCAGATTACGTCGCGATCCGCTTCGGTTGCTGCGCGTATTTTCATCGCTTCAAATCAAAGGCTCTCTTTTCTTGCTCATGTTCATAGCTCTCCACTAACAAAACGCCAACCACGCAGCGAGCGCGGCGAGCTTCTGTTCTACCCGCCACGCCCCTCGGTAGATCGGCCAAAATTTTGCATCATATGGTTGAGGTCCTTGCTCGATTTTTTCAGTTGCACAGTAGCTTTGGCATAAATATCGCTCTTGATGAGAACGTCCGTACGGATCCGGTGCGCATGCAAGGCCTCCTCGATTACTGAGCGAAATAACTGGCCTCGAACGCGTGCGCGCGAATGTGCGGATTGGCGATTGAAGCGGGATCGATCCGGTTTCCCACTACAAGCACAGCGCGCATGATCCGATAACCTCTTTGCCGATAACCGGTGAGAAGTGTCGCAATCTACTGTTGCGCAATGCATCGTACCATGCGCACGCGCCAGTTTACTTTTCTCGTGTCCGTTTCGAGTTTTCCCATCGCGGCATGATACGGTTGTCGGGTCTCAGGAAACCGCGAATCGTACAAATCGATCAGCCGGTTATCGCACAACTGAGGGGAATCAACCGAACCCGTAAGCGAAACCACCGCTGCCCAGCCGGATTTTATCCGAAAACCCACAGCAGTTTCAGCTCTCACCTGCTTTGGAACGTGACCGGCACCGTCACGGCGCCTTCTCGGCCGGGCGCAGATTTCCATTGCCGCAAGGTATTGATCGCCGCTTGATCGAAGAATTTGTTCCCTGTCGATTGGACGGCCTGGACGTTCGTCACGTTACCCTTCCCGTCGAAGGTCAGCCGAAATTGACCCGAGCCTGAGACGCGCGATCCTGAAACTTCCGGCGGAAAGCTCGGCGCAGGCGCATAGACCAAACGCGGTTTCGCCGTGGGTGTTGCCTTCGGCGTGGCGCGGGCTTCAGCGATTCCCGGCCATTTAGCCACAGCATTGGCTTCAATTTTGGAGAGCAACTCCTGGATGCTGCTCGACAGCCGGACCACGGCTTTTTCGCCCACCGACACGATGATACCGACACCTTTCCCGTCGGTATCCACCACGGGTGACCCGATCGAGTTGGGAGAAACCGCTGCTGCGATCTCCAAACGGTCAGACTCTTCCGTTGAAATTATGGCTTCACGAGCCGCTCCATCACTTCCGGCCAATCCGCTTCCCACGACTGCAACCCGCGTACCAATCGGCAGATTCACATTCGGGTTGAGCGCTAGAAATGGCGCCCGTTTTACATCAGCTTGAAGGATCGCAAGATCGAGCGCTGTCGAAACACTAAGGATCCCGCTCACGTTGTAAATTCCGCCATCAGCCGTTTTAGCGACGGCGTTGATCCCCTTTTCAGTTGCGCGTGCGGTGGTGACCAGTTTGCCATCGGCCGAAATAAAAAAGCCGGTTTGTGTTCGCAGCGACTTGCCCGACGAATCAAAGACACTGACCCAAATCACAGAGGGACGGACGCTGTTCTCCAGCTTCGATAGATCGACAGCGGGACTCTGCTCGGCTTTTGCCATCGGTGATTCACTGCCTGACGGTGACAAACTTGGCTGTGACGCGGGGCTCGTGATCGCCGGTGATAAAGGCGATTGCTCTGCGCGCGGTTCGCCAGCAATCTGGCTCTTTGGTTTGGGCCCGCAGCCCACCGGCACAAAGAGAGCCAGACCAAGCAAGTATACGAGCAGCAGCCGGAGATTCATTTGCCTCCTTGGAAAAGTATTGTGGCGCCTTTTCCGACACCTAATCAAGACGACAAAATTTACTGCTCTGTGCACCGCGACTACTCGAGAAAATAAACGTCCGGCTTGTCGCTCACTCCCGCCCGTTGCATTGCCTGGCGCAGATCATCTGAGGCGGCGAATGCTTGGGCCTTGTCAAGATCTTCCACTGAAAAGAGCAGAATCACTTCATTCGGATTCTCGGTGTTGCGCAACAGATGAACCTCTTTCAGCCCAGCCTTCTGCCGTGCGGGAAGATGCTCGTGGTAAACCGATTTCCACTTGGCAAAGTCAGTGACTTTATGACGAATCAGGATGTACATGATGGATTGATCTCCCTTCTGTCGCTGTTTTAACGCCGCTGCCAAATGAGTCAATGCTGTTTAAAATACTGCACTGCTTTTTCGTGCTCCTTCGCCGCAGCTTTCGTCTTGAACGTGCCGAGATTCCTTCGTTTCCCGGTCTTCGGATCTTTCTTGCGGGAATACAGCCGGTACTTACCGGATTTCAGTTTCCTGATCATTAGGATTTCTCCGTGGCGCGCGGCACGGCGATGCAGATTTTGCCGTCGCGCGTCTCGACTTTAAACGTTTTCAAATCCACTTTGGCCGGGCCATGAGTCACTTTGCCCGTGCGCACGTCGAAACCGGAGTTGTGCCATGGACACTGCACGTTGAAGCCTTCTAAATCGCCCTCGGAGAGCGGGCCGAAGCGGTGGGTGCAAAATTCTTGGAAGGCGTAAAGCTGATTATCGATCTTCGCGATCGTTATTACCTCACCATTAATTTGCATGCGCAAAGTTTCCTTTTCGCCGAGGCGTTCCGCCTCCGGAATCGGAACAAAAGCGAACTCGCCGTTTTCACGCGCCGTAAAATGCAGCGTCTGCACTGGTGTTGGCGTTCGCCGTTTATGACGGCCGACGCTAATGCCTTCCGCATAAACAAGGCGGCCGCCCAGATATCCAGATGCAGACAGAAGCACGATGCCGATCAGTGAAAGTACAAGGGGACCGATGGGCGTTTGCAATTCGTTGAGCGAGGAAGAGCGCACGCCCAAATTAATTCCGTAGAGTCCGACGACGATCAGATTTAAAGTCAAATGCGCTGTCGCAGTGCGTCTCCCCGGATGATCGCCGCGGATGTCGGTGTAATCGACGAACCCAGGCACTGCAGCGATGAGCGCCATGATAATTCCCAGCAGCATGGCGTAAAAGGCGCCACGAACAAGGTCCGGCGTCGATCGGAACGCGAAGCTCGCCAGATCGAGCAAGAGACTCAGGATAAACAGCCCAATCGGAAAATGAACCAGGAGCGGATGCAGCGGATGTCGCAACGGTTTGCCTTCGAGAAAATCTTTCAGCATGTCGATCCTACTCCGGTGGAAGATTGGCGCCGCCTACCTCGGCGATTCTGCGCCATTTCTTTTTCGACATTCGCGCGACGCTGATGCCGTAATTGTAAGTCATCAGCCCACCAAGATAGGCCG
Organism: Verrucomicrobiota bacterium; assembly: GCA_003218975.1. Lineage (GTDB taxonomy): Bacteria > Verrucomicrobiota > Verrucomicrobiia > Chthoniobacterales > UBA10450 > Udaeobacter. Next base: position 13,383 of record QHPD01000120.1, read on the forward strand.
AACCGATTAACAACACGGTGCCAACAATCGACAGCACCAGCGGCGCGCCTTCAATAACAGTGGCTTGGCGAAACGTTTGCACGCGCAGGCCGAGGTTGATCGCAAACAACACGGCCACCGCCAGATTCAGGATCATGTGATACAACCCGATTTTCCACGCAGGGTTTTCCTTCTTAACCCCGCTCCAATCGACCACGCCGGTCGGCACAGCCAGCAACGACGCCACCAATCCGAAAATGATCGCGTAAAAGGACAAGCGCACCATGGCATTACCGTTCCATCGCGAGAGCAGATCGAAGATGAGCGCGCTTGGCCACATCGCCATTGGCACGTGCACAAGGATCGGATGCATTGGATGCTTCAGCCACTGGCCTTTCAAGAAAGCGAGTAACCATTTCATGATGTGAAGCCCACCGCACTCCATCGAGTATTCGCAGACCAAATGGACTCCGCGCGTCCACGAGGTGGATCTCTGGACCGCTAATGAGCAGCTTTTCGTTTAGCCGCAGCTTGAAAACAAAGCGCGAGCAGGGCGGCGAGAATTGCGAGATTGGTCGCGATGTGAGCGGGGAAACTCCAATGTTGGCTGGCATGACCGAAACAGCCGCAGGTGATATCGAGGCCGCGAACTTTCGCAGCGACAGTCGCGAGCGTGAAGACTAGAACCAGCGCGGTCAAGATCGACAATCCTCCGCGATAGAGGAATCTGAGCACAAGCGCGATGCCGCAGAAAATTTCCAGCCAGGGCACATAAAACGCCAGTGCGACGCCGATCGTCCATGGAAGAATTTTGTAATTATCGATGTCGCTGGCGAATCGAACTGGATCGAACATTTTGAGCGCGCCCGCATAGATGAAAATTCCGCCGACGATAAGATCGACAATACGCCAGAGGATGTTCGAAGTTCGAAGTTTCAGGTTGAATGTGGCGCTCGTCACTGGTTACTCATCACTCGTCACTTCTTCTTGAGCCATTCTTCCCAGCCACCTTCAAGGACGAAGACGTTTTTGAGTTGCGCCTCGTCACGCAAACGGCGCGCGACTTCGCGACTGGCATTGCAGTTCAGGCTGCTGCAATAAACCACAACCTTTTTCGACGGCGACCACGCCGCCAGAAACTGCGGCAGCAGCGCATTCCAGCGGTCCTCGTTCAAGGAGAAAGCTCCGGGCACATGATTGTGCGCGAAATCTTCGTCCGGGCGCGCATCGACCCAGATGGCACTGTCGCCCCACGCGCGCGCCTGTTCCACGCTGACCATTTCCGACGCCGGAATAGAGGAGCGCCACGAAATTTTGTCGTGAAAATAGAGCGCCTCCCCGATTCCGGGAACAAGCGCAAGCGCCGCGAGAACGAGCGTCTGGTAGACCAGTGCAGACTTCACCGGCTATTGATGGCCGGCGCCGTAGTGACGCGCGCAGTGGCGTAAAATGTCTTCGGCGAACCTTCCGGTTGAATCGTCAAGGTCGCAGCGATGGGCTGCTTCGTGTCCTTGGGTTGCACACTGATTTTGAACCGGCCGTTGCCTGCTTCTGAAACCTTCGCCTCAAAATCCGGAATCGATGAAGCGACCTTCAAATGTTTCACCGGAAAATCTTTGGCTGCGCTCACCCCGATCGTCTTGGGATTAGGCGCTTCACCTTGTTGCCAAAACACGAACGTAGGCGTGATCGCCAGTTGCTGGGGAATGACCGCCTTCAAAGTCAATACGCTGGTGGTGCTCGCCGGATCGTCGGTTTCCACCGTCACCGTCTTCACTTGCGTCCCGGTACGATCGCCAATGTTGAAGGTGGCCGTGATCTCCCCTTTGTCTCCGGGCGGCACTTCGTCCTTCTGAGTTTGCGCAGCCGTGCAACCGCACGAGGTACGCACCGATTTAAAGTGGACGGATTTGTCGCCCGTGTTCTGATATTTGAAATGCCCGATCGCCTGTTTGTCGGCAGGCGTTGGATGCAATTCGATCGTGGTCTGCTCCCACTTCAATTCGGCTTGTGCCTTGGCGCAAATAACGATCGATAACGCGAAGACGAAGATCTGAGCTCTCATTCTTTACAATAGGAGCGCCTAATATAGTCAGCAACGGCATCGCGCCAAGGCCGCGGTGATGCACTAGTCAGCTTGGTATATTTTGCGGTTGAAAGGACCGAATAAACTGGCCTACGCGCCACCCAGCGGGTCATGTCTTTCAATTTCACAGCGCCGACCGTTTTCGCTTTGACCAGCACGCTGAATGCCTGGCAGCAGTCAAGCGCCCACTGCGCGTATTCCTGCCAACTGCATTCGCCGGCGTTGGCGAAATGCAGAATGCCGCCTTCGACGTTGCCATTAAAAAAACGCGGCAGCATTTCAGCGATATCCAACGTGTAAGTAGGCGTGGAAAATTTGTCCGCGATCGCCTCGATATACTCTTCTTCGCGAGCGCGTTTGATCATCGCATCGATGAAACTCGGCCGGTCCGGACCAAACACCCACGAGACGCGCACGATCAAATGGCCGTCTTGCGCGGCGAGCACGTTCTTTTCGCCGGCCAGCTTGGAGTCGCCATAAACACTGATCGGTTTCGCTTCATCTTCTTCCGTGTACGGCTTGCGCTTCTCACCATCGAAAACGTAATCCGTGCTGAAGTGAATAAGCTTCGCGTTCTTCTCGCGGCAAATTTCGGCGAGCACACGCGGCGCCTCAGCATTGCTGCGAAAAGCCTGATCGCGCTCCGTCTCGCAAAGATCGACATTGGTGAACGCGGCGGCGTTAATCAGGACATCGAAAGCCGTCCTACGAAGCTTCTCGCGAATTACATCAAAATCCGAGAGATCGAGCTGCGCGTGATTGAAGCCGGTGACTGCGAATTTGTTATGATATTCGCGCGTAAGCGCCGCTCCGAGCCGGCCAGCCGAGCCAATGACGACAATTTTCATCCTTCTATAGCGGCGGTCTCTGACCGCCGGTTTTATCAAGCGACGATCAGAGATCGCCGCTACAGTTCAATATCGTCCCGTGCGCTCGAGCAATGGTTGCCACCAGGATTGATTGTCGATGTACCATTGAATAGTTTCCTCGAGGCCTTCTTTGAAAGTGCGCCGCGGTTTCCAGTTTAATTTCCCTTCGGCAAACGAGGAATCGATCGCGTACCGACGGTCGTGCCCGGGTCTGTCAGTCACAAACGAGATCAAGCTCTCTGGTTTTCCAAGTCTTTGCAGAATCAGTTTCACAACATCGAGATTTACCATCTCGCCGTCGCCGCCAAAGTTGTAAACCGATCCCGGTTCACCCTCGAAAAGCGCGGCCACAATGGCGGCGCAATGATCGGTCACGTGGATCCAGTCGCGCACGTTCATACCGTCGCCATAGACCGGGAGCGGTTCGTCGCGCATCGCTTTGATGATCATGAGCGGAATCAGTTTTTCCGGGAATTGGTAGGGACCGTAGTTATTCGAACAACGAGTCACCAGCAGGTCCTGGCCGTACGTCTTGAACGAGGCGAGCGCCAGAAGATCGGCGCCGGCTTTGCTAGCCGAATACGGTGAACTCGGATCGAGGGGCGATTGCTCGGTGAATTTGCCAGTGGCGCCGAGCGAGCCATAGACTTCATCTGTCGAAATTTGAACGAAGCGCTGCACTCCGTGGCGGCGCGCGCAATCGAGCAGCACACTCGTGCCGACAACGTTCGTGTGAATGAAATTAAGCGGTGAATTGATGCTACGATCAACGTGCGATTCGGCGGCAAAATTGATGACCGCGTAAAATTGATGCTCAGTCATAAGCGCGTCCATCTGGTCGGCGCTGGCGATGTCGGCTTTGAAAAATTCGTAGCGCTCGCCATGTTCTTCGACCACGCCGGCGAGATTGGCGAGATTGCCCGCGTAAGTAAGCACATCGACGTTGGTCACGTACGCGGGCTTGTAATGCTGCAAAATATACCGAATGAAGTTGCTCCCTATGAAGCCGCAGCCGCCCGTCACCAGAATGCGCATTGCAGCGCGTACTAGCAGCGACACAGCAGACGTCAAGCATCACCGGTCACGCAAAAGACATGACGGTAACAAAGGTCAACGGCTGACCAAGAATGAATTTCCGAAGCAGATACTTGATGCTGCCTTTGTGATTCATAACAAGTGGTGCTCGCGCATGAGCTCCGCGAGAAAGGTCTGATGGTCGAACATTGCGAATCTTTGTGCGCCTTGTGAGAGAAATTCTGAAAACTGAAATCAAAACGGAAGAAAACGCATTAGCAGATTTTCCGCTGCTCCGCGATCAACTGGAGACGTGGAGAACGCGGTTTGCAGCAGCGGGCTGGACGCCATGGCTGATACTAGGGCTAGCTGTTTTGCTGCGCTTTTTTTGGCTTGGCATCAAGCCACCGCATTTTGACGAAGGGATCAACGGCTGGTTTGTCGATCAACTGGTCAAGAATGGTTACTACAAATATGATCCCACCAATTATCATGGCCCCCTTCACTTTTATGTTCTGCTGCTTTCGGAAAGCTTGTTTGGTCGAAATGTTTGGGCGTTGCGCTTACCGGTTGTGCTGGTGAGCATCGGCTGCGTTTGGTTGACCCTGAAATTTGAGGCGCTTGTCGGAAGGACGGTCAGCCGAATGGCCGCGCTTGCCATGACGGTATCGCCCGCCTTCGTTTTCTACGGGCGCTATTCAATCCACGAAGTCTGGCTGGTGCTTTTCTCAATGATGTTTATCTTCGGCCTGCTCGGTCTCTGGAAATTTGGGACGCCGAACTACCTCTGGCACGCCGGGATGGGTGTGGCTGGCATGATCCTGTCGAAAGAGACTTACATCATCCATCTCGGCTGCGCGGCGCTTGCGATTCCGACTCTGATGATCTCAAACAAACTCAATCCCCTCCCCGACGCGAAGCCGGCCCGGCAAACGTGGACCTATGTCGATCTTGCCATAGTCAGTGGAGTCGGGATCGCAATTATCGTTTTCTTTTACTCGGGAACGTTCTTTCACTGGAGCGGCGTAAAAGGAATTTGGCAGGCATACAAACCCTGGTTTGCCACCGGCGAGCAAGGTCACGGTCATGAAAAACCGTGGTACTACTGGCTGAAATTAATGGCGCCGTCTTTTGAAAAAGGAAGGGCCGATTACCTGGGTTACGAATTGCCAGCGCTTGCCGGCATTGTTCTCTGTTTGTTCTGCCAGAGCTTCAAGAATTTCAGTCTGCGTTACCTCGCCATTTACAGCATCGGCACCCTAGTTGCGTACAGCTATGTTAACTACAAGACGCCGTGGTGCATCATCAGCTTTATCTGGCCTTTCCTATTTACGTTTGGCGCGGCGGTCCTGCTTATTCCTCCCAGATTTCTTCGTGCAACATATGTTGTGTCAGCCATTTTTTTGTGCGTTTCGCTGGGATCTACAATCTGGCTGAACTATTTCCGTTGCACCACCGATACTGAGCCCTACGTGTATGTTCAGACTTACAATGACATCTACAAATTAACCAAGCCGCTGTTGCAATTGGCAAAACGCAATCCGGTCTACTATCAACTGACCGGGCATTTGATTCGGTCGAGCGTTTATCCCCTTCCATGGATTCTCGGCGACTTTCCAAATGTCGGCTACTACGAGCACGGCAACATGCCTCAAAACCTTGACGCCGATTTCCTCCTCGTGGAGCAGGACAAAATCAAAGAGGTCGAATCGAAGCTGAAAAATGCTTATTACACCGACACGCTGACGATTCGTAATTATCAGGACCTGTCGAAGCTTTATCTGAGCGCGAAGGTTTTCAGAGAATTTTTTCCAGGGCGATCGCCGGATTTTGCAGGCAAGGGATCGGGCTAGCCATTGCTCATTTCGATGAAGTGGCTTTCGGCCGGCCTGATCTTTGTCAATTTGTCGGCTGTTTGCGGCCTTCTTTTGGGAATGGCCGGCAACGGTTTGACCAGATTGAGTGCGCTCCTTGCACTGATATCCGGCGCGGCGTTCGCTGTGGCTGCTTATCTCGGAACTTTTGACGCAGTTATTCGAGAGCCGGTCGCCAATTCTCCGGTAGGAGAACAAAAATCCACAGAGTCTGGACAGCGGCAAACAGACGCAGATGCGCAGGAGCAGGTTTCATCGCCACTCTGGCGCTATCGTCATATTTGGTTTTGGGCGATGGCAATCTGGTTCGCGGTGTTCGCAGTGCGCTCGTTTTGCTGGCTTCTCTACATCGACGGAAACGAATTGAAAATTCAGTCGCCGTATAACTTGGGCGATCTTTCCCTGCACATCACACTGATAAGAAATTTCGTGAACGGCATCGCGCTGTGGCCGGATAGCCCGATCTATGTTTTTGGCAAGCTAAGGTATCCGGCCGGAATCGATTTGTTCAACGCTTTGCTCTGCCTGGTCCATATCGATCTGATCCGCGGCTTAGTTTGGACTGGATTGATTGCGTCCCTTGCCACCTTCTACGCTTTTTTTCGTTGGGCCGGTACATTCGGCGTCGCCGGTTTTCTGTTTAACGGCGGTGCAGCCGGCTTCAAATTTTTCAAGACACTCAAGTTTCTCGACTATCAGGGTGAAAAAACCATTGCGTGGAAGAGCATTGCGCTAACCATGTTTGTGACGCAGCGCGGTTTGCTTTACGCAATTCCAGCAGGCCTACTTTTGCTCTGGCACTGGCGCGCAAAATTTTTCCGCGAAAATGCGCAGGATCGACATTCCGGGCCTCTGCCTTTTTGGGTTGAGCTCTCGTTGTACGCTTCCATGCCGTTGTTTCACGTGCACACTTTCATCGCGCTTTCGGCTGTGCTCGTTTCTTTATTTGTTTGTGGCGACTCCGCCATTCGCAAACACGTGGCAATCTTAATGGGCGCGGCGCTGCTACCCGCCACTTTCTTCGTCGCACTCGTTAGCGATAACTTTCATGCCAGCTCCATGGTGCAATGGGATCCCGGCTGGGTGCTCCATGATCACGACATGGGACGCGGCTCGTGGTTGGAATTTTGGCTTGTAAACTTTGGCCTTTGGTTCCCACTGATACTCGTCCTCCTCGCTATGTGCGGCTTGCGCGCGTACAAATCTGGCGATTACTGGAAATTTGAACTTTTCGCGACGATAGCGGCCCTCACGTTTGGCCTCGCCTTCTGGCGCATTGCTGTAAGTGGACCAAAATGGCAGCCTGACGTATTTCTCGCGCTTGGCCTGAGCTTGCTTGCCTGGTTTGTATGGCACGTTCGTCATGGCGGTCCAACTTGGAACAAGAAGCTCCCTGAAGAAATCACATTTCTCACAGCAGCCATTGCTATTTTTCTCGCAGGGATGCTCTTCGAGTTCGCAGAATGGGGATGGGACAACTTGAAGTTGATGATTTGGGGTTACTTTCTTGTCCTCCCGTTTCTGTGGAGGGACCTCATCGCCCGTTGGGACTTTCCGGAGCGGGTGGCACTTTGCATCGTACTCTTTAGTTCCGGACTTATTAGCCTGCTAGGCGGACTCGCTGCCGGGCATCCCGGCTTTGAATTGATTGATCGGGCCCGGCTCGATGCGGTTGGACTGGCGGTTCGAGCTTTGCCGGTCGAGGCTCGTTTCGCCGCCTATCCGACCTACAACCACCCACTGTTGCTCCAAGGCCGAAAAGTTGTCCTGGGTTATCCGGGCCACCTCTGGACAGAAGGCATCAATTACGACAACGAATCCGCCTTGCTATCGACATTGATGCGGGGAGATAGCGGCTGGCGCGAAGCCGCGCAGGCGTTACGGGTCCGTTACATTTTCTGGGGCCAGGACGAAATGACGAATTACCCATCGAGCAGCCGACCATGGGAAATTACAACGCAGCGAGTTGGGTCTGGCGATTGGGGAGCAATTTACGATCTCTTGCCAACGAATGGTTAACGCAGGCCGTAAGAATCCAGTGAGCCGCTGATGAGCCGTCGCCGTTTTCGGCGTCGTCGGAACGGGTGTGCGAGGAAAATAAAATACGCCGTGCTCACAAGATCGACCAAGCTAGCGGGAGGACTGGTCAGTCTAACCGGCCCGGTTCGTAGCGCAGTGAATACGCTCTCGACCGTCAGCTCCGGCGGCTTTGGGATGCTCGTGTAATGGCGTCCAAACGCGTGCAGCCGGTGTGCATCGGATGTGGCGACCAACGGTTTGTTAAAGCGCGTCGCCACTTTTGCCGCCCGTCGATTTGGGTTGAAGAGACCCTTGTGAAAATGGCAAAGCTCAATCGCATCGAAACAATCTATTTCTTCCAACAGCCGGGCGCCAATTGAGCTGCCAAAAACGTAGAACGGATGCGGCGCAATGATGAAAACAGAGCTGCCACGTCGCGCTCGCAGTTCCCGCAGATCATCAAAATCCTTCAGCCTGGCAATCTCTTCGCCAGTCACATTGAGCACAAGGACATGGGCGCCGCACAGGCGCACCTCTGCCGCGGGAATAAGGAGAATGCCCATTGCTGCCGCATCGGCGAACACTTCTTGTCGATCGAAGACCGCGTCATGCAGCGTGATCGCGAGAACGCGAAATCCGAGAGCGCGCGCGCGTTCCAGCAATTCGTGCGCGGAATAATCGACCGCGTCTTTAGGATCATCCAGCGTATGGATATGAAGATCGACTTTGACCCATTCTTGGTTCGTGCTTGTTGCCGTGATCATGCTCATGCTCGGTTCGAGAAGTTAATCGCAGATCATGCGGATTTCATTCGCGTCCGTTCGTACCGTGGAAGGGTAGGGACGCCGCGCTGCGGCGTCCGGTCGGCGCAGCGCGCCGACCCTACCATCATTCGTCGCGCGGCAGGCGAGCAAGAGCGTGAATAAGAACAGCAAAGGAAACTTGCGAGGTGCCCCGGTCTGCGGAAAGTTTTCACGCTCGCTCGCAATAAGCTCGGGTGGTGGAATGGCAGACACGTACGTTTGAGGGGCGTATGCCGAAAGGCATGCGGGTTCAAGTCCCGCCCCGAGCACTTTTTTGATCTCATAAAGTGGCTCGTTGCGACCGCGCGAACATGCTCTCGGCCGGTAGGGACAGCGCGCTGCGCTGTCCGGACGCCGCAGCGTGGCGGCGCCACCACCAGCAATTAGACCTTTGCGCCCTGTTGCGCTTCCGATAGGATTCGAGCGTCATGGAATCGCTTTATCTCATCGGGATCGCGGTGCTGGCGCTATTCGCGTTCGTGCTCGCGATTGTTCTTTTCAATTTTTTCGGTCTCTGGCTCCGGGCGCGAATCGCAAATGCGCCGGTCAGCCTCGGGAAAATGATTGGGATGCGACTGCGAAAAGTCCCAGTCGGCTTGATTGTCGATAATCGCATCACGGCAGTGAAAGCGGGTCTGGATGTCCGCAGCGATCCGCTGGAAGCACATTATCTGGCAGGCGGCGACGTCAGCCATGTGGTTCTAGCCTTAATCGCCGCTGATAAGGCAGGCATTTCGCTCGATTTCAACCGGGCCTGTGCTATCGACCTGGCCACAAAAGGCACCGGCAAGACGGTGCTGGAAGCCGTGCGCACAAGCATTAATCCCAAGGTCATTGACGCGCCTAATCCTGCCATGGGCCGCACAACGATTGATGGCGTCGCGCAGGATGGCATCGGCGTAAAAGTGAAAGCGCGTGTTACGGTGCGGTCGCATCTCGATCGCTTCGTTGGCGGCGCAACTGAAGAGACGATCATCGCCCGCGTCGGCGAAGGCATCGTGAGCGCAATTGGTTCCGCCCATTCCTACAAGGAAGTGCTAGAAAACCCCGATCGGATTTCGAAGACGGTGCTCGCCAAGGGTCTGGACAGCAATACAGCGTTTGAAATTCTCTCCATCGACATCGCCGACGTGGATGTCGGCGATAATATCGGGGCGAAATTGCAGACCGAACAGGCCGAGGCAGACAAGCGCGTCGCGCAAGCGAAAGCCGAGGTACGTAGGGCAGCCGCGGTGGCCGTAGAGCAAGAGATGCGTGCCAGGACGCAAGAGATGCGTGCAAAAGTCGTCGAGGCCGAAGCACTCGTGCCGCAAGCGATGGCGGACGCATTCCGCTCAGGGAACCTCGGGATAATGGATTATGTGCGAATGAAAAATGTTCAGGCAGATACTTCGATGCGCGAATCCATTGCCGGCGGAGAGCGCCCACGGCCAGAAGGAACGTGATTCGCAGTCCTTTGTCGCCAGACCACGCAAAGAAATCTTCGCGAAGTCGCGTTAGCGGGGGACTACTGATGTTTCGCTGCAAAGGCGACGCGTTGGAAGTGCTGCTTGTCCATCCCGGCGGACCATTCTTTGCCAGGAAAGACGAGGGCGCGTGGACAATCCCGAAAGGTGAAGTTCTGCCTGGCGAAGATTTGCTTGCACGCGCGCAAATCGAATTTGAGGAAGAACTCGGAATCCGGCCGCGCGGAAGGTGGATTGAGCTTGGATCGATCAAGCAGCGTGGCGGCAAGACCGTTCACGCCTGGGCTTTTGAAGGCGATTTGCCTGAGTCTTTCCAACTCAAATCGAACACGTTCGAAATAGAATGGCCGCCGCGCACAGGGAAAGTGAAGCAGTTTCCGGAGATCGATCGGGCAGAATTTTTCGCGGAGGAAACCGCGCGGCGAAAAATGAATCCGGCACAAATGCCATTTCTAGATCGTTTGCACTCTGCGCTTCAGCGTATCGAGAACAGAGAACGATAATGCGACCGCTAGACCCTTCCAATTCCGCCGCGTCTTCAGGACGCGCGGATCAAATTTTCCTCGAGGGAGCGCGCTCCCGTTTCGCCGAGTTTTTCACTCTCTTGCGCGTGATGCGCGATTTTTTGCGAGGCTTTCGAACTCTCCATTTCGTAGGTCCATGCGCAACTGTCTTCGGCTCGTCTCGCATCAAACTCGACGATCGGCATTACGAGTTAGCTCGAAAAATGGGCGCGGCGATTGCACGTCTCGGATTCACAGTGATGACTGGTGGCGGTCCCGGCATAATGGAAGCGGCAAACCGCGGCGCGAAAGAAGTCGGCGGCCGCTCCGTTGGCTGCAATATCGAGCTTGCGTCCGAGCAAGCCGCAAACGCGTACCTCGATCGCTGCGTGCGGATGCATTACTTCTTCGTCCGCAAAGCGCTCCTGGTGAAGTATTCGTATGCCTTTGTTGTCATGCCTGGCGGCGCAGGCACGCTCGATGAGTTATTCGAAGCGGTCACACTCATTCAAACCGGGAAGATCAAAAACTTCCCGATCGTGATCATGGGAACCGATTACTGGAAGGAACTGATCGGTTTCATCGATAAAATGGCGCAGCGAGGAACGATTAGCGCTTCCGATCTAAGCCTGATCTACGCCACCGATTCAGTGGACGAAGCCATCACGCACATTCAAAGCAAAGCTATCGAGCCATTCGGACTTAAACGCGTCGCGCGCATCCGCCGGCATTTCCCCTGGCTCGGCGAGCGCGGCTTGTCGCACTGAACCATGCGCAGGTAGGGGCGATTGACTCAATCGCCCCCTAGGCGGTTCGGTGAACCGCCCCTACCGTTACTGTAGCTTTACGGATTGTTGACAACCGTTGATGGTGGCACGCTTTGCAGCTCAATCTGTGCGTTCACTTTCTGGATTTGCGCTGCTTGCTCTTTCAGGCTTGCGGCGAGGGCTTTAATTTCCCTCTGCTGCTCCGCGGCAGTTGACTGAGAATCTTTCTGCTGTTGCGCGATCGTCGCTTGCTGCTTTTCAACGGTCGAATTTAGTTGGGTAATCCTCGCTTCTTGTTCCTGCACTTTGCGATGCTCTTTGAGGAACTCGTTGAGCAACATCGCGTTCACGGCGTCGTAGCGAACGGTATAGATTTCACCGTTCTCATCGCGCACCACAAGGTCCGGATTCACTTTCGCTACTTCTTCGGCGATCAAACCAAACTGCGGCGTGTTGGTCGCATCGCTCTTGTAGTGAAACGTCACCGGTTTAAGTGCCAGGATGGCCTCGCTGGTTTGGTCAATCGGTTTAATCCCCTCCTTAAAGCGCCGCGAAGAACTGGCCGTACCAAGCTGACCGTTGGAGTCTATTAGGACCGGTACGGCATTTGCGAATCCCGTTGTCCTCCCGCGAATCCCGGCGATGAAAGTTCTAGTCTGAAATGATCCGATGCGGATAGTGGCGGACTCGGCAGCAACACCGGCGTTGCCGATATCGATATTATTATTGCCCGCGGTGAGATTAGAACCGGCTCTAAAGCCCAAAGCGATGTTGTTAGTTCCGTTGTTGCTAAAGAGCGCTTCAACACCAACGGCCGTGTTGAGCGCGCCAGTGTCGTTGATCACGAGCGCCGAGCCGCCGATGGCCGTGTTGCGATTGCCGGTGGTGTTATTTACTAGCGCTACAGAGCCAACAGCCACGTTGTAAAAACCAGTGGAGTTGAATCTTAGCGCTTGATCGCCAACAGCCACGTTGTTAAAGGCGGTGTTGGCATTGAGCGCTTGGAAACCCATGGCCACGTTGGCACTGCCTATGAGGTTGCCCGCAAGCGCTCCCAGTCCAACGGCCACGTTCTCGAAGCCCGAGATGTTGCTGGCAAGGGCATTAGCACCTACCGCTGTGTTACCGCTGCCGGTGTTAGACTTGAGAGCCTGACCGCCTACGGCCGTGTTGAAGCCGCCGGTGGTGTCGGACTTGAGCGCGGCAAAGCCGAAAGCCGTATTGAGTTGGCCACTGGTAAGGCTTAGCAGGGCATTAAACCCCTCAGCCGTGTTGAAGCCTGGATAGCCTCCGTCCGGTGCCGGGGTCACTGCTTGCGCTCTCGGTGAAAGCGCAAAGCAGGCCAGCACGAGCGGGATCAGAAATAGTGGAGTTGATTTTTTGAGTTGAATCAATGGGTTCATGGGTTCTTCCTTTCCTTTTCCCCGCTGAGTTGATTCTGCGATTGCGGGTCCGGAAGGGGCGAAGAACCTAGCGGGGAACTGTCCTCCGCCTGATTCAGATCCGTTTAACGACGCCGAGTTTTGAAAAAATTCGGTCAATCTGTCAAGCCTTAACTCTCTCCGATGCGCTGGGGGTCTGGAACGGCGATGCCAATTCGGAAAAGCGCACCCCCGAGCAATCGCCATCAATTTCTGTAAGGTAGCCCTCTCGCGCGCGCGCGTACGCGTAACATGTCAGTGGTGCTGGCGGTCAATAATTTCCGATGCTCCACGATGCTTTAATTTCCCTCTGCTGCTGCGCAGCAGTTGACTGAGAATCTTTCTGCTGTTGCGCGATGGTCGCTTCCTGCTTTTCAACGGTTGAGTTTAGTTGGGTGATCCTCGCTTCTTGTTCCTGCACTTTGCGATGCTCTTTGAGGAACTCGTTGAGCATCATCGCGTTGACTGCTTCGTAGCGCACACCCAAGATTTCGCCCTTCTCATCGCGCATGATCAAGTCTGGATTTACCTCAGCGACATCTTCGGCAATTAGACCAAATTGCGGCGTGGCGGTATCGGTCTTGTAGTGGAAGGTGACCGGCTTGAATGCCAGGATCGCTTCGCTTGTCTTGTCCATCGGTTTAATGTCCGTCTTAAACCGACGCGAGGAAGGGGCTGCCGAGCCGAGCTGACCGTTGGCGTTAATCACCACACCCGCAGTTGCCCCGCTGGGTGTAACTCCGACAATGCCGCCGATAAAGCAGGCGGTCTGTTTGTCTGTGCCAGTTGCTAGGCCAATGCGGGTGACGTGGTCGTCGGTAGCAGCACCGCCGACAAGTGCGCCGATATCGATATTCCAACTGCCCGATGTGATGTCGGCACCGGCCAAAACACCGACAGCCGTATTGGTGAAGCCGGTGGTACTAAACCCGGCGTCGAGACCGACAGCCGTATTCCCGCCGCCAATAGTGGTGCTGTAGAGCGCTGCGAAACCGACGCCTACGTTGCTAGCACCGCTTGTCAAATGAGCAAGTGCTTCATAGCCAAACGCGTCATTCATTTGGCCGGCGCTGGTGGCGCTAGTAAGCGCCTTAAAACCCACGGCCGTGTTGTAACCACCGAGAGATTGTCCGGTGACCGGAAAATCCGTAAGGCCAACGGTGATGTTAGCAAGGGCCGCATAACCGACAGCCGTATTGGCACTACTGGTGGTGTCGCTTACCAGCGCTAGAGCACCGATGGCCGTGTTAGGACCGACGTCTTGGTTCGAGCCGAAGGTCCCGGCGAGAGTGCCCCCGGTAGTGTCAAAAAAGAGCGCTTGATAGCCAACGGCCGTGTTTTGACTGACGGTGCTGTGATTAAGCGCTTGGAAACCCATGGCCGTGTTGCTATTGCCTGTGAGGTTGTTGGCAAGGGCTCCCTGCCCCAAGGCCATGTTGAAGCTACCGCCGGTGTTGAAGACGAGGGCATTTTCTCCTACCGCCGTGTTGTAGCCGCCGGTGTTATTGCTCAAGAGTGCCTGAGCACCCACCGCCGTGTTGCTACCGCCACTGGTGTCCGCCCGGAGCGCCTTAAAGCCGAGAGCCGTGTTGAACGTGCCCGTAGTAAGGCTGAAGAGGGCATTAAATCCCTCAGCGGTGTTGAAGCCGTTATAGAATCCATCGGGTGCCGGCGCCGGCAAAAGCTCCGGCGTAGCTGCTTGTGCCCTTGGCAAGAGCGCAAAACACGCCAGCGCGACCGACGCGAACGTGAGATAAATAGATTTAGTTATTGTTTTCATGGCAAGAATAATAAATCGATAGACGTGCTGTGCCTATCGGGGAGAAACCCGATCTTGTGGGGTAAGTCATCCCCGATTGGCTTATCGGGGAGATTGAGGCCAGATGTTCAGTTTCACCTAATTCAGATCTGTTCTGACGGCGCGGAGTTTTGAAAAAATTCGGTCAATCTGTCAAGCCTTAACTCTCTCCGATGCGCTGGGGGTCTGGAACGGCGATGCCAATTCGGAAAAGCGCACCCCCGAGCAATCGCCATCAATTTCTGTAAGGTAGCCCTCTCGCGCGCGCGCGTACGCGTAACATGTCAGTGGTGCTGGCGGTCAATAATTTCCGATGCTCCACGATCCCCGTTGAAATCGCCTGAACCCGCGATGCTCCACGATGTCGCCACGAATCCCAAACTCACACTGGAGTTACGCGTGGTGCCATTCATGAGCCAGATAACGCGCTGCCCAGTGGAGTTGTTCTGCCAAAGAATGTCCGGTTTGCCGTCCCCGTTAAAATCGCTCGAACCGGCGATGCTCCACGCTGTCGCCACCGTTCCTAAACTAACAGTGGATGTATGCGTGGTACCATTCATGAGCCAAATAACGCGCTGCCCAGTAGAGTTGTTCTGCCAAAGGATGTCCGCCTTGCCGTCCCCGTTAAAGTCGCTGGAACCAGCGATGCTCCACGATGTCCCCACGGTTCCCAAACTAACAGTGGATGTATGCGTGATACCGTTCATGATCCAGATCAAGCGCTGCCCAGTAGAGCTATTTTGCCAAAGAATGTCCGCCTTGCCGTCCCCGTTAAAGTCGCTCGAACCCGCGATGCTCCACGATGTCGCCACGAATCCCAAACTCACAGCGGAGGTACGCGCGGCGCCGTTCATGAGCCAGATCAAGCGCTGCCCAGTAGAGCTGTTTTGCCAAAGAATGTCCGCCTTACCGTCGCCGTTGAAATCGCTCTTCACGGGCAACGCCACGATTTTGAAGACGCTCCCGTTGGCGTAGTCGGTAATGTAAAGCTCGCCATTCGAATCTTCGCCTAGAGAGGAGGGATGTCTCAGCGTAAAGCCGCCGGCTCTCGTCGGAAAAAGCTGCGCGGTAATGTTCTCGAAGTTTGAAGCAATGGCGCCGTTGTAATTCAGAGTGAATATTTGACCATTGCCCGGACCCGATTCCGGACCGAGGTAATCGGCAAACATATAAACCCCACGCAAATTCGGGATCCGCTGGCCGCGATAGACATAACCCCCGATCACTGTCCGACCGACCGTCCGTGGATAATCAAATATCGGATCGACCGCGCCCGGTGGCGGGGGGGTGCCAGGAAAGGCAGGATTCTGTATGCTTCCTTCGCGAACACGCCAGCCGTAATTTTCGCCGCCACCGGGATTCGTTGGTTGTTGCACGTCGATTTCCTCGCGGGTGCTTTGCCCGACATCCCCGATGAACATCCTGCCGGTCTGGCGGTCGAAGCTGTTCCGGAATGGATTACGCAATCCGAACGCCCAGATTTCTCCTCGCGCTCCGGTCACGCCGACAAAAGGGTTATTCAGCGGAATCGTGTAGGTCCCGGCTGCGGAATTAATGTGAATGCGGAGCATTTTGCCGAGCAAAGTCGTCAAGCTTTGTGCATTGCCGCCCGGTTCGATGTGGCCCGTTCCCTGGTCGTTTGCGCCGCCGCCGTCTCCCGTGGCGATGTACAGATTGTTCGCATCACCCGCGCGCGGACTGAAGCCGATCCATCCTCCGTTGTGATTGGCTTGCGGTTGATCGAACGTGAGCAGGATTCTTTCACTGGTCGGGTCCGCGATATTAGGATTGGCCGAGACGGTGAATTGCGAGATGTGCGTCACGCCATTGCCAAAAGCGCCGCCGGGGACGGTGAAGTTGAGATAGAACTTTCCATTTGTGGCGTAGCTTGGATCGAACGCCATGCCGAGCAGACCTTGCTCGCCTCCGGCGGCCAAACCAGTGAGGGCGAGAAAGGGAGTCGAGTTAAGCGTGCCGGTGGCGAGGTTCAGAATTCGAATTCGCCCGTTCTGCTGCACGATAAATAATCGCTCGGAATCTCCAGGTGGCGCTGTGACGAAGAGCGGCTGAGTCAGGCCGGAAGCAACCCGGAATGCATCGATTCCCGCCACGATCTGCGCCTGCAGGCCGGCCAGCGAAATCGCCGCGAGAATGAAAGAGCAGATTGTGGTCCTCATTTGTGGGAAGCATTATTCCCGTAGCCCATCCTACATGCTCGTAATGGCTATCCGAGGCGCTTGCGAGGATGGGTCTCACAGCCTAAGTCAGCAGAGGAGATGCCAACCAAAATCAAATCCATATAAGTCTATATAAGTAGCTGGTAAATTAGCTATTGAAAATTACACCAGATCAATGCCCGCCTCAGACAACCGCAGAAGATCGCGCGCGATTTCGTTGAGGGCGGCTTGCGTTGGGACCGATGGCGTGATTTTGACACTCAATCAGTAATGCAATCGGGTATGCGAAGGTTTTCAGCCGTTCACATGATGCTGTGATTCGCGTTTGCGATGAAGCTGGCGACGTGATCGAAACTCGCGAGCACACGGGCGATTTCAAAGAGTGGTGAGGGATTTTCCGTCATTTCCGGCGCCTGTTACGGCGCCGTAGGCTGCAAACGCTGTATCATTTGTTTGTGCTGCGCGATTCGGTTATTTTAATTTTACGGGCAAGACAAAAAAGCGTGGCCGACCACGAATACGCACGGCCGAATACTGGCGCGAGTATTACACGCGCAAGCAGCGGGAGTGGCGTGCTGCCCACCTGCGAATTGGAACAGGGCGAAAACAACGAAACAAAAAGCCGACACGCTGCTAAAGCATGACGGCCTGATTGCGAAATTGGTAGGGAAGATTGACCTCAATCGCCCAGGCGGTTCGGTGAACCGCCGCTACCTTTTACTGATCGTTGAGGACCGTTTGCGGAACAGGTTTGCTCACTTCAAGCTGGGCGCTCACTTTTTGGATTTGCGAAGGCCTGATCTTTTTCAAAACGGCGGTTATTTCTCGAAGATCAGCTCGCCGGCGCGGTGTGTGGCTTTGACGACCGCCTTGATCAGCGTGACGCGCAGCTTCCCTTCTTCGAGTTCGAGGATGCCGTCAATGGTGCAGCCAGCCGGGGTAGTGACGGCGTCCTTTAGGAGCGCAGGATGGTCGCCGGTTTCCAGAACCACACTCGCCGACCCCTTCATCGTCTGCGCCGCGAGGAGGGTGGCTACATCGCGCGGCAAACCAACTTTCACGCCGGCTTCGGCAAGCGATTCCAGAATGATGTATGCGAACGCAGGCCCGCTCGCTGAAAGGCCAGTCACTGCGTCCATGTGCTTTTCATCAAGCACTATCGTAAGCCCCACAGCGTCGAACATGCTACGAGCAATTTCAAGATGGCCCGTTCCCGCATGAGTACCTTGGCAAATCGCCGTCATCCCGCAGCCGACCGCGGCGGGTGTGTTTGGCATCGCTCGAACGACCGCCACTTTGTTGTGCTTACCGCCACTGGCGGCAGCGAGTTGCTGCTCCAAATAGGTCGTCGGCACGGAAGCTGCAACGGAAATAAGCAGCGTCTGCGCGTTAATTTCAGGGGCGATCTCCTGCAACACCTCCGCCACAGCCTGGGGCTTTACCGTCAGCAGAATGATGTCAGCACCTCTAACCGCTTCGCGATTGTCGTTGGTTACCCGGACGGCCAGCTCTTTTGCGAGCGCGGCTGCCCTCTCCGCATGCTTTACCGTCGCGGTGACGCGGCTGGACACAAAGAGCCCTTGCTTCAGGTACGCACGCAATAGAATCCCACCCAGCTTGCCCGCGCCTAGCACGGCCAGTTTCTTATCGGAAAGTTTCAGGGACATGCTCAATTTTTGTGTAAACGCGAAGCGGTTCACCTATTGTTTGCGATGTTGGTTGCGGCGTCAATAAGGCGGCCTCCAGTGAGAAATTACGGCGACGCCAGCGGGGCAAATCAGAACCGCACCTTCATCCGGCGGCGACCGGCCACATCTCATGCTTGCAGCAGTTCTCGGCTGATCGCCCGATCTTTCAACGCGTCGGCACTAGATGCCCAAGCGATCAGTTCAAACGCTTCTTCGAACTCCAACAACCGTACGCGCAGAGTCTCAATTAAGCGATTGCGGCCAGCCTGATACCTCATCATCGCAACCGTGGTTCCCGGATGGTGGTGGAAAACGTAGACCGCAGCCTTTAAAAACTTCTTCCAGTTCCGCTACGCCGTTGATTGCTCTTGCGAGAGCTGAGATTCCCTGACTGCCTTTGTCTTCAAATCAACCTCGTACGTTTTGCCGCGCTCCGAAGTCACTATGAGCATGCCATTCTGAACTCCCAGTGCCTTAATGAAAATCCACTGAACATCTTCTTCTAGCCTCGGGTCAATGCGATTGCCGAAGATTGTCAACTCCCAGAGTTTCCTGTTGGTCTGGATATCCCAGGCTTCGATGTATCCGCGGCGGCCATCGTCATTTGGCGCGACATATCGAATCCCTTCGTGAATAACCGGCTCAACCTTTGCTGGAGCAGCGCGCTTGGCGGGCGCCAACTGCGGCATCAGCACCACCGTAAACAATATGACGATGGATCGTGTCATAAGTGCGAAGTAGCCTGCGTTTGGTCACCGCCTCTGCCTTGGTCCAAGAATTTCGCCGCGGCGTTTGGTTGTGCATTACGGATTTGTGCAGCGCAGATTTGAGATGGTTGCATAGCTGCCAGATAACCAACCGCGAATCGCCAATGCAATCGGCTACGCCAAGTTTTACAGTCGCTCAGATGATGCCGTGATCCGGTTTACGATGCGGCTGAAGCCCGGATAGCCTCCATCCGGTGCCGGCGAAACTGCGTGCGCACTTGCTGAAAGCGCAAAGCAAGCGAGCATGAGCGTAATGAGGAAGAAACCGTATCGTAAAGCCGATGCGTTAATCGGATTTGTTATCGATAGTGTCTTCATAATTTTAGAGACTGATTCTGGGATCCACTGATGTTCTGGGGATCTGCGGGACGACGTTCTGGGAAAGTCGAAGAGGGTGAAGAACAAATTGTAGCCACGCGGCTACGGCACCTCGTTCGACGTCCTCATGAATCGAGCCGCTCGTTCTTGACCCCGGCGTTGCGCTGAGGTGCTGGTCGCCCCCACAATCGGCGCCTTCGCCAATGGAGTGACTGCTCGGGGACTGGACAAAATCCAAGTTCGCGCGGCCAGATCATCGGTATCGGTGCGCGACGAGGCTCGCCGCGGGACGAGTCCGTCCGGCTGGCGGACTTGGAAGTTTTGGCAAGTGCAATCACGGAAAACGTCGCGGCGCTCGCCGTGGCGAGCGCCGCTAAACTCATCGAATAAAACCAGGCTAGCTTTACTGATTGTTGAGCACCGTTTGCGGTGCTGGTTTGTTCACTTCAAGCTGAGCGCTGACCTTCTGGATTTGTGAGGCCTGTTCTTTCAGGGCGGCAGTAAGGGCTTGAATTTCCTTTTGCTGCTGTGCGACAGTCGCTTGGAAGTCCTGCTGTTGCTGGGCGATAAGCGCCTCTTGCTTTTCGACTGTGGACTTTAGCGCCTTCACTGTCTGATGCTCTTTGAGGAACTCGTTGAGCATCATGTTATAGATCGCGTTGTATCGGACATTTTCGATTTGCCCCTTCCCATCGCGGACTGCCAATTTGGGATCGACCGCAGCTACGTCTTCGGCGATCAGCCCGTAATCAAGGTTTTGGTTTGGATCGATCTCCTTCTTGTAGTGGTAGGTGACTGGTTTGAGCTGGTAGAGCGCTTCGCTAGCGTTGTCCATGGGCTTGATGTCTTCTTTGTAGCGTCGCGATGAGGTGCCGTGACCCAGTAAACCCGTTGACAGGTTTACAGTGACAAAGTCCACGGTGCCCGCAGCAGCAGGCTGGGCAGTCGTGTTAATGTTGCGGATAAAGGTGTGGTTGCTGGTGTTGTCACCGACGACGTTTCTGCCGATACAAACCATGTTATTGGCTATAGTGGTGGCTTCGCCGGCACTTTGGCCGATAAGGGTATTGCCATCACCGCTGGTAACGTTGAGCCCCGCTTCATCACCGACGGCCGTATTACGCCGCCATCGATGTTGGTCTGGAGCGCTTTAAACCCAAAGGCGTTGTTGCGCTCTCCGATGGTGTTGTGCTGGAGCGCAAACGAACCGACGGCCGTGCTGGGGTCACCCGTCGGGTCCGCATCGCTGAATTGTAATGCGTTCCAACCAACGGCCGTATTATTGCCGGACTCTGTGTTGGTCTGGAGCGATTGACCGCCAAGGGCGGTGTTGTTGAAGCCGATCGTGTTGCTATTGAGCGCTACAATACCTGTAGCCGTGTTGTCGTCGCCAGTTGTGTTGCTGAAGAGCGCTGAGAAACCGACCGCCGTGTTGTCATCGACAGTGTTGTGATTGAGCGCTTGGAAACCCATGGCCGTGTTGTTATTGCCTATGAGGTTGGAGGCAAGAGCTCCCTGCCCCAAGGCCATGTTGAAGCTGCCGCCGGTGTTGAAGACCAGGGCATTTTCACCTACCGCCGTGTTGTAGCCGCCGAGGTTATTGTGCAACAGTGCCTGAGCACCCACCGCCGTGTTGCTACCGCCACTGGTGTCCGCCCGGAGCGCCTTAAAGCCGAGAGCCGTGTTGAAGGTGCCAGAGGTAAGGCTGAAGAGGGCATTAAATCCCTCAGCGGTGTTGAAGCCGTTATAGAATCCATCCGGGGCCGGTGCCGGCAAAAGCTCCGGCGTAGCTGCTTGTGCCCTTGGCAAGAGCGCAAAACAGGCCAATACCAGTGGAATAACGAGCAGGGTTGTTGTTTTGAGTTTTATTGATTGTTTCATGTTTGGATCTTTCTTTGTTAGGATCTTTGGTTTTTTGGTTTGTGTTTGGGTGCTATTTTCTGCGGCGACGCTTTTGCCAAAAAAAATGCCTAACGTGTCAAGAAAAATCACAATCTTTCTTAGGCAGAAGTCTTGTCATTTTCATCGGTTTCCTTCGTCTGCATGTAAGTATGCTGAATTCCCGCATGCTTGTATATAGGACCTTAGTCCAATGCGATTCAGAGCGTGGAGAGAGCTCACTCGCTCGCCTTGACCGCGGGCGGATTCCAGCGTCCGGCGAGCGCCTCAGGCTTGGGCGCATAGAGCCGCATCGTCATGCCGAGGACGATCCCGCCTCATTATTGTCTGCCTTCTTGAGCTGTGATTCTCTTTAACTGGCGGAGGCGCTCATCGACCATCGAGCGCTAGCGCAAAGCACGCCAGCGCGACCGGCAAGAATAATAAATCGATAGACGTGCTGTGCCTATCGGGGAAAAGCCCTGATTTTC
>QHPD01000121.1 GCA_003218975.1 Verrucomicrobiota bacterium
TGGCATGGCCAACGACGCGATTGATTACCTGAACCGAGTTAACCAGGTTGATCCGAGCAAGCCATTCTTCTGCTACTACGTTCCCGGCGCCACGCACGCGCCGCATCATCCGACCAAGGAATGGGTGGACAAAATCCACAACATGCACTTGTTCGACGAGGGCTGGAACAAGCTCCGTGAGAAGATTTTTGAAAACCAAAAGCGCCTTGGGGTGATCCCGCCGGACACCCAGATTGAGCCGTGGCCGACGAAGGTCATCAAGAACTGGGATGATTGCACGCCCGAGGAAAAGAAGCTCTTTATCAAGCAGGTCGAGATCTTCGCCGCCTATGAGGCCTACAACGACCACGAAATTGGTCGTGTTATTCAGACCGTCGAGGACATGGGCAAACTCGATAACACCCTCATCATCTATATCAACGGCGACAACGGCACCAGCGCCGAAGGCGGCCCGCTGGGCACACCCAACGAAGTCGCGTTCTTCAACGGCGTTAACATGATGCCCGTTGCAGTTCAGATGAAATGGTACGACGTCTGGGGCACGGAGCAGACCTACAACCACATGTCAGCCGGCTGGTCCTGGGCTTTTGATACTCCTTTCACCTGGTTCAAGCAAAACGCTTCGAAGCTCGGCGGCATCCGTCAGTGCATGTGTCTGTCATGGCCCGGTCACATCAAGGACCAGGGCGCCCTCCGGGAGCAGTTCATGCACGTTATTGACGTGGTGCCGACCCTGCTCGAGGTCACCGGCATCTCCGCACCGGAATCTGTGGACGGCATCAAGCAGGCGCCTATCGAAGGCACGAGCTTCGCCTACACGTTTGACCAGAAGAACACCAAGGAAAAGTCACGACACAAGACCCAATATTTCGAGATGATGGGCCAGTGGGCCTTATATAACGAAGGCTGGCTGCTGAGCACCCAGGTGAACCGCGCGCCGTGGGAGGCGTTTGGCGCGGCCAATCCCGACCCCCTCAACAACCAGGTGCTCGACCTCTACGACCTAAACAAGGACTTCAGCCAATCCCAAAACATCGCGGACAAGAATCAGGACAAAGTGAAACAGATGAAGCAGATGTTCATCGCGGAAGCGAAGAAATATCAGGTCTTTCCGATGGACGCCTCGGTCGGTGCCCGCATCGTGGCGCCGCGTCCGAACATCACCGCCGGCCGTACGGAGTTCGTGTACACGCGCCCGATGGTCGGCTTGCCGCAAGGCGATTCACCGTTCCTGCTCGACAGCTCTTACACCATTACTGCCGACATCGAAGTGCCCGAAGGCGGAGCCGAGGGCATGATCCTTACCTCCGGTGGACGGTTTGGCGGCTACGGGTTCTACCTGCTCAAAGGCAAGCCTGTGTTCCTGTGGAACATGGTTGACCTGAAACGCGTCAAGTGGGAAGGCCCAGACGCGCTGGCGCCCGGCAAGCATACCGTCGCGTTTGATTTCAAGTACGACGGCCTGGGCCTGGGCACACTTGCCTTCAACAACATGAGTGGTCTCGGTCGTCCTGGCACCGGCACGCTGAAGGTGGATGGCAAGGAAGTCCAAACCATCACGATCCCGCACACCTTGCCGATGATCCTGCAATGGGACGAGAGCTTCGACATCGGCTCCGACACGCTGACTGGCGTGAATGACGAGGATTATAAACCTCCGTTCCCGCTCACTGCCAAGCTCGACAAGCTGACCATCAAGGTGGATCGCCCGAAGCTCACGGAGGAGGACATCAAGAAACTCGAGAATACAGAAGCCACCGCGGTTGACGGCCAGCCGATCCATCATCTGCAGGGCGAGCCTCACTAGTCCTGCCTTATCACGAAAGCTAAAGTCGTTTCGGTTGTGAACCACGCGAGTGCCTCATCCTACCCCGCCTATTATTAGTTAGAAAGCTATTGCCCTAAAGTCCTATGGACGACCAAATCCCAAATCGACATGGTGGAGATTATCGCCGCAGGGTGTGCGAACACACTGACGGTGTCGTTAGGCCGACAATCAACGAAGAAAGGAACTATGAGAACAACCAAACGCACATTCATTAGCGCGGCGCTGGCCGGTGCCATCGCCACAACCTTGCTTATCGGGTGTAACAAAAAGGGCGACGCCATTTCGAGCGCGGAGCAGGCCGACAAGAAAGCGAGCATCGCCGCGCTCGGCATTGCCGAAACCAAAGCCATCGCCGAAGAAGGGTTCATCTACGGTCTGCCGATCGTGATGAACTACGCGGTGATGAACGAGTTTTGCGTGGACAAGAACTCCGGCCAATACAAGGCGCCGTTCAATCAGATCAACAACGAAGCCCGCGTCTTCACCTACAAAGACACCTCTATCCCCACGCCGAACAGCGACACGCCATATTCCATCCTCTGGACGGATCTGCGTGCCGAGCCGATAGTGCTCTCGGTTCCGACGGTGGAGAAATCGCGTTACTACTCGGTCATGCTCTGCGACGGTAACACCTACAATTACGGTTACATCGGGAGCCGCGCCACCGGCGGCGAGGCCGGCGATTACATGATGGTGGGCCCCGATTGGACGGGCGCTACTCCGCCCGGCATCAAGAAAGTCTTCCGCTCCAGCACGCAGTTCTCGGCGGTGGCCTATCGCACCCAACTTTTCAATCCGGAGGACATGCCGAACGTGGTCAAGATTCAGGCTGGCTACAAAGTCCAGCCGCTCTCCCAGTATCTGAAACAGCCCGCGCCCCCGGCAACCCCGGCTGTCAACTTCCCGAAGATCAATAAGGAAATGGTGAAGACCGGCTTCTTTGATTATCTCGCATTCGCGCTGCAATTCGCCCCCGCCGAGCCGCAAGAAAAGGAAATCCGAGGAAAACTGGCCCGCCTCGGCGACCTAGCTGCTCTCTCGCAAGAGCAGAAGGCGGCAGTGATGGCGGGCGTGAAGGAGGGCGAAGCCAAGATCAAGCAGTATCTCGAGTCCGGACAAAAGAACATTAACGGCTGGAAAGTCGGTTCGCTCTTTGGCGACAGCGCTTTTTACAACGGCGACTGGCTCAAGCGAGCCGCCGCCGCCCAGGCAGGCATTTACGGTAACGACGCTGCCGAGGCCATGTATCCCATGACCAAAACGCTGGCCAATGGCGAGCCGCTCGACGGCAGCAAGCACAACTACACGCTCACCTTTGCGGCGGGACAGTTCCCACCGGTGAATGCCTTCTGGTCGGTCACAATGTATGACGGCAAGAGCCAGCTCCTGATCAAGAACCCCATCAATCGTTATCTTATCAACTCGCCGATGTTGCCGAACATGAAAAAGAACCCCGACGGGTCGCTTACTCTTTACATCCAGAAGGACAACCCCGGCGCCGACAAGGAGAGTAACTGGCTGCCGGCGCCCGATGGTCCGATCTATCTCGTCATGCGCCTCTACTGGCCGAAGACAGAAGCGCCTTCCATTCTCCCGCCCGGCGAAGGCTCATGGAAACCGCCGGGCATCGTGAAGGTGAACTGAACCGGTAAACCGCGCGGGCTGCTTCGCCAGGGATGGCTCCAAAGTTGATCGAAGGCAAGATGCCCAAGGCAGGTGGAGCAACCGCCTTGTTCATTCATTGATTGGATCGGTGTAGGCGGCGGTGTTGGTCCCGGGTTTCACGGGGTAGGAGCCGGTGCTCGCGGGGTTGGCCTGCGGCGGTAGCAACCAAGGTAAAAGACGAGAATCTGAACAGGAGAGAACAGAGCTAACTGAGATCAAATTCTCGGTTTAGCGCTAAAGGCGCTGTCTGATACGAGCCTGGGGCATCGCCCCAGGAATCCGATTGTTCGGTTAACGCAAGCGCTGAAAGCGCGCCTCAATTAGCCGGATGGTTCTCAATCCCAAACATACCCGCCTGCAACGCTGTCCTGCCCGAAACGCTTCGCGTATGCCATGCGGGCGCGGTAGCAGTGCGGGCAGGCCGTTGGTCGAAATAACGCCAGGCCTAGCAATCCGGAAGTGAATCGCGCTTTCAGCGCTGGTGTTTTGATGAGGTGTCATGAATCCTGGGGCGCTGCCCCAGGCTGGCGACTGAATGCTGCGCCGTTGGCGCTCAACACATACGCAGCGCCGTGGCACCTCGGTTGCACATTTATGAGATGCGTGCGCGAACAAGATGAACCCAACCGATTCAACAGGAGTGAACAGGGTTGACGTGCCTCTGTTTCCTCAGCGACCTCCTGTTCAACCGTTAGGGACCGGTTACCACGCGGCAGTAGACTCCGTTTGCTCCATAGGCACCCTAAATTTGGATTGCTAGGCGGGGCGGAAACGCACGCGCCCGACCTCGACAATGGCCAACCGCCCGCTCATTCGGCCGAGCCAGTCTTCCCGCCGAGCGAACACCTTGCGTTGCCGATTCCGTTTGGCTCGCCATACCACAGGCGACCGAACGGCAGGGCATTGGGAGATTAGATCAAAGCGGCGTTTATCGCGGCGCGGTCGCATAGGACCAAAGTCCAATATACGGCCGTCGGGAGCGCTGTTAAAATCGTCAAAATGAAAGGCCGTTTATGAAATTCGTTAGCCTCGGAGCACCTCCTGTGTCCCACTTGAATCTTTCCCCGCCGCTGTGGAGACGGGATGTAATCTCTCAACGCCGTCCGTCCTTCTTCACTCGTGTCAAGCAGCTGGCAGCCATCATCGTAGCGCTGGGCTTCCTCTTCTGGCTGTGGTTCGGTGTCTCAACGTACCACGCACCGCGGGCAAGCTATCCGTACTACGACACGCAAAAGCCTGTGCCGCCGTGGAGCGAGCCCGCGTCACTTGAAGGCAATCGCGACAGAGGAGGAGGGTACAGATGAACATTCCAGATCAGTCAATTGCCGTATCTCCCCAAGTCCGCACCTACACCGAGCTGCGGCAACGGATTCACGGCGACCTGCGGATTCAACATCCCGAATGGGTGCAACCAAATGGCGAGTCCCCCCTGTGTGATTTTTACGAGGCGCGCCTCATGGAACTGCTCGATCCTTTGACGCGAAGGGGATCCAACAAGTCTATCGCTGCTATTCATCGCACACTTGGACAGGGAACTGGAAGGTAAAGACTTATGGAATATGTATTAAAGCTAGTTGAGCTATTCTTGTTGTGTTTGGGGATCACTTACTTAGGAGCCTGGTTTATCGTAGCTGCGCGAGGTAAATGACCAACGACACATCTACCTTAGTAGTTCAGGTAGTCCTTTTGGCTGCTATTATTCTCGCTCCCTGGCTTCGTAGGAGGAGTAAGAGTTAGGCCTGTCCCGCTCAAATTGCTTACGAGCGCGGCGGCTTCGCTCACCAGTCTTTGAAATCGCTTGTGTGCTCGTGCGTCTCAATCGCGTTGCTCGCTTCATCGTAAACGCGAATAACATCATCATGTGAGCGGCTGTAGAACTTCGCGTAGCCGCCCCCCCTCTGGCACCCATCCAGGGCACGCGGAGGCCAGTCAGCCGCCATCGGGTTCATGAGAACTCGCCGCCTGAACGGTTTGGCCTCGACCTAGGCCATAAATCCGTGCACAATTTCGAATCCCCCACACAGGAAATGTCCGCTGAGGTCAAAAAAGAAATTGAGCTCGAGATCGCACACGTCTTGTTAATCGACGTCGTGGGTTATTCGAAATTGCTGGTCGACGAGGAGATCGAGTTTCTGCAGGAACTCAATCAAATCGTGCGCAGCAGCCAATCTTTTCGGGCAGCAGAAACAACGGGCAAACTCATCCGAATGCCAACGGGAGACGGGATGGCGCTCCTTTTTTTTCATAACCCAGAAGAGCCAGTGCGGTGTGCCGTTGAGATCAGCAAAGCCTTGCAAGATCATCCGCACATTCAGGTCCGGATGGGGATTCACAGCGGTCCGGTCAATC
Organism: Verrucomicrobiota bacterium; assembly: GCA_003218975.1. Taxonomy (GTDB): domain Bacteria; phylum Verrucomicrobiota; class Verrucomicrobiia; order Chthoniobacterales; family UBA10450; genus Udaeobacter. The sequence goes on from QHPD01000121.1 coordinate 5,843, forward strand.
GAGTCAAGGACGTTAACGACAAGACGACATTGGCAGGCGCGGGAATCAATGTCGCCCAGCGAGTGCTCGATTGCGGCGATGCCGGACACATTCTTTTATCCGGCCATATAGCGGAAGATTTAGCTCAATATCGACACTGGCAGCCGCATTTGCACGATCTGGGGGAATGCGAAGTGAAGCACGGATTGCGCCTCCACCTGTTCAACCTCTACAAAGATGGTCTCGGCAATCCACAAGTTCCTGAGAAACTCAAGCGAAGGAGAAGATGGAAGCAACGAGCGGCTCCCGTCCGCCCGGTCAGTCCATCTTGGTCGCCAAAGTTTCTGCTCACAGTCGCTTTGGTCGTTTCGGCCGTAGCATTGGCGATTAGTGTCTCAATTTTTCTTCGTCGCGGATCGCCGAACATTGCACGGGTACCTGCCAAAGGAAGCGTTGCGGTTTCGATTCCCGAAAAAAGCATAGCCGTGCTTCCTTTCGAGAATTTGAGCGACGAGAAGGGAAACGCTTACTTTGCCGACGGGGTCCAGGATGAGATTCTTACCCGCTTATCCAAGATCGCCGACCTGAAGGTCATCTCGCGTACATCCACGCAGCATTATAAGAGCGCGCCTGAAAACCTGGCCGACATCGCCAAGCAACTTGGCGTCGCCCACATCCTGGAAGGAAGGGTGCAGAAGAGCGGCGACGTCGTGCGCGTGAACGTGCAACTGATCAAAGCAGCAAATGATTCCCATCTTTGGGCCAATACCTTCGATCGTAAACTGACCGACATCTTTTCCGTTGAGAGTGACATAGCCAAAACAATTGCCGACACGTTGCAAGCAAAGCTCACTGGCTCGGAGGAAAAACAGATGTCGAAAAAGCCAACGGAGAATCCGGAAGCCTATGAGCTCTATTTGAGAGGTCGCTTTTTTTGGAACAAACGCACCAGTGCAGATATGAAGACGGCGCTTGGTTACTTCGAGCAAGCAGCCAGTGTCGATCCGAACTATGCGGTTGCTTACGCCGGAATGGCCGACTGCTATCTGCTGCTACCGCTTTACGGCGGCGGCGTGCCTGCCGAGATGTATCCAAAAGCGATCGCGATGGCGCAAAAAGCGATTTCGCTCGATCCGACCCTGGGTGAACCGCACGCTTCACTCGGCCTCGTTCACTCTCTTTTCGATTTCGATTTTGCGGCCTCGGTGCGTGAGTTCGAGGAAGCCATTCGGCTGAACTCAAATTATGCGATCGCGCACCACTGGTTCGGCGATTCCACGCTTCCAGCTCTCGGACAATTCGATCGCGCCAATGCTGAAGCGAAACGCGCGCTTGAGCTTGACCCGCTCTCGCTCGTCATGATCACCGATGCCGGAGCCGTTTACTGGATCACTGGTCGTTATCAGGAAGCAGTCGCGCAATTCCGAAAGGCGCTCGAAATGGATCCTCGCAACTATACTGCGCACTGGCAGCTGGGCCAGGCGCTCGAGTGCATCGGTGATCTGCCAGGCGCCATCGCCGAATATGAAAAATCAACACAGCTCGATGATGATCCTTTACCACTCGGCCTGCTCGCGGCCGCAAAGGCGAAAGCAGGCGACCGGCCGGCGGCTCTCGCCATTTTGAACCGGATCCAAGAAATCGCAAAAGAGCGTTATGTCCCCGACTATTCGTTTGCTCTGATTCATCTTGCGCTGGGGCAAAAAGACGAAGCGTTGCAGTGGCTTCAGTCGTCTTACGCCAAACAGCAGCCAGACCTGAATTGGATCCGCGTCGATCCGGATTTGCGCCCGCTGCATGGCGACCCGCGTTTCGAAGCGCTCGCCGAGAACATCGTGCCGGCGAGGGAATTCAACGCGTCAGCCACTTCGAAATGAAGACAGGCAACTTCTTCTCCGAGCAGAAACGGCGCAACGTTTACAAGGTCGCGATCGCCTACGGCGTCGTAGCCTAGCTGCTCATTCACGTGGCAACACTTCATGGCTCCTTGAACTGGCCCGCTTGTTCGTGCGTCTCGATCACGTTGCCCGCTTCATCGTAAATGCGAATTACGGCATCACGTGACCGACCGTAAAACTTGGCCTAGTCGATTGCACTGCTGGTTGCGTCGAGCTCGCCATACCACAGCCTGCCGAAGGGGAGCACATCCTCGACGGCGGGGAAGTGAAGTTGATTCTCGAGCATTCAGCCGGTGTCGGCTCTTATCGGCGGTCAAACGTGCGGTAGAGCGTCATCGCGTCTGCGGCAGGACGTAAGACTAAGGTCCCATAGCCTCCCTGGCTGTTGTCATATAGTCTCTACGCCATTAAATAGATCTGAATCCGACATAGGACGCTTCTCCCGCGAGGTTCGTGTCGTCTTCAGGCTTGCAGTCACCAACGTCAACCAGCGGGGAAAGATAGAAAGTCTAAATATGCATCAGCCGCTTCAGCTCAAAACTAAAATTCCATCCGTCAAATTTGTCAGCAAAAAACTAAAACCGCTGTCAAAAACACTAAGAAAAAATAAAATGAATAAAAAACTAATAGCGGGATTCATCTCGATATTTGTTATAACAATAGGTGCTTTCGGGGCCATAAGCGTTTGGAAACAGACTCTAATAAAGAGTGTTTAAAAGAGTGTTTCTTGGCAACACAATCCGGCTACGACAACACGGCCAGTGGCAGTGTTGGTCTTGACGACGGTTCAAGACGAACACGCTAGGTTGGTGGCGTGGGCAAATGGCGTGACCCAGTGTCTAGCCAAACCTATTCTGCCGCACAAATAGCGAAAGCGACGATCAATTGCAGACCAAAGTGGGAGCTCGCGCAAGTAGCCTGATTAATTGTTGACCGATAAATCACTGCCATGGAATCCACAATCGTTCAAAGCGCAACACCGGCATACTCAAGCCGATCACAGTAGCGGCGCATCGCAAGGGCGCCCTTATCCCTGCTAAGGAGGCAGAATGAAATACCAAATCATAAGTTTCATAGTTGGCGTAAAAGAAGCGCGCCGGGTACTGTGTACCACCGTTTATGGTCGGCCCGCCAAAAGAGCCTATGATATGGGGAGAAAACTCTCCAATGGGTTTATGGGCTTATTATTGAAGTCGGGAATGGTGTGACAAAGGGTACTAAACGGAGAGAGCCGCGCGGACAAGTAGCGATTTGCAGAGGCCTTACCACTCTTTGAAGTCGCCAGCGCGCTCGTGCGTTTCAATCACGTTGCCCGCTGCATCGAAAACTCTATGCCGGTCACCTCAATCATCCTTTGCGACTCCTAAACGCACAGGACCAAGGTCCAATATACGGGCTGTCGCGAGCGCTGTTAAAATCATCTTTGATCACGTGATCCGACGTCTCAAAAACACACTCATGCAAACAACCACCGCCCGACGCCAACCTACGGCGTCCGGCATCTGACTTTGATCTCGTCAGACAGCAACATGTAATCCAATGACTATACACATCAAAAAGAATGGCCAGCAGCATCAGCTGCTCACTATCGACAAAGCTCACGTTAGGCCTAAAACACGCTCGACTGATAGTGACGAATTACCACCGGGCCGCGTACCTGAAGATGTCTGGAATTCTGTTCTTCGCACTGCACTTGCGTTGCCCGGTGTTAAAGTTGATCGCAAGGCATTTCTTCGGCGGGCGCTATCGAAGCACGTTACCGAAAAAGTTTTGCAATCTGCCATTGGCACTTCTCCTGCTAAGGCAGGCGTCAGCAAGAACACCATCCGGCATATCGCCACGGCAAGCATTAAATGGCATCGAGCAGGCGTCAGCGCTCTATCATTCGCATCCGGAATCCCGGGCGGTTGGTGGATTGCAGGCACAGTTCCAGCCGATTTGACCCAGTTTTTTTGGCATGTTCTCGTTATCCTCCAGAAGCTTGCATATCTCTACGGCTGGCCTGAGCTATTCAGCGAAGACAGCGAACTCGACGACGAGACTCTTTTGATCCTGACTGTTTTCATTGGAGTTATGCTTGGCGCTGAGTCAGCCGCGAAGATACTTGGCGACATAGCCGAGCGCGCTGCTGCTCAGGTTATCAAGCGCCTTCCTCGCGAAGCGCTCACCAAATGGGGACTCTACCGCCTCGCTCGCGAAGTAGCTAATTGGATCGGAATCAAGCTCACCAAAGACTCTTTTGCCCGGTACCTTTCGAGGATAGTTCCCATCTTAGCCGGCATTATCTCCGGCACCGTTACTTGGATTTCGTTTTCCCTGATGACCAGCCGACTTGCAGCGCACCTTGAATCTCTCCCCCTAGCTGCCAGCGTGATTAAGCGACGGAGAAACGACCGGCCTTATGTGCGCCGCAATAAGAATGGCGACGTCAAGAAGAAAGTTAATGTTGGTCTCTTTTCAGCAGCGGAGCGCAGGCGGAAAGGGAAGACGAAGATCAAACCTGCCATGGTGATCGCGGAGATGTAACTTTCACGGGCCGTAGTAGTAGCTAGCCCGCTGCGTCGAAAACACGAATCACGGCGTCGGGTGAACGGCTGAAAAACTTGGCGTAGCCCGATTGCATTGCTGATTGCGTCGAGCTCGCAATACGCTAAGCTGGCTCGCGAGCCGTGAAGTGAACTTCGCGGCGCTTCATGCAGTCTCCGAGAGGAACCGATTGGAAAAGTGATGGAGAAGCGCTGTTTACTTGGCCTTTTTTCTTTCGCAATCTTCCTCGCATTTGATCCTGCCTTTGCCGCTCAAGTCGAAGCGATCACTGAAAGCGGCAAGCCCCTCATTAGAAAATCATCCGGCGGTCGCCCCTTTACGGTGAATTCAACCGCACTCTCCGACAGGCAGCTATCGGCGACCTCTCGACTTGCGCGGCGGTATCCGTGGAAAACAAGTATCGTGACAACTGTATTTTGGATCGGCGAACAGCCGACTGGAAATAATCCGGTGCCTAATCGCACCAGCTCCTGGGACAAACAATGGCCAAGAAGCTACGGCGGTTTTGACGACCCAAATCCTGCTCACCGGAGCAATTACATTCCCGTCAAATTCAAACCACGGCAGAACCCATTTTACTGCGCCCTTCCCTACAACGATAAGGCACGCACTGGTCATCGGCCCGAAGCGCCGCGCGTTGTGCCGTGGTTCAAGGAGGCATACCAGGGCCCGGCCGTTTCCACCTGTAAAGATCGTTGGGTCGCGATCCGCAAAGGCAATCGAACGGTCTATGCCCAATGGGAAGACGCCGGACCTTTCCGGACCGATCACTGGCAATATGTGTTTGGCAACGAACGGCCAAAACCCAACCTCAATAAAGGCGCCGGACTCGATGTCTCGCCAGCCGTGCGCGACTATCTCGAATTGAACGAAACGGACGTGACCGACTGGAGATTTGTAAATTTTAGTGAAGTGCCGCGCGGGCCGTGGTCAACGTTGGGAGAAAACAACACCTTCGTCATCAACGGTCGCAAAAAAGGCGTGAAAGCTCGCTGAGGGAATCGCAGATCCAACGGCGACGTTTGTCCGATCTATCGTTTCTCCCGTCAGGCGCAGGATGTAGGGGTTGGCGTGCGGCGGTAGGAAGCAACAGTTCGCAGCGTTTTCGATCGGTGATCGCGACGCTATGACATACAATGCCAAAGGCTCGCTGGATTTCTACATCCACCTCGAGAGCCCTGGTAAGGAGAACGAATCGAATTGGCTCCCGGGACCCGGGACCTCGGATCGGCGACTTGAAACACTACGGTGAGGTTCTATGGGGATCCATGGCCGAAGCGCTCGATGGTCGATGAGCGCCTCCGCCAGTTAAAGAGAATCATAGCTCAAGAAGGCAGACAATAATAAGGCGGGATCGTCCTCGGCATGACGATGCGGCTCTATGCGCCCAAGTCTGATGCGCTCGACCGACGCTGGAATCCGCCCGCGGTCAAGGCGAGCGAGTGAGCTCTCTCCACGCTCTGAATCGCATTGGACTAAGGTCCTATATGCAAGCATGCGCGAATTCAGCAGACTTACATGCAGACGAAGGAAACTACTACTATGAAAACGACCACCACGATCGCTGCCGTGGGCATAACGCTCCTCGCGGCAGCTATGTCAGCGGCGATCGCCGCTGACACCGCCCAACCTGCAGCCGCCGGGCAACCCAACGCCGACGCCATTCTCAAAGCAATGTCGGACAAGCTGGGTAACGCCCAGCATTTCAGCTTCAAAGCGACGCGGGAGATTGCCGCCGCCCTGGCAGAAGCTCACGTGTTGCCGGCAAAGTGCGACATCGAAGTCACTGTCCAGCGTCCCAATAACGTGTTCGCTACCTCGACGAGTAAAGACGGCGAGCGGCGTCTTTATTTCAACGGAAAGGATCTCACGATGTTCGACGGCAAGAACAATATGTATTCGACCGTGCCGATGAAATCGTCACTCGACGGCCTGCCCACTCAACTCGCTGAGAAATATGGGTTCGTGCCGCCGCTCGCCGAGTTCGTCATGAGCAATCCATATAAGGATATGAAATTTCGCGCGAAGACGATTTCCTACGCCGGCACTGAGATGGCGGGAAATCCTCCCGTCGACTGCCATCACCTGAAGTTGGCCGGTAAGCTTGCCGACGCGGAGTTGTGGATTGGCGTCAACGACAGTCTTCCCATAAAGATGACCGCCAAACTAAAAGGTGGGACCCGGGCCGGAACAGACCTGAACATTGAGTTCACCAGATGGAATCTGGATGCGCCGGTCACCGACCAAACGTTTGTCTTCACACCGCCTGCCGACTCCCACCGAATTCCGATGGTTACCAGCGCGGAGGCCCAAGCCACGAAGAAAAGCGATCACTCAACATCGAAACGAAAAGCCATACAGAAAGTAACAACTCTATGACAACACTTACCTTCGGTTCAAATTATCCAATGAAAGCAATCAGCAATAACACTCGGCCGCGATATCGTTGCGGGAAAACATGGCTTGTGCTGGTTGTTGCTGCAGCAGTCTATCTGCTGGGTAACGGTCAGGCCTACGCACGGGGCAGAGTGGGAGTCGGCGTCGGTGGAAGGGGAGTCGGCGTTGGTGTTGGCGTTGGCGTAGGCAGAGTGGGAGTGGGCAGAGTCGGCGTTGGCGTCGCCGGGGTTGGGATAGGACGCGTCGGCGTGGCTGGTGTCGGCATAGCTCCGGGACTTGCCGTCGCTGCGGCAACGCTTCCGCGCGGCTACTATGCCGCCGTTCCTGCGGGCTACAGTACGGTGGTTTATCACGGCTCCTCCTGCCGCTACGTCGGAGGCATTTACTACCGTGCGGTCATGTATCAGGGGAGCACTGCTTGGGTGGTGGTGACGTAAGGCGCTAACGCAATCCGCGGATAGAATTGCGTGACCGTGAGAAAAATCACCTTTGCCATGGCCGCAATGACTCTCTTATCGGATGTATCGTTCTTAGTCGCTAATCTATCGGCGAGAGAGCTTCCTCAAGTCGCCGCGAACGGCAACGCGATCGGCGACTTTAGTCCTTACGGATGAGAGCCGCTAAATCGCTACATTTCTTGGCACCGAGGTTCATTAGGATCGGCATATGGGACCAAGGTCTTATTTGCATAAAATACCTGCATCAAAGTAATCTTGGGTATGAAAAAAATTAGTTACCACTGTTATGTTCTGCTAATTGCGACACTGGCGTGCGCGGGCTTATCAGGGTGCGAAACGACCGGCACAGCGGCTTCTGGGGCGCCGGCTTCCGTTGCTGCAACGACTAGCCAAGGTGCTGCTCAACTGGTCATTCGGAGAGCCCCCAACCTCGGGACGGGGCTGTTCCTCGATATAAAGATAGATGGTGTGAGTGTAGGTAGCATTGGCGTGGGGGAAACCTACAGGGGTCCCTTGTCACCAGGACAGCACAAGGTCTCCGTACTCCTGCGACCGAACCAATTATCTCTGTCGCGAACGCGAAAGAGTGTTACGGTCGCAAAAGGGCAGACCTATACACTGACTGCGGCGTGGCACGGCGAGACAGTGGTTTTGCTCTGATCCAGGCGTTCTCGAGGCTGGGAGCCTTTCGCGCGGGCAAACGCGAACACGAGCGGGCAGAGCCTCGAAGGGTTCGCCCCATTTTCGGATTCACGATCGCCCGACCAACGAAGTGCGTCGAAGGTCTCCTTCTCTGTAACAGGTGCGTATTGCCCTAAAGTCCTATAGGCAGCCGTGCCGACAGCGTGCCATGATCAAACCGATCTAAATTTTCTTTACGAATAAGAATACAACCAATACACTCAACTCAAAACATATGAAAAAACTATTAACACTAACAAGTATTGTCACTGCGATGGTGATCCTGGCGCTGATCACAGCATGCCAGACCACCGGCACCAGCCAGTCCGCGGTCGCCCAGAAAGAGGCGCTGCTGACGCAAGCAGGCTTTAAGTCTAAGACGGTCACCACGCCTAAGCAGCAACAACAAGTAAGCCAGCTGGCTGTGGACAGGGTCTCGGCCGTGAAGTACCAGGGGAAAGTTTATTATGTATTTCCCACTGGAAACAAGAGCCAGATCCTTGTCGGGACCCAAGCCCAATTCAACGCGTATAAGCGGTCGCTTCAGGCGCAGCAGGCGAGCCAAGCCCAGGCGAGCCAGACAGCTCAACAGCAGCAGCAGCAGATGCTGCAAGGATCTCCTGTATGGTCGGGAGAGACTGCCGGACCCAGGCACGTTGATGTCGAGGTGTTCGACGGGTTTGGTCCGTTGAATCCGATGCAGGGGGATTAAACCAGAAATACTGAAAGGATTGAGCAGACAATGTGAAGCGGCCTCAAGTCCCTTTACAAGCGGTTTCAAAAGCGAAATCGCTCGCGCTGTTTTATTCCAGACGCCCTCATCCTCACCTTCTCCCCCAGGGAGAAGCGACCACCTCTCCTTGGCAGGGAGAGGCCCGGGTGAGGGTGGATCGACTTATGGAACTCCTTGTAGGAATCACTGTTCTCACGTTGGGAATTCTGTCGGTGGTTCCGGCCGCTCACGCGACGGAACCGCCGCAGGTCGATGCAAACGCCAGGGCGATCGGCGAACCTTTCGCTACTGAGGTGGGCGTTTCGCTTCGCTTGCCTTTGCAGAGCGGCGAGAATTTTAGTTACGGCGCAGTCACCGAATCCTCCTCGGAAGCCGCCGAGGCCGATAAACTGGCGAAACAACTTGCCAATCCAATCGCTTCGCTCATCAGTGTGCCTTTTCAGGCGAACGAGGACTGGGGCTATGGCCCGTCGGGCAACGGCTACAAGTTCACGCTTAACATTCAGCCGGTCATTCCAATCTCAATTAGCAAAGATTGGAACGTAATCGTGCGCACAATCCTGCCCGTGGTTTCGCAGCACGATCTGTTTTACATCCCGAACCTGCCGAAGAATTCTCCGCTGCAGCCGCAGAATCGTTCGCAGGATGGTCTTAGCGACACCACTCAGAGCTTTTTCCTTTCACCCAAGAACCCGGGTCCGTTCGGTTTGATTTGGGGCCTCGGTCCAGCCTTTCTTTATCCGACTGGAACCAACGACCTCCTCGGCTCGGGCACGTTCTCGATCGGGCCGACATTGGTTGTGTTGAAGCAGACGGGTGCCTGGACCATGGGCGCGCTAATGAACCAGCTCTGGTCGGTCGTAATCGAGGAACACCGCAGTAGTCTCAGCCAGATGTTCGTTCAACCGTTCATTGCCTACACTACGAAGACGCACACGACTTTCACGCTGAGCTCGGAATCCACCGCAAACTGGAACGCCACATCAGCCGACGGGAAATGGACTGTGCCGCTCATTTTTCAAATCAGTCAGATTCTGAAAATCGGGAGGCAGCCGATCAGCATCCAAATCGGCGGGAAGTACTATGCCGACTCCCCACGGTACGGCCCCGATTGGGGTGTGCGCTTGAACCTCACCCTGCTCTACCCGACAGGCGGGCGTCCAGCACCCGTCGAGAAGACCGGTTTGGTAAAGTAGCGAGTAACCCTTCTGAAGCTCATCGACCAGGATCCGTTAGGTGGACTTCGAAAAAAGGCGCTGATGATCGCTAGGTGTAAAGCATCTGTGACGTCGCGACCTTGTGAAACTAAATGAATGAGACCGCATCAAGAACAGGTCTAATGAAACCCGTGCTCCGGCGACTAAGATTCCGTCGCTTCTCCACAGTGCAACTTCTAGTTGCGCTCGCTCTTCTTTTCACTTGTGCCCCTTTTGTCGAGGAAGTCAAAGGCGGACCTCTCATTGTATCGATTCTGCTTTCTTTCGTATTGCTCTCCGCCGTTCTTGCTGTCGCCAGCCGCCGCCGCACGCTAATTGTCGCACTCTTGTTGGCGATCCCGGCGGTCACCGCGAGATGGATAAATCATTTCCGGCCGGACCTTGTTCCGCCTCCCGTCTTTCTTACGGCAGCACTTGTCTTGATTGCTTTTGTCGTGATGAATCTGCTGCGCTTCGTTCTGCGCGCGCCTTCGGTAAACACCGAAGTGCTCTGTGCGAGCATTGCCGCCTACCTGATGCTCGGTTTGCTCTGGACACTAGCCTACTGGCTTGTGGACCAATTGACGCCAGGAGGAGCCTTTTCTTTCAACACGAACGCAGGAACACGATCGATGAACGGCTTCAATGGTTTCTACTTTAGTTTCATCACACTGAGCACAGTCGGCTATGGCGATATCACTCCAGTTTCGAAAGTCGCACGCATGCTTGCAGCAATGGAAGCGATGACCGGGTTGCTCTATGTTGCCGTCCTGATCGCACGCCTGGTGTCGCTCTATTCCGCACCGGGACCGGCTGAGCATCGGGAAAAATGAAGTTGATCTGCCGGAGATTAGCGAAACCGAATGTTCGGATAGGATGGGCGCCGCCGGGTGGCCCGCGCGCAGCTGTTACAAAAAAAAGCGCAGCTGCCTTATAGCCCTAAAGTCTTATAGGCATTTCACGGCAGGTACCACAAAATTGCACTCAGATCAGAACAAACGAATCAGAGTAACACGCCAAAATCTCATGAAGCCTAAACACACAAAAACAACGATCCGACTTCGCCTCATCGCGGCCGGAACATACCTCGCGTTTTTTGCCGGATGCGCGACGACTCCGCAGCAGGCTGGCCGTCCGCAGTATGGGCCCGCGGCAACAAGCCTGAACGAGGCGCGATCATCGCGCGTTCCGGTGGAGAAACGAGCCGCCAATTATTTGCAGGCCGCTGCGGTTACCACTCCACTGCTCGGGAAGGGAACCCAGGAAACGCCGGCACGCGAGACTTACAATACAGCCGCCGCAGAACTAACCGTTCTGCTTCGCTCAGCGGATGGGGGTCGATTGTGGAACCATCCGCTAACCCTAACCAACGGCAGCGAGACCTATCATTTGCACTTTCAACCTGCCGGATATGGCGTCTGGGCGCCCGATTACTTCACCTCACTCGAACTGGCTAGTTCGATAGAAAAAAAGAAGGGAAAGTACGTTAAAAAGCCAGACGAAGTGGAGGGCGTGGGTGGCACCCTCGTCGGCGTGCATCTTGTGCCAGGGCAAGATTTCGCGCCACCGCGTGGGATCAATGCGCCTGTCACTGCCACACTCGATTTTCACGGGCGGGACGCAACTCTAGCGCTCCGCCGCCCGGCAAAGCAACCAACAGCTCGCGTTGAAGGCGCGGTCCGCCCATTAGCGGCCAACTACTCTGCGCCACTCCTTTATTACAAGCACATCAACGAAACGTTGACGGGATTAATGGGCGTGTTTGGCATGAGCCACTGGTCGGGCCCGACCGGCCTTTATTTTCTTCAACCTTACGATCCCGACCGGATTCCAGTAGTCTTCGTCCATGGCCTCATGGCCACTGACCAGATGTGGGTGAATGTGATTAACGACCTTGAAGCAGATCCCGTATTGCGGGGACGCTACCAGTACTGGGTATTTGGCTATCCAACCGGTAATCCTATCGTCTACTCGGGTCTCAAGTTACGCGAAGCGCTGGCAAACGTGGACAAGCTTTACCCGAATCACCGGAACTACGTGGTGGTTAGCCACAGTTTGGGCGGGATTCTCGCCCAGATGCAGGTGGTGACTCTAAAGCCCGAGAATTGGGAGCGGGTTGTAGGGGAGCCGGCTAGGCAGATTTTCAAAACGCTTCCTCCAGGGAGCCTCGTCCATCGCGCGCTCGTTTTTAACGCCAATCAACGGATCAAACGAGTCGTCTTCATTTGCACACCGCATCGCGGCAGCAAACTTGCGATCAGTCCCATGGCGGAATTTGCGATGCGTCTCATTACTCTGCCGAGCGGCATCGCCGGCGCCATTAAGAACGACGTTGGCCCGGAGCTTGCACAGGTAAAGGGACTCCAGGACCGGCCCAATGTTGGCACTGGACTTTCACCGGACAGTCCAGCCCTAAAAACGATGGACACAGTCCCGGTCCAGGCGCCCTATCACTCCATCATCGGCAATCGCGGCAAGCCCGGACCGCTGGCCGACAGCAGTGACGGCATTGTGCCCTATTGGAGTTCGCATATGAATCGGGCCCTGTCCGAGGTGATTGTTCCCGGTCCGCACGGCCTGGTTAACTATCCACAAAACATCGCAGAGCTTAAACGCATCCTGCATTTGCATCTGAAAACAGTTAGCGCGCCAAAGCCGACTGTTGCTCAAGCGGTCCGGTAACTCAGCGCGTTGGCTGCATTCGAAGCTCAGCACCTATGAAATCAAAATAGTCAGGGATTTCGATCGCGATGTATACGAACCTAAACTTGTTTCTTCGGGCTGAGTATTTCGCGTTTTGTAAGACCCGATTCAGCCTGCGTCGTTGGACCTACGTAATTTTTTTTACCATCCTGTACTGGCTGATGTGGATCGTGATCGGTTTCGGCCGGTTATTGGATCGCCTTTTGTTCCGGTCTTTTCTCTGCCAGGAGGTGCGCGAGCCTGTGTTCATCATCGCCCCGCCCCGAAGCGGGACAACGTTTCTGCAAAAGCTGATGGCGCTGGATGAAGAGCGCTTCGTGCATGCCAAGCTTTATCAGACCATCTTCCCATCAGTCTTGTACCAGCGGTGTCTCACCGGCCTTGCTCGCATCGACCGCTGCACCGGCCAAATGCTGGCACAGCTGATGATTTGGTCTGAGAAAAAATTCTTCGGAGGCTGGGACGATATGCACAAGCTTCGGTTCGATCAGCCGGAAGAAGATGACGGTTTTTTTGTTTACAGCTTTGTTACTGAAGCAATTTACCTTCTGTTTCCATACATCGATGAATTGTGGGAGGCTGGCTTTGCCGATGCGCTCGGCGCCGGGCAACGTCGCAAACTAATGCGCTTTTATCGAAGCTGTCTCCAGCGTCAGCCCTACGCCAACGGCCCCGGCAAGACAGTGCTCTCAAAAGCGACGCAGAGTTCCGGGTCAGTGGAGTCTCTGCTGGAAGCCTTCCCTGACGCTAAATTCATCACCATCATCCGGCATCCCTACCAATCAGTTCCATCGCACGTAAGCGTCTTCTATCCGGTCTGGCGAACGCATTCACCCGATATTGCCAAGGACGGCCCCATCTCGAAATCGTACGCCAGACTGGCGGTCAAGTGGTATCAACACTTGTTTCAATTCCGCTCTAAGGTCAATCCCCGCCAGTATTATTGTCTCGATTACCGCGACCTGACGCAGGATCCGGAGGCGGTGGTAGGAAAACTCTACGATTACTTTGGGTGGACGATGAGCGATGCCTTCCGTGCGCGCCTGAGGGCAGCAGCAGATCACGAGCAGGGGTTCCAAAGCCGACACCACTATACTCTCGAAGAGTTCGGGCTCTCCAAGGAATGGATCCAAGAGGAACTCGGCCCATTGCTCGACCACTATTCGCTGGCTCGCTGACATCTGGATCGCCAGAAGGCTACGTGGATTAAGCCAAGCAGAATCAGGAGCAACCCATTGGCCACCACGGACGACACCACTTCTGTCCCACCGAATGCTTGGAGCGCCACCAGCAGGGCGAGCGCGATGTTGCGATTGCTCGTGCCTAACCCGATGACTTGCCGGGCACCGCGATCCGGTCCACCCAGCGAATAACCCAGGAGCAGGGAGAGCTCGCTGGCGACCGCCATTACCGCCAACGGTCGCCAGCCCACGGCCACTATTGCTGGCCATTCCGTAGCGGTCACGAAAGTCAGCGATGCCGCTCCCGCCATTTCAGAAAAGATCTCCACGGGACGCATGGTCTTCCGAGCGAACGGAAGTGCGACATACCTAATGGCCATACCGAGGCCAAGCGGAAGCACGATCGTCGCGAGCAAGACGAGCAATGCTTCGCTGACGTTGAATTGCACCACGCCGGAATGCGCAACCTGCTTCAGCATCATCTGACACACGACAGGAGTCAGAAACACCGAAAGGACTGGGAACAGAGCTGTTAACCCAGCGGCCAGCGCCAGATCTGCGCGCGCCATCCGCGTAAATACCGGCACTACAGGTGCGAAAGGCGCCGCAGCCAATAAGATCATTCCGATGGAGACTTCCGTTTTGAAACCGCAAAGCTTCGTGGCCGCCAGGACGAGAACCGGAACAATCACGAAATTCACAGTTATGATAAGCGCCAGACGACGCTTGCGCAGCGCGTTTACGACCTGCCTTATCGTCAGCCTCATTCCAACAGCCATTAATAAGCCAGCCAGGGAACCGATGGTTAGCAGGCGGACGATGCTTTCAGTCTCCATGATCGGTACCCGGCTTGTATAAAGCTTTCAGGAACATGGGCCGCTGTCGAGATCATGCAGGTCACCGTATCTGCCAAACCAACCTACCGATGAAGAGAGAAGCGTCGTCAAAACTCCGTTCAAATTCGCGTCGGGAGCCGTGCCGTATGCGCACGCGACACCATTGGAGGAATCGAACGCGTCTCGCCGTGACATAGGCCCAAGGTCCAATAGTCGGCGGCGCGACCCTAAGATAGTTTCCTGACCACAATGCCGCTCTCATCTGGTGAATTCGTAGTTGTCGAACGCCCACGACTAACTCCAGGATCTTTGCTCATACGCGGTGGAACGCGATCCCGGTTCTCGCCGCTCTTCTTCATTGCGCTTACTTCTTCGGCGTGTTCTGCCTTTTTCCACGCGTCCCGCCTTCAGCATGATCGAGTTCAACAAGACGACCTCTAGCTAATTTGCGCATCGACTGATCCCAATCACCGCGCCCGAATAACTAACCATAGACTAACTACAAATGAAACCCTCATTCCTGATTCTTGGGCGCAAGGCTAGTTACGCCTCATACGGCAGGCAGTATCAGACCTTGGTCCTATTCGAAAAGAATTGCTTGCCGCGGGTCAAACCTGTTAGTCTCTCTGCTTCCACGTTGCTTCATAACAATTTATGAGGCGTGGGTCCCGGTGGCATCTGAGCAAAAACAGCGAAACAAAGCGCGCAATCCGGCTGCAACGCTGGAGGCGCTCAGTCGCACTTTCCTCGACTCGGCGCTCGATTGCATTATCACGATGGACGCAACCGGGCGCGTACAGGAATTCAACCCGGCGTCGGAGCGGGTATTCGGCTTTACCCGTAATGAAGCAGTGGGCAAAGAGCTGGCCGAACTGATTATCCCCCCGAGACTTCGCGAGAGACATCGACAAGGGTTGGCTCACTATCTGAAAACGGGCCAAGGTCCGTTGATCGGAAAGCTGATCGAAATCGAGGCACTACGCCGCGATGGCAGCGAGATTCTGGTGGCGCTTGCGATCAACGCAACCCAAGTCAATGGGTCGCCGATTTTTACAGCATACTTACGCGATATCACCGAGCGAAAACGCGCCGAAGAAACTAACCGCCGCCTGGCTGCGATCGTTGAGTCCTCCGGTGACGGGATCATCAGCAAAGATCTCGATGAGACGATCACCAGTTGGAACAAGGAAGCGGAACGACTCTTTGGCTACAGCGCTCGTGAGGTCATCGGCAAGCCGATCACGATTCTCGTACCGCCTGACCGCCACAATGAAGAGTTGGGAATTATCGAACGGCTACGCCAAGGCGAGCGCATCATTCGTTACGAGACGATACACCTTCGAAAGGACGGGACCGCGCTTGACATTTCGCTGGCAGTTTCGCCAATCAAAGATGAGAGCGGGCAGGTTATCGGTGCCTCAAAAATTGTGCGTGACATAACCGAACGCGTTCGGACCGAACGCAGACGCACCACTCAGTATGCCGTTACCAACTTGCTCGCCGGCTCCTGGACGCTGGCCGAAGTCGCCACCCAACTCCTGGAGGTAATGGCCGCGAGTGGAGATTGGGCGTTTGCCGCCATCTGGACTTACGACGAAGCAGCCGGCGGATTGCGCTGTCGAAACGTTTGGCATGAGGCATCAGAGCGAGTGAAGAAATTCTCCGATTTATCTCTCGTAATTACCCTTGCCAAAGGCCAGGGCCTGCCCGGGCGCGTTTGGAATTCAAAAAAACCAACCTGGGTCTACGACGTTACGCGCGACCCAAATTTTCCCCGAGCTCCTTATGCGGCTGAGGCTGGTCTGCACGGTGGATTTGCCTTTCCCCTGTTCTTCCACGGCGAAATCGATGGCATAATGGAGCTGTTCAGCAACAACGTCGTGGAGCCCGATGAAGATTTGCTCCAGATGGTTGAAGCACTCGGAAGCCAGATCGGGCTCTTCATCGAGCGAGGGAGAATCGTGCAGGAGTTGCAACGTGAAAAGGAAAACGCGGGTGCGGCAAAGACGGCAAAAGATCGATTCCTTGCGACGCTAAGTGACAAATTGCGCGGGCCGCTTGGCCCCGTCCTGACCTGGGCCGACAACGCTGCGGAACAACCCGACCTCAGGCCAGACGTGCAGCAAGGATTGAAAATGGTCCGCGGAAATGTCGAACTCGAGATGCGTCTGATCGAGGACATGCTCGATCTTGCCCGGATCGCGCGCGGGAAATTGAAGTTAGAATTGCGCAGGACCGACGTGCATGAGCTCCTCCAGTCTGCAATGGAGATCGTACGCAGCGACATTGCAGATCGACATCTCAAGCTCTCCGTGACCCTGGCGGCATCTCGGCACGAGCTGGTCGCTGATGCGCCCCGCTTACAGCAAGTCTTCTGGAACATCTTGCGCAACGCTTGTAAATTCACGCCGGAAAACGGCGCTATTTCTGTGCGATCGTACAATCCTAACCCAAGAACGATCACCATCGAGGTCAGCGACAATGGCATGGGCATAGAACCACAATTTATCGCAAAAGTCTTCGATGCCTTCGAACAAGCCGATTCGCGGAGCGAAGGGCTGGAACTCGGTCTCGCGATCAGCAAAGCCATCGTCGAAATGCACGCCGGCACTATTCGTGCGCGCAGCGAGGGAATGGGGAAAGGCGCCACTTTCGTGATCGACTTGCCTCTTCGCGGATCAAGCCCCCGTAACTTCAACACGGCATAAAAAATCGAATCGGCGAAGTGACGTCGTGAACACAATTGCTACGAATGCGTTTGGTCCATTAAATCGCGATTGAAAACGAAAGTAAGATGAAAAATTTCGGCCACTTTCTTCGGACGACCCTTGTGGGCGGCATCTTGTTTCCCGTGCCGATCATCGTGCTGATCATTGTCCTCAGCAAGGCGCTGGCCATCGCGCATAAACTCGTTGATCCAATTGCGGCCCGGCTTTCAGATTCTCGTGGCGCAAAAAGACAAGCCATCCGGGACGACAATCGAATGAAGCTCGTTGCAACCATCGGCCAGGCGCCATGCTGGCACTTGTTAGTTCCGCCTTCGCAGTTACAGAGGAGGTCGGCTGCGCATTAAGTACAGTAACTCATTGCGATGGAAATAAATCAAACAAACAGGTTGATAAGCACACGATGAATACAACTCTCACCGCCGTCATTGTGTTCGGATGCCTAATCGGAACTGTGTTGCTCGGAAGAATTCTTCGTCGCCTTCTTCCCGAGGATCATCTGAGTGCCGACAGCAGGGACGCTGTGAAACTGGCCATGGGTCTTGTGGCGACTATGGCGGCCCTGGTCTTGGGGTTGCTGGTGAGCTCGGCCAAGGGCTCCTACGACACCGAACGAAACGAAGTGATCCAGATGGCCGCGAAGGTCGCGTTCCTCGACCGGCTGTTGGCCATTTACGGACCGGAAGCCGCCGATGCCCGCGCGCGGCTTCGCGACAGCGTCGCAGAAGCGGTCCAACGAATGTGGCCTGGCGAAGCGGGCCTACCGGCGAGCTTGGCTCCCAACACGCAAGCCGGTAATGTAGCCTATGGCGCAATCCAGCATCTCGCGCCTAACGACGACACGCAGCGCAGCCTCAAGCCGCAGGCAGCGACCCTGGCTACAGATATTGGCCAGGTTCGATCGCTGCTCGTAGCGCAGTCGGTCGCGTCCATTTCGAAGCCGATGCTGATCATCCTTGTCGCCTGGCTCGCAATCATTTTTCTCGGCTTCAGCGTGCTCGCGCCACCCAATGCGACCGCCATCCTTGCTTTGATGGTTTCGGCCCTCGCTGTCTCTGGCGCCATTTTCCTGATCTTGGAGTTGGACCAGCCCTTTGGCGGCCTGATCCGGATTTCCAGCGAACCGATGCTCAACGCCTTGCACCAGCTCGCGAAATGAGGCCAATGAAAGCCACCCTTATTGAATCGAAACCGCCATAAACCTTTAGGCTACTCCACGCCTTCCAACTTAAGTTTGGCTTGACCCATCGACCTCTAAAGACTTGAATATGACTAAGAAAGCGTTCATTCTGATTGCGATGACCACCTGCGCTGGGATCACGACCTCGCTCGCCGTTATGGTCTCCGCTGGTACCAAGCTGACGGTACGGACGGTTAGCCTCGTAATACGAACGAAACATCAGGCTGCCTCGGCGAGGTAGGAGCTTTGCAGCGGTGGCAACGGGGTGTGTCAAACGATGAAAGGTTTTCTCCACTTTTTCAGGACGACCCTTGTGGGCGGGATCCTGTTTCTCGTGCCGATTGTCGTGCTGATCATTGTCCTCAGCAAGGCGCTGGCCATCGCGCATAAACTCGTTGATCCAATCGCGGCCCGGCTCCCATTTGAGTCGCTTATCGGTCTCCGCACACCCCACGTGTTGGCGATCACACTGCTCTTAATCTTCTGTTTCGTTGCCGGACTGTTTGCGCGAACCGCGCTCGCGAAACGGAGCGTCAACTGGCTTGAGTCCGCGGTGCTATCGAACGTGCCAGGTTACCAGTTCATCAAAAGCATGGGTGAGAGCCTTCTCGGCGTCGAGGATGAACCGGTGCCTCAAGTCGTTCTCGCGCGGATTGAGGATGCCTGGCAGATCGCCTTCCTGGTCGAGCGTCTTGAAGACGGCCACCTAGCCGTGTTTGTGCCCGGCGCTCCCAATCCGCAGTCTGGCTCCGTTTATCTCATGACTGAGGACCGAATCAAGCCAGCCGGAATCCCGCCGGCGGTGGCGTTGAAGTGTCTGACACGTCTGGGCGCGGGTTCAAGCGCGCTGCTGCGTGAGACTCCCACTTTGGGCACGACGCATACGACCAAAGTCCAATAGTTTTTTGCGTGGACTCCGCCATAATTTTCTGGCGTGACCGCTAGTCGTTGCTTAAGGCCACTTGATGAACCATGACTTTGATAGTCGGCGCGCGGCCTGGCCGCGGACGCTTGGTCACGCTCATCGTTGCATCACCAACGAATGACCCCACAACTAGCAAGCAAGCAAAACAGTAAGAACCAAACAACTAACACAACATGAAATCAGCAATTCTAAAGAAGAACTCGCCAGTCGTCTCCATGCTCGTCGGCACATTAAGCTTGCTGCCATTATCGTTGCCGGCGCAGCAGATCGATCGCACCGTTCTACCTGTCAAAGAACCAATCTATCCTGAATCAACAGTGCTGGACGCCAGGGATGCAAAAGCACCGCCGCGTTTCGAAGTGAAGGCGCCGGCAAAAGCGCCCAATGTGGTGATCGTTTTGCTTGACGATGTCGGTTTTGCTGCCTCGAGCGCTTTTGGCGGACCCATCAACATGCCCACGCTTGAGAAGCTGGCTGCGGCTGGGTTGCGTTACAACCGTTTTCACACGACTGCCCTTTGCTCGCCCACGCGCACGGCATTGCTTACCGGTCGTAACCATCATGTAAATAATGCAGGCGCTATCATGGAGCTGGCTACGGCCTTTCCGGGCAACACCGGTATCCGTCCCAATAGCGTAGCGCCACTGGCGGAAATGCTTCGCCAGAACGGTTATAGCACCGCAGCCTTTGGGAAATATCACGAGACCCCGCCCTGGGAAGTTTCGGTTTCAGGTCCCTATGATCGCTGGCCTACCCATTCCGGCTTTGACAAATTTTATGGTTTCATCGGCGGAGAAACCAATCAATGGTCTCCAGCCATTGTCGATGGCGTCGCGAGGGTTGAACCGCCCCATGACCCTAAATACCATTTTACCATCGACATGACTAACCAGGCAATTAACTGGATACAGGCACAGCAATCACTTACTCCTGATAAGCCATTCTATGTTTACTTTGCACCCGGCGCGTGCCATGCGCCGCATCATGTTCCCAAGGAATGGGCTGACAAATACGAAGGCAAGTTCAATGAGGGCTGGGACAAGCTGAGAGAGGAAATCTTCGCGAAGCAAAAGCAAATGGGGATCATTCCACAAGATGCGCAGCTAACGCCTCGCCCCAACGAAATTCCTGCATGGGACACCATGAATGCTGACCAGAAAAAACTTTTGGCACGGCAGATGGAAGTCTTCGCCGGCTTTGCCGAACAAACCGACTACGAAGTCGGAAGATTGGTTCAATCAATAGCTGACATGGGCGAGCTCGATAACACTTTCTTCATCTACATTGTAGGCGATAACGGATCGAGCGCCGAGGGAGGACCGGAAGGATCGTATAACGAGATGATGGCATTAAATGGCATTATTGGCACTGCTTCCCAGATGATGAACCATATAGATGACTGGGGAAGTCCAAATACTTTCCCGCATTATGCCATTGGCTGGGCGCATGCTCTGGATACTCCTTTCCAATGGACCAAGCAGGTTGCTTCTCACTGGGGCGGCACTCGCAACGGAGTGGTAATGCATTGGCCCGAACGAATCAAAGCTAAGGGTGAGATCCGGTCGCAGTTTAGTCATGTCGTAGATATTGCTCCTACTGTATTGGAAGCAGTCGGTCTGCCTTTTCCAAAAATGGTGAATGGCACTGCGCAACTTCCTTTCGATGGGCCTTCGATGGTTTATACCTTCGATGATGCAAAAGCTAAGGATCGTCATACGACCCAATACTTCGAGATGTTTGGTAACCGCGCCATTTACCATGATGGCTGGGTAGCCTGCACGCGGCATTCCATCCCGTGGTTGATGACTCAGAATCCACCACTAAAAGATGATGTGTGGGAACTGTATAATGTGGACGCAGATTTTAGTGAAGCGAACAATCTCGCGACAAAGAACCCTGGGAAACTCAAGGAAATGCAGAATCTCTTCATGAAAGTAGCAGAGAAATACCATGTTCTGCCTATCGATGACCGCAGAGCCGAACGATTCGATGCTGCCACAGCAGGGAGACCCGACCTGATGGGGAAACGCACTTCATTGACGCTTTATCCGGGTATGATCGGTATAATGGAAAACGCGTTTATCAACACAAAGAACCGCTCCTTTAGCATAACAGCCGACGTCGAACTGCCGAATCGCAGCGCGGATGGGGTTATCATTTGCCAGGCCGGTCGCTTTGGCGGGTGGACGCTTTATATGAAAGCCGGAAAGCTTCATCACGAGTATAACTATTTCGGCCTTGAACATACTAAGATCGCCTCATCCGAACCTATTTCTGCCGGTAAACATACTATTAAATACGAGTTTGTGTTTGACGGCGGTAAGCCAGGGGCTGGTGGGCAATCCATTTTGTACGTAGATAGCCAGAGAGTTGCTGAAGGGAAAATACCAAAGACACAGCCATACGCGTATTCGGGCGACGAAGGAGTTGATGTAGGGATGGATAATGAAACACCGGTGTCGAATGATTATAAAGAAAGGGACAACAAGTTTACCGGAACGATTAAGAAAGTTACGGTTGATGTGAAGCCTCTTAACCTCAGCGCCCAGGATAAGAAGAAAATTGAGGACGAAGGAGATGTGGAACAAATCGCTGAGGATTAATTGTAATACCTATCGTTTGCTGTCTTTGTTGGTGTTGTGAATCGTTAGGTTGGTAACAAGACTAGACCGCTGTCACAGCTGAGAAAGTGCCGTAAAGCACGTCGGTTCTGTTCATGCTAATTGAGCATCCGCAGTGCGCTCCGCCACGCGGACGTATTGGACTAAGGTCTCATAGACACGAGCCCACGAAGACTGCAAACGTTCCTGCGTGAATTCTCTCTTGCCGATGAAATCATCTCCAAGACAACTGCAACAAAAAGAGAAAACCAATGAAAACAGCGGTGGTCGGTCTGCAAAGGCCGGCTCGTTGCAACCTCAACCCAAACAAGAAAGAAGCATGAAACAAATACCAAAACTAATATTGCTCACACTAGCCTTCGGGCTGGCCGTCGGCGTCGGCGCTCCGGCGCAGGCTGCTGACAAGAAACCGAACATCCTCTTCATCATGGGCGATGACGTCGGATGGTTTAACGTCGAGCCCTACCACCAGGGCATCATGTCCGGCAAGACCCCGAACCTGATGCGCCTCGCCAAGGAAGGCATGCGGTTCACCGACTACTACGCCGAAGCGAGTTGCACGGCGGGTCGCGCGAACTTCATCACCGGCGAGCTGCCTATCCGCACCGGTCTGACCACGGTGGGTCAAGCGGGCGCGGATGTCGGCATGCCGGCCCAGGCATGCACGCTCGCCACCGCGCTGAAAGCGCAAGGCTATGCCACCGGGCAGTTCGGCAAGAATCACCTCGGCGATTTGAACAAGTACCTGCCGACCCTGCACGGCTTCGACGAGTTCTTCGGCTACCTCTACCACCTCGACGCCATGTCGGACCCGTATTGGTATTCGTTCCCGACCGACGAAAAATACTACAATACCTATGGCCCGCGCAGCCTGGTGCATTGCTGGGCGACGGACACGGACGACGCTACGGTCGAGCCGCGCTGGGGCAAGGTCGGCAAGCAAAAGGTCGTGAATGAAGGTCCGCTGCCGCCTTTCCCAGATATGTCCAACGTGCCCAACATGCACGACATCCCGTTCCTGAAGGCGAAATACGACATGACCACCTTCGACCCGGTGCTGGCCAAGGCTTCGTGCGACTTCATGGACAAGGCCAAGAAGGACGGCAAGCCGTTTTTCGTCTGGCACAACACCACGCGCATGCACGTCTGGACCTTCCTCTCCAAGAAGTACAGCTCGATGCAGAACAGCGAAACTAACTACGGTCTGGAAGAGGCTGGTATGGCGGATCTGGATGACAACATCGGCACGCTGCTGAAACACTTGGACGACATCGGCGAGGCCGATAACACCATTGTCGTCTTCACCACCGACATTCCCGACCCTCATGGCTGCCGCCGGCAACTCCGACGTCACCAACCAACTCCTCAAGGGTGTCAAGCTCGACGACCGGACCTACACGAACCACCTTGATGGCTACAACCAAATGGACCTCATCACTGGGAACGGGCCGTCCAAGCGCCACGAACTCTTCTACTTCGGTGGGCCTCACCTCGGGGCCGTCCGAATTGATGACTTCAAATTCACGTTCTTCCAGCAGCCGCAGGGCTGGCCAGGTGCGAAAGTCACCACCGACATGCCCACCATGGTCAACCTCCGACAGGATCCGTTTGAGCGAACACCGACGCTTAACAACGAGAGCCTCAACAATGGAGGATTTGGTTATGTCAATGACTTCATGGCGCGCGAGTTCTGGCGCTTCGTTCTGGTCCAACAGCAAGTGGCAAAACTTGCCATGACGGCGATCAAGTACCCGCCGATGCAGGAACCAGCCACATTTAACCTCGACGCGGTGAAGCAGAAGATCGACGCGGCGATGAAGGATCACGAAGGGCAGTAAGAGGATGGACATTTAGAGCGGGCGGCCTCGCAAGGGCCGCCCGCCTTCTAACTAATCCGCCGAAACCAGGTTCGACCCACACCAAAAATAAAATCCTTGGGAGGGTGTAGGTGGAATTGGAATAGTTGCGGCGCCGAGACAATTTCAAACTGCTCGGTTTCGCATATGAAGTTCTTTCATTGCAGCTTTTTTGGAGCGTCCCGAGGCGTCTGCAGAGCGCTCCGTTTAGGTTGGAGCTATACGACCAAGGTCCCATACGTAGAGCCCAGGAAGTCTGCGAAAGTTTCGAACCAACGGTGATCGGTTCGCAAGAACCGCCTCGCTGCAACTTCAACTCAAACAAGACAAAAGCATGATACAAATACAAAAACTAATACTACCAGCTCAAACCACAAGCCGACTTCAAATTTAAGATCAGCTATGAAAACGAAACCAAACACGATCATCCGAATCATCAACACTTTCGTTTCCGCAGCCGCGCTCCTGACGCTCTGCGCGGAATGTGCCAACGCCCAGAGTGCTCAGCAGGCGCCACGCCCTGCCGCTTCCGGGTTTTCGTTTGCCGTCTATGGCGACTCACGATCAATGATGTACCTGCCTTACAAAGCGGACCAGGAGGCAGAGGCCCGCGATCTGATGGTAGATATGTTCGAGCTGGTGCTGCCGGAGAAAGTCGCGGCGGAGGTCGTCAAGAAAGATGTGAAGCTCATCTACGACCCGGCTACCCATGAGCTGGTGGAGATGGTGATGCCGTTCATGACCCATAGTGAAGTGAGTTATCTCACGATTGACAAAGGTTGGGTCACCGAGGCCGCGGTCGAGGACGTGAAACTGCTACCCGGCGTGCGCCGCACGATGTTCCGGCTGCAAGGCGGCGACTGGGTTGCCCGCGAGATGGTGAAAGATGTCAAGAGCGGGCGGGCCAAGTTTATTCTCAGCACCGGGGATCTGGTTTGGTGGGGCAAGCAGGGTGGCAAACCCTCCGATAACCCGTACTGGAAGCTCGTAAACGAGGACGTATTGAAGCAACTGCCGACGCCGGACGATCAGATGCGGGCCGCCGGGTTGCCGGGCCGGGTTTTCCCCGCCGTCGGCAATCACGAAGTGTGGGACGACTCCGACGTCCAGGGACTGTTGAGTTCTTTTCCCTATTTGAAAAAATTCGGGGTTTCCGACAAACAACTCACCTACAAGTTCGATTACAACGACGCCCGCTTCATCTTCCTATGGACCGGCCCATACGACTATCGCGCGCCCACAGGCTGGAGTGCCACCCGCCCCACGTACGAAGAACAGATGAAGCAGCTCAAGGTGTGGCTGGATGAAGCAAAGGCGTCGGGGATCAAGAAGATCTTCATCGCTTTCCACAACCCAACCTTCTGCCGCTCCGGCATGGGCGCCATCCCCGAAGACCAGAATCCCCACAAGACGATTGCCTCGTACGCCAAAGACCTGGACATCGTCGTCTTTAACGGGCATGTGCACACGACCGAGCTCTACGAAGTGGATGGCGTGAAGTACCTCCTGCTTGGTGGAGGAGGCGCTGAACAAGACCCAATCCTTCCCGGTAGGACGCACATCAAGGTGCCGGAGGGCTACCCGCCGGACCTCTATTGGAAGGGACAGAGCCCCAAAGAGGAATACAACTACGTCCTTGTGGACGTCCAGCCCGGACAGAAGACGAAGTTTACGCTCAATCGTTTCCGACCGTGGTCGGCTGAACCGTTCGCGACCGTAGATCTGTTTGGCTCTTCCAAATGAAGCCTTGGCGTCGATCACCATGTGCCTGCTACGAGAACACGGTGGTTGCTTCCCCGACTACGCGAGAACATCCGCGCTCGGATTTTCTCACTCGTTCGGCGTACGCTCCGCCACGCGGACGTATTGAGCTAAAGTCCCATACGTAAAGCCCGCAAGACCTGCGAAACTTTTATTTTCCCCAACTCAACGATTCCCTCCACGACCCAAAGGACATAGAAAGAAAAACAAAAAAAATGAAACCAAAACCAAAAATACTAAAACAATGGGCCGTGGCCCTGTGCGTCGCGTTCATCGTGACGGCAGCCCAGGCGCAAGACAAGAAACCCAACATCGTCTTTATCATGGGCGATGATATCGGCATGTGGAACATCGGCGCCTACCATCGCGGTATGATGGCCGGGCGGACGCCGAACCTCGACAGGCTTGCCAAGGAAGGCATGCTGTTCACCGACTATTACGCCGAGGCGAGTTGCACGGCGGGTCGCGCGAACTTCATCATGGGCGAACTGCCGATTCGCACAGGCATGACGACGGTCGGCCAGGCCGGTGCCAAGATCGGCATACCAGCTGAGGCTTGCACGATTGCCACCGCGCTCAAAGCGCAGGGTTACGAGACAGGCCAATTCGGCAAGAACCACCTGGGCGATCTGAATGAATTCCTGCCCACGGTCCACGGCTTCGACGAGTTCTTCGGGTATCTCTATCACTTGGACGCGATGGAAGATCCAGCACATCCCAACTATCCGCAGGACCTGCTCGACAAGGTTGGCCCGCGCAACATGGTTCATAGCTGGGCCACGACCACGGACGACGCCACCGTGATGCCGCGCTGGGGCAAGATCGGCAAACAGAAGATCGAAGACGCGGGCACGCTTTATCCGGAACGGATGAAGACCGTGGATAACGAGATCCGCGACCTCGCCTTGACGTTCATCGAGAAGGCGAAGGCGGACGGCAAGCCGTTCTTCTGCTGGCTCAACCCGACGCGCATGCACATCGTCACCCACCTCTCGGACAAGTATGAGAAGATGCGCAACTCGGAGAATGGCTGGTCGGAAGAAGAAGCAGGCATGGCCCAACTCGATGACGACATCGGCTTGGTGATGCAGAAGCTCAAGGACCTTGGCTTGGACGACAACACCATCGTCGTCTTCACCACCGACAACGGCACCGAGCTCTTCACCTGGCCCGATGGCGGAACGACGCCGTTCGCGCAGAGCAAAGGGACGGTCATGGAAGGTGGCTTCCGCGTGCCGTGCATCCTGCGCTGGCCCGGACACGTTCCGGCAGACTCCGTGCAGAACGGCATCTTCTCCGGTCTCGACTGGTTCCCGACCTTCCTCACAGCCGCGGGCAACCCGGACATCACTAACCAATTGCTTAAGGGTGTAAAACTCGGCGACCGGACTTACAAGAACCATCTCGATGGTTATGACCAGACGGCGACCATTACCGGCAAAGGCCCGTCCGCGCGTCACGAAATCTTCTACCTCGGCGAGAGCACGGTCGGCGCGGTGCGCATTGACGACTACAAGTATCGTTTCATCGACCAGCCGAACGGCTGGCTTGGTGCCAAGACGCAAGTGGACATTCCCTATCTGATCAACTTGCGCCTCGATCCGTTTGAGCGCCAAGGCTGGCCCAACAATGGGACGAAAGAAGGAGGGCAGCAATACTTCGATTGGTTCAAGTTCCAATTCTGGCGTTTCGTGTTCGTCCAACAGGTCGTCGGCAAGGAACTCCAAACCTTCCTCGATTACCCGCCGATGCAGAAAGGCGCGAGTTTCAATCTTGAAGCCGTCAAAGCGGAGCTGGCGAAAAAGATGGAACAGGCGCAGGCGGCCGCCAAAGGCACTGGCCAGTAACACAAACGACCTTCAAGGCGGGCGGCTTACAAGGGCCGCCCGCCTTTTCCCTCACCGGATCATCCGTCCGATCGTGAAACACGCGGGCTGTCTCCCACGAGCTGGCCCGCCTTTCCTCCGAAAGCAAGTCACATGAAAAAACTAAAAGAAGAGTTCTTCAAGTTGCTCCCGCCGACGATCTACTTCTTCGTCGCGCTGCATATCGTGGCGTTTGTTCGCGTATTGATGCTGAAGGGAACCGGGGTCGCGCCATCCTCTTCAATTTCAATTGCCGTTGCCGCGCTCATTCTCGGCAAGGCAGTGTTAGTCGCGGACATGTTGCCGATGATCAATCGTTTTCCCAATAAACCGCTGATCTACAACGTCGCCTGGAAGACCTTAATCTACTGGCTGATGGCCACGCTCATTCACTATCTGGAGCGTCTTATCGATTTCTGGCGGCAAGCTGGCGGCTTTGTTGCGGGCAACCGAAAGTTGCTGTCGGAAATCATCTGGCCGCATTTCTGGGCTATCCAGATCATTCTACTCGTGCTGATTGTTATGTACTGCATGGTGCATGAACTGGTGCGCGTGATTGGGAGAGAAAAGGTGCTGCGGATATTCTTCGGACCGATGCCCGCGCCGAAAGTATGAACGCTTATTGCAAAATAGATTTAACCACGGATTACGCTGATAACACGGATTCCTGAAGTCAATTCTGACTTAAGATTCAAAGCTACAACCACCGCTGATTTCTTCGTCATTCATCATTGGTCACTTCTTCTCAGTCCCCTCGCCATCCGCGTTATTCGTGTAATCCGCGGTTAATCCCATTCCTAAAAACCACAACAATGAAATCCACACACAAACAAAACTTCATCGCCGTCGCGCTTATTGGTGCGCTGGCATTCACAACAACCATCGCTCATGCCGCTGACGACCCTCTTCCCTCGTGGAACGACGGGAAAGCCAAACAGTCCATCACCGAATTCGTCACAAAGGTAACAAAGGAAGGTTCGCCCGATTTTGTTCTGCCGGAGGAGCGCATCGCCACCTTCGATAACGACGGAACGCTCTGGTGCGAGCAGCCATTGTATTTCCAACTCCTCTTCGCGCTCGACCGCGTGAAGGCGCTCGCGCCACAGCATCCGGAATGGAAAACAAAGGAGCCGTTTGCTTCGCTCCTCAAAGGCGATGTGAAAGGCGCGCTAGCGGGCGGCGAACATGCCATGTTGGAGATTATCATAGTCACTCACGCCGGTATGACGACAGCCGAGTTCGAGAAGATTGTTGCCGACTGGATCGCGACCGCGAAGCATCCGAAATTCAAGCGATCCTACACCGAATGCGTTTACCAGCCGATGGTGGAATTGCTCGCCTATCTGCGGGCGAACGGATTCAAGACCTTCATCGTTTCTGGCGGCGGGATCGAGTTCATGCGGCCATGGACCGAAAAAGTTTATGGCATTCCGCCCGAACAAGTAGTGGGCAGCAGCATCAAGACGAAATACGAGTGGCGCGACGGCAAGCCGGTGCTCATGCGGTTGCCGGAGATGAACTTCATCGACGACAAGACCGGCAAACCGGTCGGCATCAATTCACACATTGGCCGCCGGCCCATCGCTGCGTTCGGAAATTCGGACGGCGATCAGCAGATGCTGGAATGGACGCAGGCGGGTAGCGGCGCGCGGCTAATGATGCTGGTGCATCACGATGACGCAGTGCGCGAGTTCGCTTATGGCACCGAGTCGAAGATCGGCACGTTCAGTGACGCGCTCATGGCCGAGGCGAAGAAGGACGGCTGGGTCGTCATCAGCATGAAGGACGATTGGAAATGGATTTTTCCGTTTGAGAAATAAACCGAGAACACCAACCGTGAAGAACTCAATATTTATGAAATCCATTATGTGGTTCGCGGTGGTAGTGGTTTTGACGCGAGGCTCGGCGTTTTGCGGCACGCCGCAGTTTGACCCGACAATTGCGAACAAGAACGCGCCGCCCGGCAAAGCGCCGGACGGCATGGTCTGGATTCCAGGCGGTGAATTTTCAATGGGGGCCGTCGTAAATGGCGAGGGCAGTCATGAAATGCCGATGGCTTCGAATGATGCGGGGCCGGTGCATCGCGTTCGCGTAAACGGATTCTGGATGGATGCAACGGCCGTGACAAACGAACAGTTTGAGAAATTTGTTAAAGCCACCGGTTACGTGACGATTGCGGAACGAACACCAACGAAAGAGGAGTTTCCTACTGCGCCTGAAGAGAACCTTGTTGCCGGCTCCGTCGTTTTCGCGTCGCCCGATCACGAAGTTCCGCTCAACGATCATTATCAATGGTGGAGTTATGTGAAAGGTGCGAACTGGCGGCATCCGCTTGGACCGCAAAGCGACATCAAAGGGAAAGAAAATTATCCGGTGGTGCAGATCGCTTACCCTGATGCGGAAGCGTACGCGAAATGGGCGGGTAAACGTTTGCCGACTGAAGCGGAGTTTGAATTTGCTGCGCGCGGCGGTTTATCGGGAAAAACATACGTGTGGGGCGATGAATTTCGTCCAGGTGGAAAATGGATGGCGAACACCTGGCAGGGAAAATTTCCAGTGAAGGATGCAGGCGAAGACGGTTACGCCGGGATCGCGCCGGTGAAGAGTTTCCCGCCGAATGGTTACCGCCTTTACGACATGGCCGGCAACGTCTGGGAATGGTGCAGCGATTGGTATCGCCCTGATTACTACAAGGCGTTGGCCGAGAAAGGCGGCGTGGCACACAATCCGCAAGGTCCTGATTCCCCATTTGATCCTTCCGAGCCTAACGAGAAAAAGCGCGTGCACCGCGGGGGTTCATTCCTTTGTAACGAGCAATACTGCTCTCGGTACATCGTCGGCACGCGTGGTAAAGGGGAGGTCAATACCGGCACTAATCATCTCGGGTTCCGCTGTGTAAAATCGCAAGGGAACACTGCCCAGCACATAACACAGAACTGATTTGCCTATGAACGAGCAACCATTTGCTGCGCTTTTGAAAACATTGCCGTACACGCGCTATTATCCGGAATGGAGACTACTCACGTGGCATCCGCGCGGATTGTTCGACGACGCCCTTGCAGATAAGATCGTCGGTTTGATTGGTTCGGAGGAGCGCGTCGAGCAGGTGCCGTTTCACCGTTACGCGGACTTCAGTGGGCTGACGCATATTCGGCTGAAAGTCGGGCATGTTTTCGATGTCGCGAAGCAGCGCAGCGCCGTGCGCGAAGCGGTGAAGTCGGCGTTTTTCGCCGATACGACCGTTGGCTTTGGCATCGCGCGAATGTACGAAGCGCTCATGGAGGAGGCGATAATTCAGGTGCGGGCTTTCCGCGAGCGCGCCACGGCAGCCGAATGGCTTGGCGTGCCATTGGAAATTCTCCAGTCAGACCCACGGTAAACCGATGTTACGAAGTGTATGGCAACTCCGTAGAAATCCATGTCTGTTGCTAAAGAGGAACATCTATTATGTCTATGACGAAGATTGTCCGAGTCCACGGCCGCCAGGTCATCGATTCCCGCGGTAACCCAACTATCGAAACCGTAGTCACTGTCGCTGGCGGCGGTACGGGTACGGCGATTGTCCCGAGCGGTGCCAGTACCGGCGAGCATGAGGCGTGGGAGCTGCGCGATGGCATTAAAGAACGCTTCCTTGGCCGCGGTGTCACCAAAGCCGTGGCGAATGTGAACGAAATCATCGGGAAAGAAGTGACCGGCATGGACGCTCTCGATCAGATCCGCTTGGACAAGACAATGATCGCGCTGGACGGCACACCGAATAAGAGCAAGCTCGGCGCGAATGCGATCCTGGCTGTCTCACTCGCAACTGCACGGGCTGCGGCCAACCAGCTCGGCCTCCCGCTTTTCAAATACCTCGGCGGACCGGACGCCAAAGTGCTTCCCGTTCCGATGATGAACATCGTCAACGGCGGCGCGCACTCAGATGCGCCGGTGGATTTTCAAGAATTCATGATCATGCCCAAAGGCGTGCCCACGTTCTCCGAAGCTTTGCGTGCGGGGTGCGAGATCTTCCACGCGCTCAAGAGCGTACTGAAAGATCGCGGCCTCTCGACGGCGGTGGGCGACGAGGGCGGTTTCGCGCCGAACTTCAAGAGTGCGGACGACGCGCTGGCCACCATCGTGAAGGCCGTGAAAAAAGCCGGCTACAAGATTGGCGAGGAAATCTTCATCGCGCTCGATGTCGCGGCGTCGGAGTTCTACGACGCGGCGCAGAAACAATATGTGTTCAAGAAATCCGATGGTTCGAAGCGCAATGTCGACGAGTTGATTGCCTACTATCAGGAGCTGGCAAAGAAGTTCCCCATCATCTCGATTGAAGATGGCTGCGCAGAGAGTGATTGGGATGGCTGGAAAAAACTGACCGACGCCATGGGTGCGACCACGCAGCTCGTCGGCGACGACCTCCTGGTTACCAACGTGGAGTTTTTGCGCAAGGCCATCGACCAGGGCATCGCCAACTCCATTCTCGTGAAAGTGAACCAGATCGGTTCACTGACCGAGACGCTCGATGCCATCGAACTCGCGAAGGAAAACAAATACACCGCAATCATCAGTCATCGCTCGGGCGAGAGCGAAGACACGACGATCGCGGACATCGCCGTCGCGACAAATGCGGGGCAGATCAAAACTGGTTCACTCAGCCGCACTGACCGAGTGGCCAAATACAATCAGCTTCTGCGCATCGAGGAAGAGCTGGGCGAGGACGCCATCTACGGCGGAAAAATGCGCTGACGCGAAACACCATGCCAGTCGCTGACTAAAAGACCTACTGCAAAATGCTCGAACGGGCGCGCGTCGGGCGCTTCGCGCTTCCCGCAGTGAACGTCATGTCACTCACTACCGCCAACGCCGTTCTGCGCGGACTCGCCGAAAGCAAGGCCGACGGCATCATTCAGATTTCCACGGGTGGCGGCGCGTTCGCTTCCGGCACGACGATCAAAGATTCGGCACTCGGCGCGATATCCATCGCGGAGCACGATCTGCGCGGCACCGGGAAGACGATGTTCGCGTCATGAACGTCGCGTTGCTGCCCGCACACAAAACCAAGATCGTCGCAACCATCGGCCCAGCCTCGGAGTCACCTGAGATGCTGGTGCGGCTCATCCGCGCGGGGGTCAATGTCGCGCGGTTGAATTTTTCACACGGCAACCCTTCGAAACACGCTGAAGTTATTCGGCGCGTCCGTGACGCAACGCGTGAAACCGGCCGGCGCGTCGCAATCATGGCTGATCTTCCAGGGCCGAAACTGCGACTCGGGAAAATTGATCCGGAACCGATTCAATTTCTGCCCGGCGCGCATTTCACTTTAACGAGTGAGGACATCGTTGGCGATACGCAGCGCGCCTCGACAAGCTTCGAGCGGTTGCCGCGCGTGGTGAAACCCGGCGATCGCATTTTTCTCAACGACGGTCTCGTGCAGCTGGTGGTGGAGCGCGTGGCGGGCAATGAGGTGGAGTGCACTGTCGCCGTCGGCGGCGAGCTGCGCTCACGCAAAGGACTGAACCTTCCTGGCGTCGATCTGGGCATCAGCGCTTTTACGGAACACGAACGACTGGCTCACGGCGTCGACACCTGCGACCGCGCCTGTCTTGAGTTCGCGCTGGACATGGCGTCACTGGTCGAGCACGCACTGTACACGGTGCCGTCCGACCTGTTGGTTGTGCCGACGCGTGGCGGTACCGTCGCGCGTGCCATCTCGTGCTTCAAACCGCCGGTCTGGATCATCGCGCCGAGCTCCGATCCTGCTGTATGCCAAAATCTCGCGTTCTCCTACGGGGTGTATCCCGTAGATCTCGCGGAGCAACCTGACGACTGGCGCGAATGGACGTCGCACTGGGTCCGCGAGAACGGAATCGCCGCCGAACGCGTGATGCTCGTCGCCGGCCCGTCGCCGCGAAACCCGAAGGCCAATCATCGGATTGAGCTGATGCGGCTCGACGCGCAGGGCATGTTGCAATAGCACGATGAAGATCACTCGCATTGGCGCCGCTGGAGGCGAAGTCTTGCTTGCTGGTCAAGGAGACCAGACGCTGCCGCGCGCATCTCGACCCCCAGCGCCCCCGAGCGTGACGTCGACACCCTTCGTGGTCGAAGCAACGAGCACCCGCACGCCTCCGATGTTTTGTTGCCGTCTGTGGTCTGTAGGCCTAAAGTCCAACAATCGGATTGCGCAAAAGGCTGTAAACTTCTTAGCGGCTGTAAACATGACGACGATAACCGACATGGTTGCGCGCGGATGGGAGAACTTCGTCGCCCGCCCGAGGGGCCCGCTGAATTTGCGGTTTATCATTCAGCCTACGCTCGCCTCTATTATCGCGTTGCGCGCTGGCTTGAAGGACGCTAACGCAGGCCGGCCCGCTTACCTCTGGGCGGTTTTCACAAACTCCGATTACCGGAAAATTTTTCTGCATGGTGGCTTGAAAGATTTGCGCATCCCGATTGTCGTCGGCACAACGCTGGACGTAGTCTACCAGATCATCATTCACCGGTGGATCTATCCGCTGGAGCTGCTATTCACTGTGACACTGCTGGCTCTCGTGCCTTACCTCATTCTGCGCGGCCCCGTGAATCGCATTGCAAGTCGATTCGTCAGCGGCGGTGGGGCGGACGCAGCAGGCAAGGATTCTGGACAGCAAAGTAAAACAATAACGTAACCAACAAACCTAGAAAGACACACCGCTATGTCAGACACTCCGAAGCAACACGATTGGACGAAACCCGCAGCCATGGC
>QHPD01000153.1 GCA_003218975.1 Verrucomicrobiota bacterium
CAACTCTCAACTTTGAACTCTCAACTGGTTTGCAGCTATTCGTTTACGGTCTCGATCTGCTTGTCGATTACTTGACCCGTTAACCGGTCGATCGCTACATGCACCCCATTAGTGCTGTTGCTCTTCGACAACGAAATCATCCTGGAGCCTTTGGACATTTGGTTTGTAGCGTCCGGACGAGGGTACTCATCAATTAGCAAATTCCACGCACGCGTTTGCGTGACGGAAGTGTCCGAGGAGGCGCGAACAAGCTATTCACTTGCGGCTCGGCAGTTGCCCTTCTTGCTCTACGCCGGTGATCAGCAGTACATCAAAGGCTTCGAAGAGGTCGCTGTCGGGTTTTGCAACGTAAAAGATTCGGCCGGACCCGGAAATCATCGCAAACTCTGGATGGGGGACATCCAATGTTCGGCCATCGGCCATTGTGATCTTAAACGGGCGGCCAGTGCGAATCGCCTTGCGCAAGGCATCTGTCGTCATGCTCTGAGTGTATTCTGATAGGGAAAATTTGCAATTTCAGCAGGTCTCCTCCGACACTGCCCACTCACTCAACATCGAGGATTGTAGTCGCCGATGGCGTGGCGAAGGCGAATCCGTAATCCGCCACTCAGTCACTTCCTCGAGCTGCGTGGCGAGCACATCCACGGCACCGCATTCCGTAGTCAGTTGTCTGTAGTCTCGTAGTCCTGCGGTGTTTACAGCGGCTACCAGCTATTCGTTTACGGTCTCGATCTGCTTGTCGAGCACCTGTCCGGTAAAGCAATCAATCGCGACGTGCAAGATAGAAGGAAGATATCCCCCAGCTCCGCCGAATCAGACGAGCGCTTCGATTTCGCGAAGAGATGTCGATTTGGGAAGCGGGCGACCTTCGGCTTCGTGCAATTGAATCCATTCATCGACCGCTTCACACAGCTCTGCATAAACTGCCAGTTCATCGCTGCCATGTACTCCGCCAAGCATAAGGCCGGGGCAGCGACCAACATAGCACTGATCTTCTTCACTCCAGGCAACAACTTTCACATAGCGATCAGATGTCTTGCTCATGATTGAACTTTTTGAATTGCACGCTTGAGGTCTCTCTCTTGATAATGTTTAGCATCGTCTCCCGGCGCCCCGGAAAGCGTAATTTTTACGCCGCTGGGGTGGAGGAAGTTTCGATGCGATCTTTTGCCTCCGCGATCAACTCTTAACTTACTCAGTGACTTCTTCAAGCTATTGACCGAGCACGTCCACGCTTCCGTTGAGACGGCGAGCTCGATATGGAGGGATGCGCTCTGTCGCGTCTATGCTGGGAAGACACCGATGGCCATTCCTATAATGGCTATTCGTTTACAGCCTCGATCTGCTTGTCGATCACTTGCCCCGTGAACCGATCGATCGCTACGTACACTCGCCCAATGCGAATTGAGTCCCGATTAAGTGGCGCGTGGCCGCGAGGCGAGCCACTGCTCAAACGACTCCCTACTCTCATGTGACCGCCTTCCGGCAAGAATCCCCTCAACGCTGATGTCTTCATCCAATTGAGGCCAATGAATTCCGAGACCCTCGCCAATAAATTGATAATTGTCTCGCTCCGCAGCCGTACCATGCAGCAACCGCGGATACCATGCCAGCGGCGCTGACACCGTTCGCCCGTCGTTAAGATCGACAATCAACGCATCATCGCTTACACGTACCGATGTCGCTCTGATTTCGATTTGCTTAGTCGCCAAGGAAATCATGCCATTTCTGTAACAGTACCTCTCGACGTTTGGCAATCAATCGGTAGACTATACGCATGGGTGTTGAAGATCTCGAATCGGCTGTTTCGCACCTTTCTGCAGTGGAGTTCGCCCGCTTCCGCAAATGGTTCGAAGAATTTGCAGGCGACCAGTGGGATCGGGAGATAGAATCCGACATTACCGCTGGGCGTTTCGATGCTGCTGGAAAACAGGCAGATCAGGATTTCGAAGCTGGACGCTGCACGCCGCTTTGAAGCACTTCGCTACTCCGGAATTCTGGCATTATTATCGGCAACTGCCGGCTGAGGTGCGGAGACTTGCCGATCAAAAATTCGAACTGCTTAAAGCCGACCTACGTCACTCCTCTATTCGACTCAAGAAAATTGGGCCATTCTGGTCAGCCCGGGATTGGTCTTCATTATCGAGCACTGGCCAAGGAGCGCCTCGATGGCCTCGTTTGGTTCTGGATTGGCTCACACAGTGCGTACGATAAATTTAAGAGGACACATCCGTGAACGACGTTTCGTTGATGGCGCTGCTCAGATAACGAATCGAGAATCCAAGTCCAGTATTGAGCACCTGGCTGTTAACCGACCTTCAGCAAACTCGGGCTATCAGCTCTCAACTCGCACTACCTGCCCGCGGTAGTGCCGCTACAGCAGAACTACGCCGTCTCTTCTTGGAGTTGTGTACCGGATCCGCGGTCAGCGGCCCCGTCGTTCGTGGTCTGGTAGTCCGCCAGAAGCGCACTACCCGCATTTTCGCTTCCCGAGGCGAAACTGTGCCTAAAGAAGGCAGCTACTTCTTATGAAGTTGCTCGCCGCGGCGAGCCCTTTCCGACGAGCGAGCCGCACCGGTCAAAGTGTAAATAGAACAACATCATGGGCAAAAAGCGGAACCACTCTGTTCTGAAAGGGCAGCTCAGCTACCTGCTGAGCGGATATTAAATATTCGGGCTATTCGTTTACGACTTCGATCTGCTTATCGACCACTTGCCCGGTAAATCGATCGATTGCCACGTGCACCCAGTAGTGTTGCTCGCCTTCGACTAGAAAGCCTGCAAGACTGGAAGCAGTTGGCGGATAACGGCCGCTCTGGGCTACTAAGTCAATCAAGAGGTTCCAGCTACGAGTTTGGCACGTGTCAGAAAACGCGCGCATGACCAGTTCACGAGCTTCTTTGTTGCCCAGGACGGTAACGGAAAGATCGTTGGCAAGTTGTGTTAGTAGATCAGTCTTACGGATCATTGGGTTGGTGGAAGTAATATTGAAGAGAGCGTTAACGATAGCGTCCCGCTGCGCCGAAGTGATCACAGTAGCTCCAGTTGAATCAGTTAATCGCTTGGTCGCTTGTGATAAGATCGCGGTTAAAGCAGGCTTTTGGCTCGTATTCAGCGAGGTTTTACCGCCCTCATTGGCGGACTCGTGCAACGTGAACACATCAAGGAGACCAGCATCGGGAGAGCTTGCGGTCGTGAAGTCGAGGGTCTTCCAGGGTTGGTCACGGAACACCTGACCGAGTTCTGCCAGGCTCTGAAATGGACGGTTAAGTATCTGTGGCCGGTCAACAACGTCCGCCGGAAGCATCGCGGTTGTAGCACCGGAGATGATGTCGCCTTGGCGGCGGAGTGTGTCTAAGTCCTTGTAGTACACGGTTGAGCTAGTAGGGTTATTTGCGTAATTATAGAGAGCATACGGCGGGCCCGTATAGATAAAGTTAGTCCCTTGTGGCGTCGGCGGTAACGCGGTAATCGTTTCATATGTCCCACCACCTTGGTCTAGAGTGGTAAGTAGTCCAGTAGTATAGTCGGTTGCAACGGCTGAGTGCTTGGCGTCGTTCGCCCATGCGCCGAAACGAAGCGTTTACCTGCTCCAAAGCTGGGATACACTGTAGTCGTCGTACTCGGCGGCGTTGTGCTTGGGATACCCGTCAGGGAGGGAGGATGGAAGCCGTAGTTTGAGTTATCCGCGCTTTTGGTAATACCGGCCGGAAGACTGGAGGACTTGATGCCATTTGCGGTTGTGGGACCAGACGGAGTAGGGGCTGCAGCGGAAGTCGGGAACAAACTAGCATCCACAGCCATGAAAAGTGTTGCAGATCCCGTTAGAGCCGAAGTCGCCCCAGTAGGCGATGTCGTGTTCGCAGTCAACGTGCCGGAGGTCATGGCTATTTGCACGTTTTGCGACGCAGCAGGAGGCGCGTTTTGATGTGGATTCCATAACGATGGGATCAACCAGGCATCAAGCGTATACGTAGTCACGCCCTTACTGGTTACAGATGTCCAAGAAGGCTTGAAGACGAGCTTGTTTAAGTACGGCAGATTTTCGATACCAGCTATCTCGTAAACGGTAGATGTCGTTGGATCCTTGAACCCTATGAAAGTCGGAATGTTATCGGAATCCCATTGATCGATGATGTTAGCTCCGATCTGCATGATTTGGGAGTCCGCGCTGAAGTTGCTTGTATTATTGTAATACTTTCCCTCTGCTGCTACAAAGGTGCTCCCGCTTCCCGACCCGATTCCAACCGAGGCGCTCAGGATTACCGCTTTGAGAAGTTCAAAAAAATTAGGTTCTCGATTTTCAGCGGCCACTTGATCCAGCCGCTCTATTGCTGACAGCACCGTTGACCCAGTAGCTCCTACATAATCCCAGCGTTTGTTCGCGCTGTTCCAGAATAAGCCGAAATCGCGCTGAACTGTAGTAGCAGACGCGGGTACAAGAACGCCGTTATTGATCGTAGAAATTGCCGTTGACGCGAACGTCGGGTCGGCGAGACCATTAATTCGGCTGAGTGGAAACCGCTGTTTTATTAGGAGGTCGGTCTGG
>QHPD01000091.1 GCA_003218975.1 Verrucomicrobiota bacterium
TTCCTCACTGAAAATAGGGCCGGATCTGCGCGTATTTTTTATCCCCGATCCCGCTCACTCTTTTCAGATCGTCAGCACTCCTAAACGGTCGCGCTGCGATTATTCGAGCGGCCATTACGTGCCCGATGCCGGGCACCGTCGTCAGTTCTTTCTCTGTCGCGGTGTTGAGGTCGATCCCGCCGAGCGGAATTTTTTCTTTTAGATGCGATCTGTTCAGCTCAGGTGCGCCGCCGGGTGCCGTTGGCGCGCGCGATTTCGGCGTGGACAAAAACGAGGGTGAAGCTGGAGGCGTTCCAGGTCCTCGAGGCTTTTGGTATGGGGCGAAATGACTAAACGGACCCGAGTTCGCTGGGGTTGCGTTTAATCGACCGATGCTGACGCCCCACGCTCCAATCTTCTCCTGTTTGGCTTCGTTCTCGAATTGTTGAAGCTTTTCCATTTCCACTCGCAAATTTCTTAATCCGGGTGGCGCCGCTTTGAATCCGTAGATTCGCGCAAGCCCGTTGCGAACCAACTGCTCGCCGAGGTCGCCGTCTTTGGTCTGAACATACGCGTAAAACCGCTCGAGCCTGCTCTGCCCCATCGCATCTGACATGTGCGTGAACACGATGAACGGTTCGGACAATTTCTCTCGCGTGAACTCTGTTGCCGCTCGCCCCACTTCGATGGCCTGCGGCACACTGATCCCAAAGTAATTCGCTTGTTCGACCAGGCGCCCCGGAGTCATTTCATCCGTTTCCGGCGCGTCAACCAAGTAGAGGCGGAAGATGTATTCCTTTTCGCCTGCGCTCACGTGAAAACTGTCGCCGTCATTCGCCGCGTTGGCGATGAGCCGGCAATTGTTCAGGACAATCCACTGTTTGGATCCGTCTCGTGCGGCAAGAGTGACAACTGCGGCCCAAAGAGCAACAAAGGCGACCAGCGCGTTTACACCGACTCGCGCGAAAATCGAAGAGCGAAAGATCAAGCGGGCACCTCGAATTGGCTCATTAGTTTCAATAATTACCGCGTTCTCTCAAGTCAATTCGAGCCGCGCCAAATGCGCCGCATATGTGGCGACCATCCCGCCTAAAACGCTGTCCACGATGACATCGCTGACAAAATGATAGTTCATCGCTACAAGGCTCACGAGCATCGGAACACACAGAACCGTCGCTATGATTCGGTTGTGGGGCATCGCAATTACCCAGACGGTGGCGAACCCGAGGATTCTGCAGGCGTGACCTGACGGAAAGCTGCCGATGTCATCGCCGCGCTGAAAGGGATGAAAACCGTATGTGCCGGTGCCGATGAGCGATGGATTATCGTGGGTCCAAGTCTCCGGCCAATAACGACCAAAAACATCCCCTAACGAGAAGCGGAAATCATCGGCAACAATCAAGCTGAGACACGCGACGAGCAGCACCTTCTGCCAGCGCAGAAATGGTCCCCACGCCCGTCGAACCATTAAGATCGTCAAGACCAGAGCCGACCAATTCTGGACTTCTGGCGGCGGATAAGTGAGCCATCGAAAAACCTGGATCGTGTTGATGTGGTGGCGATACACAAAGAACGCCACCGGGCGATCAATCCAAAAATAACAGACCAGCACCGTAACAATGCATAAAGCCGTTGTGATCAACGTGCGGCGCAGCAAGCTGCAATACTCCTGTTCGTGCATCGTCATCACGCCGGCAGCTCGAACTGGCTCATGAGCTTGAAAGTCTCATAGCGCTTCGCAATTTTCTCCATCGCTAATTTGCGCAGTCGCTCGAGACTAAATGCTTCGACGCAAAGGCTGGCCAGCGCGCTTGGGTAAATCGTCGCTTTGCGCAGATCACTAGGGCGCAGCCTCGTTACCGTGGCCGCGAAACATCCGGCCGGGTGGCCGGCGAACGTATCGCCTTCCCTGGTCGGATGGTGGCTACCTACGAGTGGATCAACCAAGACCCATTGTTCTCAGGAGCCATCGATAGATCATACCGTAGGCCGGCACGTTGTGGTCGCGTTCATAAGCGCGAATGGCCCGCCGCGTTTGAGGTCCCAGGATCCCATCGATGGGTCCACGATAGTAACCAGCGCGAGCAAGTCGGCGCTGTACTTCTACAACCGTATATCTGCGGTCATATCCGTAATTTTGGTAACCGTAGTAATCGTACGGGTAGTAGTAACCATAATAGGGATACGGATAGAAGATTGGAAAACCAAACGTGTCGAAAAATATGAACGTTCGATTGTGGAAACGGCGGAAATGATGCGTGCCCGTCATGGTCCTTGGCGCAAAGCGCGAGGCTGGTCGGGTTATCGTAGATCGCGTCATCGTTGGTGAGGCATGCATGGCCGCAGGTGCAGGGGTTGCAGTCAAGCTCAGCGCTGCGGCAACGATTAAGAGAAACATGCGTTTCGTTTTCATAGATAATTGGCCTTTCTAATAATTAGACCCCGCCACGGTGCCTGGAGTTGTTGACGAAAAGGAACGCAAAAGTAACGCGCCTGTTACCTGGTCCGCAGACTTACGCCCAAGCGTTGTGGCGCTTTGTTGTAGCCGCGACTGCGGCGCTACTGGCAAAGGCGGAAATCGGCTGGGAGCGAAGCTGTGGCGGCGGTCGCGCCGTACCACAACGTCGCACTTGCTGTTTATGAGACGGTTGCTACCGGCAAAGGCGGAAATCGGCAGGGAGCGATGCGTTTGCGGCTACTGTCTCGCTGGCATCAGACTTGGTATCATGTGCGCTGGCGCTGGCTGCCGGCGCAGAGATTGGCTGCTGGCCTTTGGACTTGAGAGATTCGTTTAATGCCGGCAGATCTGTTGCGAGCAGTTGATCGAAGTCTTTTGTCACGTCGCCGAGTTCGCGTTTCAGCGTCTCGATGTATGCGAGCTGGTAGTCGCCGGGTTTGCCTTCGTAACTGAGGATTGCGCCGTAAAGCTGGTCGGTGTGTTCTCGCAAACGTTCTTCGCCGGTGATCGCGCCTCCTTCAGTGGTGGCGACGATTTTCTTACGTACGCCGTCAATTTTTCCGTCGAAGTCGCTCACGTTTTTGCGAAGCGGGTCGCCCTCCGGCAAGGCCGCGCCGCTCTGGGCCAACGCTTTTCGCAAAGAGA
Organism: Verrucomicrobiota bacterium; assembly: GCA_003218975.1. Taxonomy (GTDB): domain Bacteria; phylum Verrucomicrobiota; class Verrucomicrobiia; order Chthoniobacterales; family UBA10450; genus Udaeobacter. The sequence continues at coordinate 3,083 of QHPD01000091.1, forward strand.
GGATCCGATCCATCAGTGCGCTTTCTTCCCCAAATAGCGCGTGGACCTTCATCGCTGCGTCGAACTGCGCTTTCCGATCGGCTTCACTGAATTTCGCCCGGCGATCTAAACCGATCGTCAGCTTTGTCTCCGAAACTTTTCCGGCCTTGGTGAGTCGGACGGTGTACACGCCAGGCACGAGACGCGGCCCGCGTGTCCCCCCTTGAGCAATCTGTGCAGCAGGCGGCACACGCGGCGGTTTTGCGCGCATCGCCCAGGTCACGCGATTAAGACCCGGACGTCTGCTGGCCGGCAATTCGTCAATGACGCGCCCGGAGGAATCCAAAACTTCCAGTTTCAGTTTTCCAAACAGATGGCGCTCGCGCTGATAGTAATTGATCACGGCCGCGTCCGGTGGATTATCGCCGATAAATACCGCGTCGCCATTGGCCCAGCCGCCGCTGCCTTCAATTCGCTGCTGAACGGGACACGCTGAAACGAAAGCGACATCCTGAGTAAGGAGATCTGGCGTCAAAGCGCGCAGCGGCGTGATATCATCCACGATCCAGATGCCGCGGCCGTGCGTTGCCAGAACCAGCTCGTTGTCGCGCGGATGAATTGCCAGATCGCGAACAGCAACAGCGGGGAAATGGTTGCCTTTGAATTGTGCCCAGTTTTTTCCGCCGTCGATCGAGACCCAAAGTCCGAACTCTGTGCCGAGAAACAGCAGATCCGGTTTTACCAGGTCCTCCTTGATGACGTGCGCGTAGCCACGAACGCCTTTGACGTCCTGCGAAGTGACAAGCGGCGTCCAGGTTTTCCCGTAATCGGTCGTTTTGAAAACGTACGGCGCCATATCGCCGAACGTATGTCGATCAAACGCAGCGTAAGCCGTGCCGGCGTCGAAGTTGCTGGCCTGTACCCAACTCACCCATGAATTCTTTGGCAAACCGGGAACGTTGCCGATGACGTTGGTCCATTTTTTCCCGCCGTCCCGGGTAAGCTGAAGATTGCCGTCATCGGTGCCGACCCAAATTAGCGATTTATCCTTGGGCGATTCGCTGATCGAATAAATCGTGGTATGCATCTCCGCCGACGAATTGTCCACGGTCACGCCGCCGGATTGCTCCTGCTTCTGCTTCTGAGGATCATTCGTGGTCAGATCGGGTGAGATGCGTTCCCAGGTCTGTCCGTGATTGCGAGAACGAAATAAAAACTGCGCGCCGATGTAGAGCGTCCCTTTTTCATTCGGCGACAGCGCGATCGGCGTGTTCCAGTTAAATCGGAGTTTTTCCTTGTAATTCGGTCTTGGTTTAATGTTGCGAGCTTCATGCGTGTGGCGATTTATTCGTCCGATCTCGCCGCCTTGATATTCGGCATAGATGTAATCGGGATCAGCCGGATCCTGAAACATCCAGAAGCCATCGCCGTTGTACATATTTTCCCACTGCGCATTGGTGATGCCGCCGGGGTACTGTGATTCGCCCACGAAGGAACTATTGTCCTGCAACCCCCCATAGACGCGATAGGGATCGTTATCGTCGAGGCTGACGTGATAAAACTGCGACACGGGCAGATTGTTCCCTTTCCACCATTTGCTGCCGCCATTGTAGGAGTACCACATCCCGCCGTCGTCGCCGACAAACACAACTTGCGTGTTGGTGGGATCGATCCACACATCATGCGCGTCCCCGTGCGTCCCTAGAAAACCGCCTACGACTGCGAAACTCTTGCCGCCATCATCGCTGACAATCAGGGCGCCGTCGGGCTTGAACACGCGATCGGGATTTTTTGGATCGACAATCAGATTCGCGAAGTAAAACGGCCGCCACACCATCCACTGGCTTTTGTCGCGCTTGTCCCAGGTGACGCCGCCGTCGTCAGAGACGAAGAGCGCGCTGTCCGGCGATTCGACAAACGCGTAAACGCGCTTCGCATTCGAAGGAGCGACGGCCACAGCGATGCGGCCATACGGTTTCTTTGGGAAACCTTTGTTGGCCTCGGGCGTAATCTCAGTCCACGTGTTGCCGCCATCTGTGGTACGAAACAGACCGCTGGCCGAAGGGGCTGTGGGGCCCTCGCCGCCGGAGCGATATTCCCAGCCTTTGCGCCGGAAATCCCACATCGCGGCGAACATCACGTCGGGATTCGTCGGATCCATAGCAATCGACGTGCAACCCGTAGAAAGATTGCCGCCTTTGAGAATTTGTTTCCACGTCTTGCCGCCGTCGGTCGTCTGGTACAGACCGCGATCCGGCGAATCGCTCCAAAGCGCGCCCGGCACAGCCACAAAAACTGTGTCGCTGTTCTTTGCACTCACTATGATTTTTGCGATGCGCTCCGAGTTTTCCAACCCAGCATGCGTCCATGTTTCGCCGCCATCGGTTGACTTGTAGATTCCGTCGCCAATTGAGACGCTGTTGCGCGTCCACGATTCGCCTGTTCCGACCCAGACGAATTTCGAATCTTTCGGGTCAAGCGCGAGCGCGCCGATCGATTGCACGGGCTGCTCGTCGAAGACTGGACGGAATCGCGTGCCGCCGTCATCTGATTTCCAGACGCCGCCGCTGGCGGCGGCGACGAAGAGCGTGATTTTACCAGATGGTTCTCGTGTTGCGGCAATCGCCGAGATGCGGCCGCTCATCGTTGCGGAACCGATGTTGCGCGCGCCAAGCCCAGAGATGGTTGCAGAACTATAGGGCAAGTCATCAGCGTGACAGAGAACGGTGCAAAGAAACAGCGCAGCAGACAAAACAGACTTCAGAGAGCGCATAACTCAGTAAGGATTTTATTTGGAAGCGACTGGGAAATGGAAAATGGCGTCGTCAACGGGCACGTTGGCTTCCACTTTGTCGATGATGACCTTGTTCTTGTCAGGATCTCCTTTGCGCCCGGACTCGATTGAGGTCGGAACGAATACGCCCGCCGTTTTCTCGTAGTCTCCGAGATCAGTCTCAACTTCCTCGTAAGCGCCGTGTCTCATTCGCTGAGTCAGAATGCGAATCTCTAGGAAATGATCCGGGTCGAGATAAACAAAGCTCACGTCCCCGTTTTTGCGCACGACTTTTAGTTTGTGCGCAAGCGTTCCATCGACCTCCTCAGTGCCGAGATATTCAACAGTGCTTCCTTTCGCCTTCCAATCCACCAGCGGTCCATCGATCTCCGCCCGCTCCGCTAACGGCTTCAGATCATCCGCTGAGAGTCTTTCCGGATCTTTACGCCCCTGAAATGGCGAGATTTTCCATCCCTCTTTTCCGTCGTATGCCACGACCTGGGTCATGCCTTGAAGCGTTTCTTCCGTCCGCACGTCGGCCGGACGCTTTTTCGTTTGCAGATAAGCACGCTGGACCTGGCCCTGTTGCACGAGCATTTTGCCGCTAAGACGCAACGATTGCAGCGCGTGTAGCGCATCGGCCCCGCCCTTGGCTTCGATATTTTTTGAAACCAAATGATCGACAGTCAGCTGACTTGTATCTTGAGCGAATCCTGCCAACACGATGACAGCAGCAGAGACAAAGGAAATTATAAAACGCAAGTGCATATGAAAGTTTGCGACACGGATATGTAAGAGAGCGTTAGCACCGATATGCAAAGCTGCCAACCACGCAAGCTCTTGCGAAATTTTCGCCGTTAGCGGAAGCCTTTCATTCGGTCCGCAGCGCAATGACTGGGTTGATTTTCAACGCGCGTCGCGCCGGGAAATAGCAGGCCGCAAACGCGGCAAACGCGAGCAGTGAAGTCACGCCGATAAAAATTACCGGGTCACTCGGATTTACTCCATAAAGCAGGGATCCAGCGAGACGAGTCGATCCGAAGGCGGCAAACAAACCAAAAACCAGGCCAATCGCGGCGAGGAACATGCCTTGGCGCAACACGAGTTGGATCACCTGACTCGTTTGTGCGCCGAGCGCCATCCGAATTCCTAATTCGCGTGTTCGTTGACTGACCGAATAGGCCATCACTCCATAGACTCCCATTGATGCCAGGATGAACGCGAGCAAGCCAAGACTCCCCAGCAACATTGCACCCATCCATGACGGCCAGAGCGCAATCGCCATGTGGTCGCGAATTGTCTTCTCATAAGTGATTGGAATATGCACATCCACATCGCGAACAATCTGCCGAATCTGGCTAAGCATCACACCCGGTGCGCCGGTCGTGTGAACAAAAAGGGTAATTCCGGCGTCAGTAATTTCCTTTAGCGGCCAGTAAACCATCGGAACCGGGACTTCACCGAGCGTAGTCGCCTTGGAGTCGCGTGCGATTCCAATTACTTCGATCGGTGCCTTGTCGATCATGAATCTGAATCGACGCCCCAAAGCATCTTCGTTCGGCCAAAACTGCTTGGCCATGGTTTCGTCGATGATTGCAACGGGCGCGGCGTTTTTCTCCGCATCCTGCTGTGTAAAATTACGGCCGCGCAAAAGGTGGATGCCCATGGTTTGAAAGTAACCAGGAGTGATCGGGCTATAATTTGCGAACCGCCGATTGTGTTCGTCGTTGGGATCGCGGCCGTCGATCACGATCGTTCGTGCTTCGCCGCCCTGAAGCGGGACCCAATTATTTACATCGGCCCCAGCAACACGTGGATCGTGTCTGATTTGATCGAGAATCGCGCGCACGACCTGAAGAGCGCGATCGGTATCGTAGCGGGCGAGCACTGGATTGATCGTAACAAGGTTGAGATTGTCGGTCCGGAACCCCGGATTGATTGCCTGGGCTTCGTAAAACGACTTCAGAAACAACCCGGATCCGATCAGAAGAAGGAGAGAGACGGCGATCTGTGCAACCACCAGCAAACTGCGCAGATTAAGTCGGGTGACTGCCCCGCCTCCGGTGGAAGCGCGTTCGCGTAATCCCTGATTGAGATTCCAGCGCGCCATTTGCAGGGCGGGCGCCAGTCCAAATATGACGCCACTCAAAACGGCGACAACGAACGAAAAAATGAGGACTCGCCAGTCCGGCTGCGGATTCAAGGTAATTGGAAATGGAGTCGGCGGAAGCAGAGCGATCAGGACATCACCGAGGCAATAGGCAAGAATAACGCCACCGGCACCGCCAATCACGCCGAGCAGGATGCTTTCGGTCAACAATTGTCGCACGATTCGTCCGCGGCCCGCTCCCAGCGCCAAACGAACTGCCATTTCACGCTGGCGAGCAGTGGATCGCGCGAGCAATAAGTTGGCGACGTTTGCACACGCAATCAGCAGAATGCTCGCTGACGCAACCAGTAAAAGAAGCGACACGTCGCGAGCGAGATTTTCATTAGTCGGCCCGGCTAGCCCTTGGGACTTGGCTGCCTCAAGGGACATCAGCGCAATCGAGCGCTCTTTATTTACGTCGGGATAAGCCTGTTCGAGCTGTTTCGCGATCGTGCGCATTTGCGCCTGAGCCTCGGACATCGTCACCCCGGGCTTCAGCCGCGCAATAATGTTCAGCAACAGCGCTCGGCGTGACTCGAACCAAAAGTCCGCCCCTGGCCGTACCCATTGGTGCATTGAGATCGGCACCCAAAGATCCGGAGAGAAACCGACGTCGACGCCAGTAAAAGCAGCCGGCACTACCCCGATGACGGTGAAAGAATGTCCGTTTAATGTAATTGGACTGCCGACAATCGCCGGATCGGCTCCAAGTTTTTTCCAAAAGCTGTAGCCCAGGACGACGACGGGGTGGCCGTTAGGCGTTGCATCTTCTTCCGGCAAGAATGTGCGGCCGAGGTGCGGTTTCACCTGAAGCAGGTCGAAATAATTTCCGCTAACGAGCAGGCCGACGACGTTCAACGTATCGGTGCCACGGGTCATTCCCATTCCCGCAAACGTGTATGCCGCCATGGAACTGAACGCCGTGTTCTGTTTGGCGTAATCCTGGAAGTTCAGATAGGACATCGATAGTTTTCCCGGAATGTGGTTATCGGTCGTAAAAACTTTTACGACTCCTTCTGAGTGGCCGACCGGCAACGGTCGTAGCAGCAATGCGTTGATGATGCCGAAAACGGTCGTGTTCGCGCCAATTCCAAGAACCAAGGCCAGGAATGCAACAATGGAAAAAGCCGGATACTTAATGAGCATCCGGACGGCAAAACGCAGATCAGCGATCATAGATCAGAACTCCTGGATTATTCATAACGAAGCGCAACGATAGGATCGACTTGCGACGCCCGACGCGCCGGAAATATGCAGGCCAGCAGCGCGGCCGATCCGAGGATCGACATCGTCATCGCGAGTAGCAGCGGATTATACGCTGACGTTTGATAAAGTTGCGCGGCGATCAAGCGGCCGAGCGCCAGCGCTGCCGCCAATCCCACCGCCAATCCGAAAATCACCGGGCGCATTCCCTGTTTCACGACGAGTCGCAAAACATCCATCGTTTGGGCTCCGAGCGCCATTCGCACGCCGATTTCTCCGGTGCGTTGCTCGACCGTGTAAGCCACCGCACCATAAATTCCAACTGTTGCCAGCAGCAACGCCGCGCCGGCGAAAATGCCGAGCAACCACATCATCAGCCGCGTCTGGCCGAGCGCTTGCGCAACAATTTTCTCCATCGATTGGGGAATGGCGATGGCCAACCCGGGATCGACGGTGCTCAGCGCAGATTGCACCACCCTAGTCACCGCATCCTCTCGTAAAGTGCTTCGCACCGCGATCACCGCGAATTGAAAATTCTCCTGGGCCCAGGGGCGGTAGATTTCCACCTCGTCAGGTTTCGCGATGGTCCGCGTCCGCACGTCGCCCACGACGCCGATGATTTCCACGGGCGTGCTCGCACTCGAGACCAGAAGTGTCTTGCCGATCGGATTTTCGTTGCCGAAAACTTTGCGCGCACCGGCCTGACTGATCAGCATCACGTTCTGATGATCGGCTACGTCATGCTGATCGAAATCGCGTCCCGCCAAAATAGGAATGCCCCAGGTCTTGAAATAATCCGGAGCGATATTGTGGCTGGGGGCTGCGGCACGCTTATCCAGCGGCAAAATTTCTCCGTCCGGCCGGGTGTAAAGCGCGTTACTGGCGGCGGCGGCGATCAACGGAATATCGGCGCTGATCGTGGCGCTTTCGACACTTGGAATCCGCTGCAACGCCGCGAGAGTTTTTTCCACGAAACGCTGGCGGGCGGCGACATCGGGATATGGCGCTTGTGGCAACGTGACCAGGCCGATCCACATATTTTCGGGACGGAACCCAATGTTCTGCCGGCTCAACTTCACGAAGCTCGTAATGAGTAACGCCGCGCCCGCTAGCAGTGTGACCGACAGTGCGACTTGCGCGCCGACCAAAATTTTGCAGAACCGGTGCTGCTTGATGCTCCCACTCGATCCGCGCCCGCCTTCTTTCAATCCGTCAACCAAATCGGCCGGCGAACTTTCCAGGGCCGGATAAATTCCCATGGCCACGCCTGTTAAGATCGACAATACAACCGTGAACTCGAGCACGGGA
>QHPD01000092.1 GCA_003218975.1 Verrucomicrobiota bacterium
TTGTCCCAACATTGGCCAGAGTCTGAAACGCTTCAATGAATTCCGGCCGGCAATCGGGGTAGCCGCTGTAATCGATGGCATTGACGCCGAGAAAAATATCACTAGCGGGAATCACTTCGGCCCAAGCCAGCGCGTAAGCGAGAAAAATGGTGTTGCGCGCGGGGACGTACGTGACCGGGATGCCGCGCGCGATCTCTGTTTCCGATCGCTTTTTTGGTACATCGACATCATCCGTAAGCGCCGAGCCGCCGAAAATGCGCATGTCGATCTTTGCCACGCGATGTTCTTTTGCGCCTAACGAGTCGGCGACACGACGAGCAGCTTCCGTTTCGATTTGCTGCCGCTGGCCATAATCAAACGAAAGCGCGTACGCCTCGTAGCCTTCCGCAATTGCAATTGCCAGAGTCGTTGTCGAATCGATTCCGCCGCTCAAGAGAACGACAGCGCGTTTCATTTATTATTTAGCAACCTTACATGTCGGTCGCCGTTTGGCGACGGTTTCCAGGCGAAAGCGTGGACGGCGAACGAATTGAAAGCGGCGCAGCTGCGGCAGTAACCCGCCGCTTTATCGTTCGTTGCCAGCGCCAGCTTGGTTGTTCGGATACTCGGCGCGCACCGTAAGCGCGATTCCGCCGCGCGCAGAAAATTGCGCGGTCACAATCGCTTCACGCGGCGCGCACGCTTTGACAAAATCGTCCAAAATGCGGTTCGTGACCGCTTCATTGAACGCGCGCTCATTTCGATATGACGCCAGATAAAACTTGAGCGATTTGCTCTCGACGCAAAGCCGGTTTGGCACATAATCAATGTCGATCCTTGCAAAATCGGGCTGGTCTGTGACCGGACAAACGGAAGTGAAATCATCCGTCTCAAAATGAATCCGATAATTGCGGTGCGCAGGATTCGGGAAAGTCTCAAGCCGTGCCTCGGTAGGCGACGCGGGCAATTTCGCTTCGCTTTTGCCGAGCAGTGTTAATCGGCCTGCACGTTTTGCTTTCACCACAACGATATTATTTTCGCCCGGAGGCGATTGAGGTCAATCGCCTTAGCCTTGCTGGAATGCGCGCAGATCCTCAGCGACGTCTGGATATTTTGCCGCCAGCATCGCCGATGTAATAATGATAAAGCTGATCATTGCGGATACGATGCAGCCGGACGGGTCGATCGGGTGTTACCATAAAGTAGAGCGCAGAACCGACTGGTCTCCCTTCGGCGAATGGCGGGGGCAATCCGCCAGGTGCAACCCGCTTCTCACTGATGAAAGTCACGCGCACGAATCCGCACGTGGCATGCGGTTGGAGGTTGAGTAGCCTGCGAACCTCGTCAGCGGTTAGATTATCGATCATTTGTTTCTATTGAAAATCGCTCAATTGATTTCCGTGGTCTTTATTTGCTGGCTACTACGTGTCGCTGAACAAATTCGCGCGCCAGAGCACGGTAAGCACTGGCGGCTGCTCCATTAGGATCGTACTCGAGGATGGATTTGCCGAAGCTTGGCGCTTCGCTCAAACGAACGCTGCGCGGGATCACAGTCTCGTAAACGCGCTCGCCAAAATGCTCGCGCACTTCGGCCACCACTTGTGCGCTGAGTCTGGTTCGGCTGTCGAACATCGTCATGACGATCCCACTCAGCTCGAGCCGTCTGTTCGCGCCGGAATCGCGCACCTGCTCAATGAGCCGCACAATTTTCACCAGACCTTCCAGCGCAAAATACTCACATTGTATCGGCGTCAACAGTTCATCGGCGGCTGCGAGCGCATTGCTCATCAGAATTCCAAGCGACGGCGGACAATCCAAGAGAACGAAATCAAACGTTTCATCAACGTGTAACGGCTTGAGCGTTTCCGCCAAACGCGTGAGATGATTCGGCATTCGCGCGATCTCGACTTCGGCACCGGCCAAATCGAGATCTGCGGGCACGATGAAGAGGTCATCGCGACGGGTAGGAAAAATTTTTTCGGTAATTGAAGCCTCACCCAACAACGGTTCGTAGAGACTGATTTGCTCTACTCCTTGCAAACCAAACGAGCTCGTTGCGTTAGCTTGCGGATCAAGATCGACCAGCAAAATGCGCTCGTCCATCTCCGCCAACGCGGCGCCAAGATTTACGGCCGTGGTCGTTTTGCCCACGCCGCCTTTCTGATTTGCGATTGCGATGATTTTCATTTCGGAGAATGACAAGGGCCGTATTGTCTGTGCTCCTTCGCCAGATGATGTTGCCCATCGCTCCAAACGGAAACTAAATTTTTCGAATTTCGGATTTGGAATTTGGCAGTAGATTTTTTGGTGCGCGCGAGTGTGGACAACGTTTAAAAATCCGTGAAAGCTGCGTCAGTATCAATTCAACCTGCGCCGGCACCGAAGACTGTCGGAGCCGAAGAACCAGTCGTCTTGCGCAGTCAGGATGCGCGGGGCGTGGTCACGTTGACGCTCAACCGGCCGCAGAGTTTTAATTCGTTGTCGGAAGCAATGCTGGCGGCGTTGCAGCGCGAATTTGACACGATCGCGGGAGATGAGTCGGTGCGTGTAGTTGTTCTTGCAGCCGAGGGTAAAGCTTTTTGCGCCGGCCACGATTTAAAAGAAATGCGCGCGAAACCATCGCTCGATTACTATGAGCGTCTTTTCGCGCAATGCTCGCAGATGATGCTCACGATCCAGCGCCTGCCCGTGCCCGTCCTAGCGCGCGTTCAAGGTATTGCCACCGCGGCGGGTTGCCAGCTGGTTGCCATGTGCGACCTCGCAACCGCTTCGCGCACGGCGAAATTTGCAGTCAGCGGCGTAAATCTGGGGCTGTTTTGCTCGGCGCCGGGCGTGGCGCTTTCCCGTAACGTTTTGCGCAAAGCGGCGTTCGAGATGCTCGTGACTGGCGAATTTATCAGCGCCGAAGAGGCGAAGGTGCGCGGCTTGATCAATCGCGTAGCGGAACCGGACCAGCTCGACGCCGAAGTCGAAAAACTCGTCGCTACGATTATTTCCAAACCCCGCGTAGCAGTGGCGATGGGGAAAGAACTTTTCTACCGGCAGGCTGAACTCGGGATCGCAGCGGCATACGACGCGGCGAGTGAGACCATGGCTTGCAACATGATGGACGAGGCCGCACTCGAAGGTGTGCAGGCGTTCATCGAAAAACGGCAGCCGCGCTGGTCCCAAGGGGCGAAGCCGCACTGATGTTTTCAACGGTTCAACGCTTCAGCTTTCTCCGTGACTCTTACTCTCCAAGAACTAGCGACGATGTCCGGCGGCGAGTTGCTCGGCGATCCGGCACTTAAAATCACCGGTGCCGCGTCGCTGGCGGAGGCGGTGCCAGGCGAGATCACTTTTTTTTCCGATCCAAGATACGGGCCGCTTCTTCGCAAAACCCGCGCGGCTGCCGTGTTCGTTCCGCTCAATTTTTCCGACAACATTTCAGCCGCTCAAATTCGCGTGGCGAATCCATCGAAGGCGTTCGAGCAGGTGGTGTTTAAGTTTGCACCGGGACCAATCAGCTTTGCGCCCGGGATTCATCCGAGCGCGATTGTCGATCCAACCGCAAAACTAGGTGCTCGTGTATCGATTCAACCGTATGTCGTGATCGAAGCCGGCGTCAGTATTGGCGACGCCACCGTGATCGGCGCTGGAACTTACGTCGGCCATGAAACTTCAATTGGCGCTTCCTGCACGATTTATCCTCGCGTTTCCATCCGCGAACGGAGCCGGATTGGCTCGCGCGTAATTATTCATAGCGGCGTGGTCATCGGAGCGGACGGTTTCGGATTCGAATTTGTGGAGAATCGGCACAAAAAAATTCCGCAGCTCGGGATTGTCCAGATCGATGACGACGTCGAAATAGGCGCCAACACGACGATTGATCGCGCCCGCTTCGGGCGGACCTGGATCAAGGAGGGCGTTAAGATCGACAATCTCGTCCAAGTCGCGCACAACGTCGTCATCGGAAAAAACTCCGTCGTCGCCGCGCAGACTGGAATTTCGGGAAGTACGCGCGTAGGAGAGCACGTGCAAATGGGTGGCCAGGTCGGTATCGTCGGTCACGTTACAATCGCCGACAAAACGTTGATCGGGGCGCAAAGCGGAGTTTCAAAGGATATTGGTGGCGGCGTTTGGTTTGGCTATCCAGCCATGCCCATGCCTGAAGCCAAACGTCAGATCGCTTGGATTCGTCGTCTCGGAAAACTTTTCGCGCGCGTCAAAGAAATCGAGAAGAAACTAGGACTCTAATCTCGTCGCGCACCAAACAGAAGCCCGCGCAGCGCTTCGGGGGAAATCCATTCTGCGCCGCACGCCTGCACGGTTTCTCCTTCCATGGAATCTGACGTAGCCACCATGAGGTCAAAGCGTTTCGCATATTTGCTGGCCAGTCGCTCAATGATTGCATCGGCTGTTTGTCCGCTGCGCGAATAAAAGATTTGCACGTCGCCTGGCTCAAAAGTCGCGCTGATCTTCGTTCCTTTGCCATCAAAGACGACTATCACGCGCACACCGGTCCAATCCTGATAATCCCGCAGCTGTTTGACTAATGCTTCGCGGGCCAGCGAGGAACGACGCGCGTGGAGCTGGCGCAACTCAAACCAAGCAAAAATAATGCTGTGACCGTCGACAATTAGATAACGCGTGCGCTCCGGCATTGGTGAACCTCGCATCAAGCACCGGCCTAAAATTGGCACCGATGAGCGTACTGGACTACCCCGCCGCAACAGACTCCTTTTTCGCCCGCGGTTTGGGGCGCTCGTGTAGCATCGCGCGAAGCGCTGCCTTTTTGCGCTTCAGATAGGCTCCGCGTCGCTTGCGTTTGGCTCGCACCCGATGTTGTTGACTCATAAGGTTGTTTATCCGCTAAAAGGTTAAGCGCAATGCGAATCGGGCCGAAATATTCGGAAAATCAAAATCATGAATTGCCTTTGGCCCTGATTCGTTGTTTAGAGTCAGACCGCTCTCTATGATTGGCGAACAATCTCCGACTATTGCAGTGACGCCGAAGAACGTGATCGGACTATCGATCCTGTTCTTGACGCTGGCAGCGATTTTTGGGCTGCTGAACAGTCACAAGGTAAAAACATTGCGCACGAATGCGGCTCATGCGGAAGCAGCACGCGGTGCTGCGGAGCAGCGACGCGTCGCTCAGGCGCGAAATCGTGAGCCGGCCAGCACGCCTGCGGCCGCGACAGAAGACAAAATCGCAGAAGCAGAAAACAAAGCGACCAAGGCTGACGCAGACCTCGCGCAACTACAAAAAGAAAAGAACGATTTGCAAACCAGATTGGATGCTAACCAGACTGAAATCGCCTCCTTGCGGCAACAGCTCGAGGCAGCTGGAAAAATGGCGAAACCTGCCGACAGTCCCGTGCCAACCGGCCCACCCACGGAATTACAGGCGCAGTTGGACGATGTCCGGCATCAACTCGACGGCGCGGAAAAGGAGAAGGCTTTCCTCTCTGAAAAACTCCAGAGTGCTCAGGAACGCGGAGGTCAACCTCAGGAGGAAAAGAAACGCAAGGAACCGGCTCCGCGCAGGACAGGCGTACGAGGCACCGTTCTTGCCGTTAATCAGGCATACAATTTTGTCGTGCTAAATCTCGGCGCCCGGCAGGGAGTCGAGCCGAACTCGGAAATGCTGGTCTTGCGCGAAGGCACACTGATTGGAAGAATTCGTATTTCTACAGTTGAACCGGCGACCGCTATCGGCGATATCATCACCAGCAGTTTGGCGCGCGGCGTCCAAATGCAACCTGGAGACACTGTGATTTATGCTGGCACAAGTTCGTAAGCATCGGAAGAACATCCTCGTAGTCATGTTCTGCGCACTGGCGATGACGCTCGTCTCCTGCGCAAGTCAGAGCGAGTCTGTCCGTCTGGTTGATGACCCGGATGATCACCGCGATTCAGCCATCCCCTGGAATAAGCAGGAAAAATGGGAAATGGCGCCGGATGCCAACGCACTTGGGCCTACGGCGTCGAGTGATAGCCGACGGTAGGCCAGCCACGCCCACCGATTAAATCCAGAAGCCGGCCGGGATGACGGCGTTTTTTGGTATTACCACGATTCCGTCTCGGATGAAGTAATTTTCCGCGTCCACATTCGCCGGTTTTCCTTCCGGGGTAATGATGACGCCATCGCCGATGCGCGCGTTCTTGTCGATGATCGTGCGCTCGATCACACAATTGCGCCCGATCCCGATCGGCGGTCGCCCTGATTCAGTGGCTAAGTCCAGCTCAAAATGGTCCGCGCCCATCACAATGGTGTTTCGGATCGTCGCGCCGCTTTGAATAATGCTGCGTATCCCAACTACGCACCGCTCCAGATGCGCATCCGAAATAATGCAGCCGTCGGAAATAATCGCTTGGCGTAGTGTAGCGCCGTTGATTTTGCTGCCGGGCAAAAAACGCGGATGCGTGTAAATCGGCGCCTCGGGCTCGAAGAAACTGTATTCCGGTACGATATCGGTCAGGTCCAGATTCGCCTTGTAAAAAGCGCGAATCGTTCCGATGTCTTCCCAATATCCCTGGTAAATAAACGCGCTGACATGCCAGTCTTTGATTGCGTTTGGGATGACGTCTTTTCCAAAATCAACCAGATTATTTTCCAGACATTCAATCAGCACCTGGCGATTGAATACATAAATTCCCATAGACGCCTGGTAAAGGTCCTCTTCTTCGGCGGAGCCAATCGCAGCCAGCAGCTCGCGGCTCATCCGCATTTCGCCGAGCACCGTTTCATCGGCCGGTTTCTCGACGAAACGGGTGATCCGGCGATCAACTCCGCTGTGCATGATCCCGAACTCGGAAACCTCATCCCGGCGCACCGGTTTGGTGGCCAATGTGATGTCTGCGCTGGAGTGAATGTGCTGATGCAGCAGCGCACGAAAATCCATTCGATAAAGCTGATCACCACTCAAGATTAGGTAAAAATCGAACGGCCGCTCGAGGAAATAGCGCATGTTTTGCCGCACCGCATCGGCAGTCCCCTGATACCATTGCGAGCCGGCGGGCGTTTGTTGAGCCGCAAGAATATCTACAAAGCTGCGCGAAAAATTGTCGAACTTGTAGCTGGCCTGAATATGTCGATGCAACGACATGGTGTTGAACTGCGTCAGCAAATAGATCGAGCGCAGCCCGGAGTTCAGGCAGTTGCTGATCGGAATATCAACAATGCGATATTTGCCGCCGAGCGGAACAGCCGGTTTAGCGCGATCTTTTGTGAGCGGGAACAAACGCGTGCCCGCACCGCCGCCCATGATGATCGCCAGCGTTCCCTGAAGTGTCCCCGCGGGCAATGCGGCAGGAACGGATGCTGAGCTCTTTTGAAGCAAATCGCGCTGCGCTCGGGTTTGCATGCTTCCCACCAATAGTCCAGCGTCGGCTGTTTTGCGGCAACTTTTTTGCATCGGGGCGTTAAAACACTGCGCCTTCCCCGAGAAGAGCCATCGAGCTCCGGTGGCGCAACTTTGCAAGTTGCGAATCTTAACGTCGTAAGTTTTCAACTCGCGTTAGATAAATAGCCGCGACATGTCGCCCCAATCCAAAGCCGTGGCGCGACATCTCTACCAAAATCGACATCCTCGAGACTTGGGGCCTGTAGTGTCGGCCAATTTAGGTAGTGGCGATTGACCGCAATCGCCGTGGAAATTTGGACATCACGGGCAGGTCTATTCGTCGTTTAGAAATGCCAATGCCGCCTCGGCGAATCGATCCGCCATGTCCCCGAAGATAGGACCATGCCCGCCATTCGGAATGACCCATAGGTATGAGTGAGGAATGGAGCTGTATAACTCTACTGCCATATCGACAGGATAAAGCGGGTCGCGGTCGCCATGCACGATGAGGGTGCGCGCTTTAATAATCGATAGTAAAGACGGCGTGAAATTCATGTCGTCGTAGCTATCCTTGAAAGCGTTCGTCATCTTCCAGAGAGCGCGGATTTGCTCATCGCCGTGCTTATGCCATTGGCGCATTTGCTCCCATTCCGCTTCCGTTCGGTTGTCTGGACTGACCTGCCGCATGACTGCGCGTGCCTGCTCTGGGAAGTACGGTGTTGCGCTCACCAGCACCATCGCCTCGATGCGCGCCGGTTGTTGAGTAGCCATGTGCAACAAGGTCTTCGCTCCGAGGCTCACTCCAATCGCCTTGAATTGTTCAATACCCAGATGGTCCAGCATCGCGAACACCATGTAATAGAACAAGCGGTGCGCCTGCGCCGCGAAGTTCATAATACATCTCTATTCCGTTGATGTGGATTGTTTCCCGGAGAGGCGGTGAGGTTTGCATTCAGCCTTCCTTTTACTTGGCGTACCGCTCTGCACCAAGAAAGTGCAGTGAAACATACGGTTGATCGCCAATGACCCAGCTATCGTGCGGTACCGGCGGAACGTAAAACAGCTCGCCTGCTTGCAATTCGACGACGCGCCCATCATCGAAGGCAACCGCTGCAGTTCCGGAGAGCACTAACCCAACGTGTTCAACATTGCAGCGAGTCGCGCCGACGCTCGGGCCGACGTGTTCGCTCCACTTCCAACCGGGCTCATAAGTGGCGCGACCAATCGTCATCCCGGCAATGTGCACGAGTTCAAATTTCCCTTTCTTCATCACCCGAACTTCATCCGGCGCCTCGAAGGATTTGAGAATGACCGCTATCTGCTCGCTGCTCATGCGTAGATCACCATCTAACGAGAACAAGCTCAGCCACCCAGCACTTTGAAGTCAAGCGCGTGTATAAATCGATGGGCATCAACAAAGTGCTGGGTTGGCTGGAGCGCTTAGATGACATGTAAAGAGTGCGGGCAAGTGGTTAAGCTGACCCGCACTTATGAATAAGTGTCATTCAAACACTGAGTTGTCCTCACACGAGGGAACCCGTTGCCACTTTAATGGCGGCACTGGAGCGATCAAGCTTGGGATTGATGTGCACCAGGATTTTTACGTGGTGGTCGGGTTTGGTTTTTCTTTGCAGCGGCAACTGAGCGCGCTCTCGATCCATTGTTATGTGGCCTGTCCGCAAAAATTGGATGAGCACAACAAGCGAGTAAAGACCGATGGGCTGGATGCCAAAGCGCTCTGCTTAAAGTTGGACCGTTTTGTCCAAGGCAATCGTGATGCGCTGGCGCGGGTACGCGTGCCTACGGAAAAAGAAGAACAGCTTCGTGCGTTGCACCGACAGCGAGAGCAATTGGTCAAAGTGAGGAAACAACTCGAAGCCCAGGGACGCAGTCTCTGGGTCAATCACGGCTTCGAGCCAGTGAAGAGCTGGTGGAAGCCACGCACTTTTGCTGCGCTGGATGTGCCCCAGTGGATGAGAGAGCTGCTCCAAAACAGTCAACCGATCCTGTTGGCATTGCAGCAGAAAATCGGTGCGCTCACGATCCAACTGCAAAGCGCCGCCGCTCCCAATCAACCGCGCGGACTGGGCTTGATGACCAGTGTGATCATCGATCGAGAGATTGGCGATTGGCGCCGCTTTAGTAATCGGCGCCAGATTGCCAGTTACACCGGCTTATGTCCGGGCGAGTACAGTAGCGGCAACACCCGGCTGCAAAGTTGCGTGACCAAGCACGGCAATCCGCGCTTGCGTGCTGCGCTTTTGGAATTGGCCTGGCCTCTGGTGCGCTTCCAGCCCAATTACAAACCGATCGTCAAATGGCGAGCAACCCTGGCTAAAGGAGCGCTCGCTACTGGAGCCGCGCGCAAGAAAGCCATCGTGGCCGTGGCGCGCCAACTGGCTGTTGATCTGTGGCGCATCAAAACCGGCCGGCTCCGCTCAGAAGAGTTGGGATTAATCAATTAATGAGTTCGAGGGGAACAGAAAGGACAACACGCCTAAGGAAACATTAAAATACTTTGGAACGTGGGCGCTGCCCGGTGCCTAACCTGTCCAGCTACTTGAAAAAGCAATGTCGATCCTCAAGCCCGGTTGGCAGCGTTAAACAAGTAGCTGGACGACGCATTAGATTGGGCGCGCCCTTGCGTTCCTCTTCCATGCTGATCGCATTGATCAAATTGCTGCTGCGACTGCGGTCGCATCACGGATAGGAGTACGAGCCGCTGGAAAACAAGACCAACGAGCAAACAGGAAGAGGAAGCGCTCCAGAGAAACCTTCAACCTCGATCAACAAACCTTATCAACTAATCAACCCATTACCACACTTGCCCCGCGACACTTGACACCCTTCATAGGGGTTAAGCGTTGCTGTCATTTGGTTAAGGTGCCCAGTCATACGTGTTTTTGTGGCCGTCGACCTCGATAATGAATTGCTTTGTCGTAAACGACGTGATTGTGCTTTCGGCTGTCACTAAGCCGGTGTCTCCTCGAAACGTCAGCAATAGCTTATCGCCTTCGATTCGCCACCGGCGTCCGTCGATTTCTATAGGGGCCTCCTCGTTGCGTTGAACGCCCCACCTGCCGTCTGCGTAAAAGGCAATATACTTTCTGGGGCCAAGCCACCGTCCCAAAATGCGCTTGGCGTAGTCCTCGGATCGAACGACCTCGCCTAGTCCTGGTTCCACAGACGGTGGGCTGCTCAGTTGGGCGCCGATTGGTGATGGTCCATAAGCTGAATCCCATTCTTGCTTCCAACGTGTGAAATCGAAGTTGTCTAGGTGCACGGCTAATGATGAAACTACGTCTAAGACCATGCGTTCGAGGTCGTCCATGACGCATCCTCCAACCATCGTCCCGATAATCGTGCCCCCAGCCCCGATTCCGTTGGGTTCTAGGTGCGCCCGATGCCAAGTGAATCGAGACGCTGTCACTGCGTTGATGTAGTCCTGCGGCTCCCGCCCGCCAAAGTGACCTGGCGGATACCAAGTCGCCAACGTAACCAAAATCTGCTCTAACACGTCGATCACGTCGTAAGACCCTCGCTTCATTTGAGGGGTGTTGCCGGAATTCCATTTCGGCCGCGAACGACCGTAGATGAAGCG
>QHPD01000122.1 GCA_003218975.1 Verrucomicrobiota bacterium
ACGAGCGCGATGTCGGCGCGTCTTCGTTTCGCGCGATTCTTTTGCGAATCCAGCGCCAGCTTCTGTACTGGTATGGCGAACCGGAGCGCCACGAAGTGGCTGGCCACAAATCCGCCCAGCAAAAGCAGGACACCCGCACCGCCAACTTGCCAGCGAAGCCGATGCAACTGCGCCATCGAATCGGCAAGTGAGTAAACGCAAACCTCGTACGCCGGCGGAAAAAGCGAATCAGGATTGAGTCGCCTGTAAAACAAGAGCTGCGGCGCACCGTTTATGGTGACGACAAAATTGTTTTGTGCGGAGCGGGAATTCCCGACTGCTTTTGCAATTTCATTGTCCAGCGCGGCTCGCACTTCTTTCGAAAGCGACGGCAAATACAACCTGTTGTCCGCCCAAATGCCGCTTTTCATTCCCGCGCCTGTGCCTCTTCCGCTTAGCTCGAATGGTTTGAACCCCACGACAAGCGCGGAAATCACGTTGCCCGTCTCAGTGGAAAAAATCGGCGCGGCCACTATTTCATGAACGGTCTCCCTCTCAGCATCGGTATTTTCTCGAATATAACCGATCTGTTGAGTCTCGAGTAACTGTTTCAACGCTAGTTGTGCTTCTGCTTGCGGGCTCATCTCTCCGACGTCTTTTGAGTTTGGCGGCGACAGGACAGCGCCGCTGCTGTCGAGAAACCGATAGAACCGAGCGTGGAGCGATCCGGCTCCTTGTTGCGCCACTGGCGTGTCGCCTTCCATTAAATCGCGCAATTCGTCTTTAGCGCTTGGATAAAGCAGATCGAGCGCGTTGTCTTCCAGAGCTGCATGGATTCGCGGCTTTTCCGCAAGCACGCGGCAACGTTCTGCCAAGGCAGCTTGGCGAAGTTCCTCCACTTGATGCAGCCCCGAAAGTTCGGTTTGAAAATTTTGCTGCAAATCGCGTGTGGCAGTCACAGCGACGTTGTGTTGTGTGAGATAAAGGGCAAGGATCGTAGTTGCCGAAGCCACCAGCACCATCGCCGCTGATAATTTCCTGCGGAAACGTGTGATACTGCGCTGATTTGCGTCGCTCAACGAGATCATGGGAAATCAACGTGCGCGGTCACGCCGTTCTTCAGTTCCACCGGTTGCTCGCGCGTGGTCTTGCTGTCTATCCATGCCTTAAGGGTGTAGCGGCCCGAGGGAAGTCCACTTAACCGAAAGCGCCCGTCGGGATTCGTGACCACAAAATACGGCGTGTTCAGAACCAGAATGAGGCCGCGCATATGCTCGTGGATATCACAGCGAAGGGTCACCAGCCCAGGAACGTCAAAAACTTCTGACGGAATCGGCCTTTCTTCGGGACGATAACGGCCCAAATCGAATCGTTTCGCAGGCGAGTAGGAAAAGATACTGTGATAGGTGTCGTCGAGATTCGGGAACTCCACCTTCGTGCCGACTTGGACCGGTAGAAGCGACGGAACGAAGGCCAGATCCTTTTGCGCCACTTGCTTTATCGGATGCGCCGCTCGTTTTGGAAAAGAGCCATCAAGGTAAACTATAGCCAGCGGGGGCTGGGTCGAGAGAACGCCACCGTGTGTGACGATCTCGTAACGCTGGGCCACGACCGGCGCTGAATGCGATTTCGGCAATTCCACGTGCCCCTCCGCGACCGCGTCTGCAAAGGCGGATATGCAGGGAATGGCAAAGACCAAGCTGAGCCAAACGGTACGGCGCAAGGCCATCACCTGCCAGCTTAACCGGCGTTTCGGCCCAGTGAACCTGTCCGCCTCTTCTATCGTCGCAATTGCCGCTCGCTCAATCACCTCGTAACGATTGAATTCGTTTCATGCATCGCAGTTGCTCGAAAAAGTTCCTACCTCCAGAGCTTGCTGAAGTGCTCAGCCCATGATGATATACCTGATGCGAGAACACGTGCGTCTGATCAGATTACATGATCTCCTCGTGCATCGAGTATGAAAACGCTGCGATCCCGGGGAATACTTCTCGTTGTAATCTCGCTGGCTGCATTCGGATGTTCGCCGCCTTCACATCCACCAAGATACCAAGTCATCGTGACTCGTGATCAAGTCATAAAGTTGGATAACGAATCTGGCCAGTCCTGGGTGCTGCAATGCACTCCGGGAAATGTCTGTTTCTGGCGAGAAATCGAAATCGCCCGAACGCAAAAAGCGCCTGCCGCGCCTTAGGTTCAGCGCTTGTGCTTGATTCGGTAAGTCAGGAAACACTCCTCCTCGATAACGCGCATATCGATCAAACGGCAATGCACGCTCGCGGGCAAAAAATCCTTGCTTAATCCAGTTAAGGTAGGAGCGTTGGCGCCGCCAAACATGTACGGCGCAATTGTGAGATTGAGCTGATCGACAAGGTTCTGTTCCAGCAGTGATCGAAACAACGTGGGGCCGCCTTCGCATGCTACTATGCGCACGTTGTATTCGTTGCGCAGCGTCTCCAGCATGCCTGCAAGATCGACATGGTCGCTATCGGTTAAATAGAGCGCCGCTTTTTTTGCCAGGGCTCGGTGATATTTCCGCGGCATCCGCTTGGTCGAAAAAATAACAATTGGCGAAATGTCGGATTGAAAAATTTTCAGCCGACTAGCGATTTTTCCTTCGTCGGACACGATGACGCGGATTGGCGCTGGAGCCTGTCCTCGTTTGGTTCTCGCCTTCTGTAATTCAAGAGGAAGGCCCAGGCGGACGTTATCACGCTTTAAACTGGTGTGGCCAATCAGAACGGCGTCAGCCAGCGCGCGCTGACGAAACAAGTGCAATTTGTCTTCGCGCGAGGTAAAATCGACCGGCGTGAAATTCCGCGTCGTGACCTTTCCATCCACTGTCATGGCAAACGTGGTAAAGAGGAATGGACGCCTCAGAATGTGGGAGCGGCTTTTGCGCCGCGATCTTTTCCTTGTCACACGAAACGGGACACTAGGGTCCCTCCGCTATTTTACTCCGCTTCGCTAATCTCATGTTCGAGCGTCACCACTTCCTGTTCCATCTCGCGCAATTTGACGTGCGGGACTACCACGCTCGGTTTGTAAAAGAAATAAACGAGCGCGCCGGGCAGGCAGCAGATCAGGATGATGAGAAAACTTAGCGAGCCAATGAGAATAGCTGTGGCTTCCGGCACTCCGCAGAGGCCATTCAGCATGATTTGCAAAACCTTTTCCCGAAGGCCGATTCCGGCGAAACTGATTGGCAGCGCCGAGATGGTGCGTTCGATCGGCATGACCGCGAAGAAGTTAACCACCGGCACGGCAGCGCCCAATGCGTAGGCGGCACAGAAAAAAGTGCCGAACGTAGCGAGATGCGCTATGAGCGAGGCGCCAAACGCCAGCAGCGTGGCACGCCAATGCCGCGCATAAAGATGATACGCCGCGGAGATTTCGATCAATTTTTCGCGGCCAGGAAATCTCTCCGGCAACTGATGAAATAAATTAAACCCGCTGATGACAAAGGTCGAGAGCAACGCCGCAATGGAAGCGCCGAGAAGGAATAGCAGGACCCAAAGCAACCGCCGCGTGTCGGTCGTTTGCGCGAGGAAATTGTAGCGCAGGCTGATCAGCGTCCCGGTAATGGCGACCAGGGCGACTAGACCGATGAAGCGATCGAACACGACCGCCAGCAGCGCGCCCGCTTTCTTATCTGAGGTTTCCTTGAGCAGATAATAGCTTTTGATGATGTCGCCGCCGGTGCCGCCAGGAAGAAATTGATTGTAAAACATCCCGATCAAAAACAACCCGGAAAGCCGTGGAACTGAGAGCTGAATCTTCTGAACTTTCAGCAAGACGTGCCAGCGAAATGCAGCTGCAATTTCCACAAGCACATAGCTCAGAACGCCGACTATGACCCATTGATACTGCGCGTTGCGCAGTGCCTCCGCCATCTGTGCGCGCCGGTTGGGATCGTGATACACCCAATAAAGGACCGCGATTGTAACGCTGAGCTGAAAAATCGTGACCAGGATTTTTTTCATTCGCCGAACCGCTCTTTCCAAAGTTGCATTGAGCGCTGAATTTTATCAGCAGTCTGGTTGGGGCTCATTTCCCAGACAAATAAACAGTTTGAGGGAAGGAGCGGAACAAGTTTTTCAAGATCGACATCTCCGGCAAAAGGAGGTTGATGATCCTGCGCGGGCCAAGTGCAGTCCTGCACGTGACAACCAAGTGTGCGCGGGCCGATCGTGCGCAGCCACTCGGCATGATCGAGAAATGCAAGGTTTTCCTTGATCTGTGCATGACCAAAATCATGCCAGTAGCCGAGGGTTGGCGAATTGATTTCGTCCAGTAAGACTGGAAATTCGCGCTCAGTTGGAATTTCTTCGTAACCGCGGCGTTCCTCGAGGCCCAGCTTGACGTTTTTCGCCTCGGCATAATCGACGATGCGATGCAGGCAATCTTTCACGCGTTGGAGATACAGGGGCGCGATTTTCTCGCGCCGCTGCACTGCCCTTAACTTCAGCCTGACATATTTGCGCGACAGGTATTTCCCGGCCTTCGCCAGCTCGATTAACGAGTCAGTGACTGGTCGGATGTTCACTTCGCCGAGATGCAACACAACAAACGGCGCACCCAATCGCTCAGCGAAATCAATGGTCTGAAAGGTTTGCTTCACGGCGCGCTGGCGTTCCTCCGGATAAGCGGCGGAAAATCTGTAGCAATCCGGTGAAGGCACCATCACTTCGACGGGCAAGGGACAAAAATTATGCAAACTGCTGAAGCGAACTTCGCCAGCATCGAACATTTTTTGGATCCCCGGCATTAGCGACATCCGAATACCGTGACCCAGCTCAATTAAATCGAATCCAAGCTTGACCTTGATTTCGCGCAGCATTGCATCTCCGCCGGTGTGACGTCCGGAGTTCCAGCACGTGGAAAAGGCGATCACGCTAAACAGCAGCGGCGATCGGCGGCGCCGGCGTTTCGGCGCTGGGCGCTTCTGCGACTGTAGGTTGCGAGCATTCTCGCCGCACGCGAGCAAGCACAATCAGCGCAATCGCTGCGTAGCACGCCGCCGCAATCGCCAGCGCCGTGCGCATACCGATAAGATCGGATAGTCCGGTAATCCCCAACCCCGCGACCGGCATCAGACCAACAAAGCTCAACATGAACACCGCCGACACGCGCCCGCGGAGATAATCGGGCGCCCGTTCCTGCACAATCGTGTTCGCCAACCCGAAGTTCATCGACAATCCAAGCGAATTAAGAATGAGCAGCGCCGTCGCCAAGTAAAACGCTGGTGCGCGCGACAGACCGAAAATCGCGCATCCGACGATGGCAACGTTCACCATCATGAACGGCACACGTTTCTTGCGTGGAATGCTGATCAGGAAAATTGCGCCTATCACCGAGCCGACAGCCGAAGCGCCCATCAAAAAGCCCAGTCGATCCGCGCCGAGCCCGAGCACCAGTCGCACATACAATGGCATCATCACCGTGATAATTGGGAAAATAAAAACTGTAGTCGCTGCGATAAGGCCGATCATCGCGAGACTCGGTTTATCTTTCGCGACGTAGCGAAAACCTTCCTTAATTCCACTGGCGCGTTTGTGTTCCTCCTCGGCGGTGCCGCGCGGTCGCGGCGGGATCATAAACAAGGCGATGATCAGCGCCACGAACGAAACTGCGTTGGAAAAAAAAGCCGAAGCTGCGCCCCACGCGCTGATGAAAATCCCGGCGAACGACGGACCGACGACGCGCGAGCCGTGAAATACTGCACGGTCGACAGCAATCGCGCTTTGGATTTCATCACGCGTCACCAGCTCGGGTACGAACGCGTTGAGCGTCGGCATTTCAAATGAGTTCGAAATGCCGAGCACGACCGCAAACGCCAGGATGTGCCAGATCTGGATTTTCCCGCTCATGATCAAGAGCCCAATGGAAATTGCGAGCGCGACCTGGACATATTGAGTCGCGAGAAGAATTTTCCGTTTATCGAAACGATCGGCTGCCGAACCGCCGGCCATTGTTAAAAGGAGCATCGGCAGACCGGCAGCGAGATTGGCCATTCCGAGCAGGAGCGCTTTATTCGTAAGCGTGCTCATCACATAACCTTGAGCCATCACCTGCATCCACGTTCCCGTATCGGAGATCGCGCTGCCGATGATATAGCGGCGAAACGGACCCGGCCGCAACACGCGCAACGCATGCCGAGTGCTCAACTTCACTTCCGTGCTCATCCAAACACTCATCCGTGTAGGGGCGTTTGTGTCAAACGCCTAGCCCTGGATTGATGGATTGCCGAATTGCCTGTGAGGCTGGCTTTCACTATCTTGAAGCGTGCGCATCGACAAATACACGCAGAAGATGCAGGAGGCGCTGCAAACAGCGCAGGATCTGGCCTCGCAATTCAATAATCAGGAAATTACCAACGAGCATTTCCTTTCTGCGCTTCTCGAGCAAAGCGACGGAATAACGCGACCGCTCCTCGAGAAAATTGGAGTCAACGTTATGCAGTTACGCCAAAACCTCCGTTCAGAATTGGAGCGCCGCCCGAAGGTTCACGGCGCTGCTGCTGATCTGCGTCTCTCGAACGAACTCCGCAGCGTGCTGGACAATGCGGAGAAGGAGATGTCGAAGCTGAAGGATGAATTCACCAGCGCCGAGCATTACTTGCTCGCGCTGCCCGGGGCCAACGTCCCTGCGGCAAAATTGCTGAAAGAGTTCGACATCACGCGCGACAAGCTGATGCAGGCGCTGCAACAGGTGCGTGGTTCGCAGCGCGTGACCGACCAAAATCCCGAAGGCAAATATCAGGCGCTCGAGAAATATGGGCGCGACCTGACCGAGTTGGCCCGGCGCGGCAAGATCGACCCGGTAATCGGACGCGACAACGAAATTAGGCGCATCATGCAGGTGCTGTCACGCCGGACAAAAAATAATCCGGTGCTCATCGGCGATCCGGGCGTTGGCAAGACAGCAATCGTGGAAGGACTGGCGCGGCGAATCATCAGTGGCGACGTGCCCGATTCGCTGAAACAAAAGCGAATCATCGCCGTGGACATTGGGGCGATGGTGGCCGGCGCAAAGTTCCGCGGCGAATTTGAGGACCGGCTCAAAGCCTTTTTGAAAGAAGTGACCGACGCGCAGGGCCAGATCATTTTGTTTATCGACGAGCTGCACACCATCGTCGGCGCAGGCGCAGCAGAAGGCTCGGTCGATGCTTCAAACATGCTCAAGCCGATGCTGGCCCGTGGTGAATTGCGCACCGTAGGGGCGACCACGGTCGATGAATATCGCAAATATATTGAGAAAGACGCCGCGCTGGAGCGGCGTTTTCAGCCTGTGCTGGTGAATGAGCCGACCGTCGAAGACACAATCGCAATCCTGCGCGGATTAAAGGAACGCTACGAAGTCCATCACGGAGTACGCATCACTGACGGGGCACTGGTTGCAGCTGCAGTTCTTTCGCATCGATATATCAGCGACCGCTTTCTGCCGGATAAGGCGATCGATCTTGTCGATGAAGCCGCGTCGCGGTTGAAGATCGAACTTGATTCAATGCCCACGGAAATCGACGTCATCGAGCGCGAGATCATGCAGCATGAAATGGAACGCCAAGCGCTCAAAAAAGAAAAAGATCCCGCGAGCAAGGAGCGTCTGAAAAAACTTGAGAAAGAATTGGCAGAGCTAAAGGAAAAATCGTCCGCGCTCAAAGCAGAGTGGCAGAAAGAGAAAGCAGTTCTCGAGGAGCAACGAAAATGGAAAGAAGAACTGGATCAACTCCGCACGGAGCTCGAGCGCGCGCAGCGTCGCGGTGAGCTGGCCAAGGCAAGCGAGATTCAATACGGACGCATTCCAGAATTGGAAAAGAAACTGGCCGCTGCCGCGGCAAAAACGGCGAAAGATCGGCCATCACTATTGCGTGAAGAAGTGACCGAGGAAGACATCGCGGAAGTTGTCTCCAACTGGACGCATATTCCGGTCTCGCGATTGCAGGAGGGCGAGCGCGAAAAGCTGGTGAAACTGGAGGCGCATTTGCATCTGCGCGTTGTCGGGCAGGACGAAGCGATCAAGGCTGTTGCGAACGCTGTGCGCCGCGCGCGCGCAGGTTTGCAGGACCCGAATCGTCCGCTCGGATCTTTCATTCTTCTCGGGCCAACCGGGGTCGGCAAAACGGAATTGTCCCGAGCGCTCGCCGAATTCCTGTTTGACGACGAGAACGCCATGATCCGGATCGACATGAGCGAGTACATGGAGAAACACACGGTCGCGCGGCTGATCGGCGCGCCGCCGGGATACGTTGGCTACGAGGAAGGCGGGCAGCTATCCGAAGCGGTGCGACGCAAGCCGTATTCAGTCGTGCTCTTCGACGAAATCGAAAAGGCGCATCCGGACGTTTTTAACGTCTTACTGCAAGTGCTCGATGACGGACGGATCACGGACGGGCAGGGGAGAACAGTCGATTTCAAAAACACGGTCATCATCATGACCTCAAACATCGGTTCGCAATACATTACCGAGGAGGAATCGAGGGAAGCGCGTAGGCGTCTCGTCACGGATGCGTTGCGCGCGCATTTCCGTCCAGAGTTTCTCAATCGCGTCGATGAAATCATCATTTTCGATCGACTGACCGAAGACGACCTGAAAAAGATCGTCGAGATTCAACTGCGCCGCTTGTCGAAACGACTCGAAGCACAAAAGATCACACTCGATCTTTCCGATTCAGCCAAGGAATTGCTCGCGCGCGAGGGTTACGATCCCGTTTACGGCGCACGCCCGCTCCGGCGCACTATTCAAAAAGAAATACTCGACCCGCTCAGCATCGACATCCTGGAAGGCAAAGTCCGCGAAGGGCAAACTGTCCATGTCAACGCAAAAGACGGCGTCCTGGAATTTCGCGAGAAATCTCGATGATCGACGACGTAGTGCCGTATATCATCACTCGGAGTGAAATGGGCTCCACGTCCACGCGCGCCTAACCAATTCAGATGGCCGACTCTCCTTCGCGACTTTGTGTTCGGCAACAGACAGACTCGTCCCAGTTATTCGACAAACATTGTTTGCGGCGATCCAGCCTTTGGAAAATTCAAACTCTTCGACAACTTTCAGTTCGCCGGCGCTTTTCCAACCGGTAGAAAATAGAAAAGAGTGACGCAAATCGTCCCTCGTGCACGTGGGGCATAGCGCAAGTATTTCGGGCATCGATTGGTCCGACCAATGGTCACCGGCTATCGTGCCGGCTTCTTTCTTGCCGAGGTCCTCTGCGACATCATCCGGCATCTTAATTGCCTGACCATTTCGCAATGAAATCACCCATAAATAATCGCCGGCGTTTGCGCGCCGGTTGTTAATTGCCACGTACTTGTTATCCGGACTGAAAAATGCGTCCAGCAAGTAACCCATGGTCGGGGACTCTACCAATGTCGTGCCGCTTGCTGAAACACGTAAGGTGCACTCATCGGGGTGACCAGGTGTTGGTATCATGTGAACGCAATACTTGTTGTCGCGAGAGCAAACTTGAGCCGGCGGACCCGATTCGTTCGCTTTCTCCGAAGATTCATGTTGGTTTCCTGCACCGCGGGCGTAGGCAATCGACACCAGCATCAAAATAACGACAATGAATCGACTTCGCGTAGTCGTGGGGGATTTTAAATTGTTGTTGCGGGCCATTAGGCCATCACTTGCTTGAACGCGTTCAGGAACGATTCCATCTCGGATTTTTTGCCGATGGTGACACGCATGTAGTTCGGGAGCGCCGGAAATAAGCGCCCGACTTCGACGGTGCGTTGTTTCATTGCCTGGATGAGTGGCACGACTGGGCGCTTGCAATCGAACATGATGAAGTTGGCCTGTGATGGAACAGTTTTGTATCCCATTTTGTCGAGCTCGTCGATTGTGATTGCTTTCGCTTCGCTGGTTAAACGCTGGCCGTTTGGGACTTGATCCGGGTCGTCAAGGTTCGCGATTGCCGCGGCCAGAGCCATGATATTTACGCTGTCCCACATTTGATGCAGGCGCATGCGTTCAATCGTCTCTTTTTGCGCAACACAATAACCACAGCGCAATCCCGCCATGCCGTAAATTTTTGAAAACGTGCGTGACACAATCAGGTTCGGATGATCCTTGACCAACGGGATCATGCTCTCGTAATCGGGACTGTCGGCGTAATGAAAGTACGCTTCGTCCACGAGAATCATCGTGTCGCGCGGACTTTTTGCGATGAAATCACGCAGTTGATCCTTGGGCGTGATGCTCGCAGTAGGATTGTTCGGGTTACAGACGTAAATTAAGCCTCCTTTCGCAGCAGCAAGCATTTTTGGAAGATCGTGAGCGAAGTCGGCCGTCAGCGGGACTTTCACCACTTCAGCACCATTAGCGCTAGCATTATTAAGAATTGCTTCGAACGTTGGATTCGCCGCGACGAGCTTGCCATTCTGCGATCCTGTAAATGTTTCCGCGCACAGTTTCAGAATCTCGCCGGAACCGTCGCCAAGCAGGATCTGATCGCGACCGACGTTGTTCAGCTTTGCCAGTCTCTCGATTAACACATTGTTGTGTTCATCCGGGTAACGGCAGGCGAGACCGAAGGAATCCGTCATGGCCTTAAGCGCTTTCGGCGAAGGTCCATAAGGATTTTCGTTTGCACTCAAGCGCACAACGCCCGTACTTGCAGCACTGTGTTCGGGTGGTTTTCCAAGCGAAAGCGCAGGCCTGACGAGAGCCGCTGCAGCGCCGGCGCTCAGTAGCTGCGCAAATTTGCGGCGGGAAATCGAGATCGTTTTCATACAAATTCTCATAGAACGATCCGCGGCGGAATGCGAGATCGAATTGCGGCGGTCGTCGGGTAGCGCATGCGTCTCGCGCGCTTGTTTCGGCGTCGCGCCGAAATAATCTTTCCTTTGATTTCGTCGTCAGCGACAGGGAATGAACTTCAAGGAAAGTTCGCGATCGCGAGGACGCGCTCGCCAGACACGCGAGACGCGTGCGCTACCCAGAACGCAGGCTCGCTCGCGCGTTTTCAGTGCGGTGTTTAAATTGTATGATGGTCTTCGGACTACTGAAGGAGCGAAGGCGACGTCGTTTGCAGGCGCGACCTTATCCAAAGGAATGGCTGGACGCAATCCGGCGCAACGTTCGGTTCTTTTCTCGACTCTCTACCAGCGATCAGGCCGAGCTGCTCGGTCACATTCAAGTATTTCTCGCTGAGAAGCGCTTCGAAGGTTGCGGCGACTTGGAGCTGACTGATGACATCCGCGTGACGATCGCAGCGCAAGCTTGTCTTCTGCTATTGCATCGCAAGACGGATTACTTCCCGCGCCTCCTCACAATCCTCATTTACCCGTCACAATACGTCGCGGAAGAAAAACGGCAGATTCATGAGCACGTATGGGAAGAGGGCAAAACTGTCCGGCTGGGTGAAACCGGTCGCCAACTGGGTGCCGTCGTATTCGCGTGGGATGCCGTGAAGTCCGGCGCGACTGATTCTGCCGACGGCAAAAACGTCGTCATCCATGAGTTTGCGCACCAACTCGACTTCGAGAATTACGCGACGGACGGCGCGCCTTCATTGGCGACGCGCGAGCAGCAATTATCCTGGCGCGAAGTAATGAAAGCTGAGTTTGCATCGCTGCGCATTGCTGGCGAGACGGGAATTCCGACGCTACTCGATACCTACGGAGCCACCGATCCAGCCGAATTTTTCGCCGTGGCAACGGAAGCTTTCTTTATGCGCCCATGCGCGCTTCGCGCTCGCCATCCGAAATTATACGCAGAACTGCGAAACTATTTTCAGCAGGACCCGGTGGCATATTCCGCTGAGCGCATCAGGCAGAGTTGATGGCCGACTTGTCTCCAATAGCTCAGCTCGCTGACGTGCCGACCAGCTCACAGAGCTTATTGAGATCGATGTTGCCGCCCGCCTTCGCCGAGGCGACGGCGTGACAGGAAGGGTTAGGTCCAGCTGGACGTCTTTATGATGCGACCAACTCACAAAACTTGTTCAAATCGATGTTGCCGCCTGAAACGATTGCAATAATCGGACCTTTGCCGGCTTTGCCGGTCAACGCAGCCGCGACCGGCAGCGCGCCTGCGCCTTCAGAAATAATTCGCGCTTTTTCCGCCATCAGCCGCATCGCTTTCTTTGTTTCTTCCAAGCTTACGACGATGTAGCCGTCCACAACTGGCTTCATCCGTTCCCACATGCGCGGGAACATGCTTTGACCGCCGGCGCCATCCACGAACGAGGCTTTCCAATTTTTGAAAACTTGCGGCGAGCCCATCTTGTACGAAAGCGCCGCGGGCGCGGCCGTCTCGGGTTCGACGCCAAAGACTTTGATCTCTGGTTTGAGGGCTTTGATTGCGCTGGCTACGCCTGTGATGAGACCGCCGCCGCCGATACTAGCAATGACCGCTGCCGCGTCTGGCGCATCTTCAAAAATTTCAAGTCCCATGGTGCCGTGACCGGCGATGAAATTGTGATCGTCGAACGGATGAATAAATGTTCCCTCCGTTCCGGGAAATGAACGTTCATCGAGCGCTTGCCAGGCGACATCGTATGGTACCGGGATTAGCCTGGCCCCGAGCTTTTTCATTCGCTCGAGCTTTGAGGCCGGCGCAGTTTCGACCACGACGACAGCGCATGGTACGCCCGCTTGTCTCGCTGCATACGCAACACCTTGTCCTGCGTTCCCGGCGCTGATCGTCCAGACACCGCGCTGGCGTTCAGATTCGGGCAACATCGCCACGGCATTCGCCGCGCCGCGTAATTTGTAAGCATTGATTGGTTGGAGGTTCTCCAGTTTGAGGCGGATGTCTGGATCGTCCGGCCCCAACTCCAGACGAATTAGCGGCGTGCGCACGATCGTTTTAGCAATTCGTTCACGTGCTTCTTGAATTTCGGAGAGTTGAATTGGGCGGACAGGTTCAAGCATCATCGACGTTGTCGATTCTGTTCTAACGCGCGAATGATTCCGCGCCAGCCATATTTTTCAACGATGAAGGATTGAACGCTTTGCAATGCATACTGTCTCAGCAATCACCATGATTAAAATTACTACTACAGCTTTAGTTGCGGCCGCGATGCTCCTTGCATCCAGCGCATTCGCAGGAGACAAGGCATGTTGTGCCAAAGGCGCCTCGAACGCGGGGTCGGTGGCCTGCGTTGATTTGGCAACATTGAATCTCACGCCCGATCAAAAGGCAAAGATCGAAACGTGGCAAGCCGACTGCATGAAGGCAGGTTGCACAAAGGAGAGCAGGAAGGCATTCCTGAAACAGGCGAAAGGAATTCTTTCTGCGGAGCAGTTCGCTCAATTGAAAGCACAATGCAAGAAGACAGCGAATGGGAAGAAGACCGAAGCCTGATTCTTTCTGACAATTCTTAAGAGAAATCGCGCCGTGGAAAAATCCCGGCGCGATTTTTTATGCCGCCTCGCTTGTTAGGTTGCACAAGGCGTCGGCGACGCAGCGCGTAGCCGAACACGGTCCGCCTGTTCTTGAGGCTGCTGCCTAGAATGTCTTGTCAGAATCGAGGAGGATTGTAACCGGACCCTCGTTTACCAATTCTACTGACATCATCGCCTGGAAAACTCCCGTGGCCGCAGTGACTCCCAACCTGCGCAGCGCTTCGCTGAACTCTTCGTAAAGCTTCTTTGCCTGTTCCGGCGGCGCCGCAACAATAAAGCTGGGCCTGCGTTGACCACGCGCGTCACCGTAAAGCGTAAACTGCGAGACAACCAGCGCGCTGCCTCTTACGTCGAGGAGAGACCGATTCATTTTTCCCTGGTCGTCTTCAAAGATCCTCAGGTTTGCGATCTTCTCGGCCATGCTGACAGCCACGGCGGATGTATCGTCGCGCCCGACGCCAAGCAAAATCATAAGACCCGCCGTGATTTCTCCCGTAACGCATCCCTCCGCGATTACACGAGCGCGGCTCACACGCTGGACAACAGCTCGCATTTTTCAACTACAAAATTTTCGCCAGCAAGTCAGCTAGCCGCCACCCGGCTTTGTGCAGTTCTTCTCGGACGACGTTCGCCGCCCACTCGCGATAACTCACTTGGCCCGGCTGCGGTTTTTCGTCGGCTCCGCCGGCCGCGACGACGCGATCTTGTTCCTGTTCCTGATGGACATGCCTGAATTGAACCCGTTCATGCGCCTCGCGCGCGATTGGCAAAATTTCGTCCGCCCAGGCTTCCGCATAATTCCTGATGTCGATGTTTGCCGGCACCCGCCAGTTCTGCGGCTCATGCGTCGCCATCTGATGAACGAGCCGCTTCTTAAGCGGCTCGATCTGTGCCTCGAGTTTGTTTTTCTTCAACCTCTGGGGCAGCTCTTGGAAAAGTGCATTCACCGCGTCATAATCCCAGAAGTCGTGGAAGGTTTTCTCGTAGATTCCGCGCGTGCGCCGCGGTTCATCGCTGAGCTCCAACGTAAATGTATTTCCACCTTCATCCGCCAAAGCTGATTTATTCTTGTCGGGATCGGTAGGATTGCCCTGCTGATCGGAATATGCCGCGCCAATATGCAGCGGCTGATGAATGTCAGCGACATAATGAGCAAGTAAAATGATCGCAACGGGTTTCGTAATCTTCCGCTCATTTTGTTCGGAGACTCGTCCTTGAAGGACCTGGACGCAGTACGGGATCATATGGACGATGTCCCATTTGCTGCGACCCACTCTGCTCTCGGCGTATTTTTGCACTGGCACTACGGGCACGTCCGCATAGTGAAACCAATGATGCGAAGGCGCGCCTGGGTTCAGATCGCGCGTTGTCGGATTCGCCCGCCAAAAATTGAGCAACTGCTTATCAACTTTCGGATACCTCGCGTAATGAAAAGACTTGGGATCATCGACGCCGTTTTTATCCCAGCCTTTAATTTCATCCGGCATCATCCCCGCTTTCTCCAGAGAAAGACCATCGAGTAATGCACGGATTTTCGTGGCGGTGACAGTATTCGCCAATCGTTCACCCGCGATTGCCCCGACGATCTCATGGCCAAGAGAACCGTATGCGTAAAGCGGCGCTGCCAATCCGAGGGTGGAGAGAATGATTGTGCTGAGCGCTACGCGATGAGACACGAATTTCATTTCCAGAATTGGCGACAATACAATCGAATTCCGCGTTGCCTGTAGCGCGACGACTGCGGCCGAGTGTGGTTCAGCCTACGAGCATCGTGCGCGAATTGCTTCGAGGCGTTTTTGAAGCTTCGAGAAATGCGAACCGGCCCAGTAAATTTGACCGCAGCCGGTACAGCGGCCGAATTTTTCATAATACACCTTCGTAAGCGGTTCGAGCTTCTGCATCACGTCACCCTTCGCGACTTTTTCGAGTAACGCATTGCAGCGGAGGCAGCGCGTAAACGGAGCGATCGCGCCAAAAAGCTCAAAACGGCGGATCACCTCGATTGTTTGCGCATCGGCATTTTGCGACCGCGGGCAGTAACCATGTCGAACGACCGAATGCATTAGGAGCCGCCGGTCACGCGTAAGCAGAGCACGATTTTCGCTCGCCATGATTTGGAGTAATTGTTGATCTTGCGCCTCGCGATCGTAAGCGACATCGAAACCGAGCAAACGCAGATTGCGCGTCAGTTTTCCAAGATGGCCATCAACTATAAAACGTTGCCATCTTAGAATTTGTAATCGATTTTCCTCAAAATGCGGTGGTAGCGCGTGCACCGGAAATACCTCGACCTCGGCGATGTGTTCGAGTCCATAATCGAACCCAACGGCTCGCCCGTTGACGAGAATTAAATCGACTTCCGGATGCGGGACGCCGCAGGATTCGATTACGTCTTTTACCGAGACCTTTTCAGCCAGTATGCGCTCGATTCTTCCGCTACGCGTTCTCGATCCGAGGAAAAAGTTGAGATCTCCATGGAAATTGAGCCGAACCGTAAATGCGTTCACGTCACTTCGCGATTCGCGCGTTGGCGTAAGCGTATTCGAACGTTGTCGCGCGCGGTCGACCCATGAATTTACCCGGCCCCAGCGGTTCATCTTCGCCAAAGTAGCAGTCCACCTGCCAGCGCCGCAGGCCGCCGCCGGTGTCGACAATTTTCCAGTGGTTACTGCCGAAAACTTTCTGCACTTCCGGTGACGATGTCTCAACAACTGCGCCGTGGCGCAGGCCACCTTGCGATGACTTGATCGCGGCAGAATAACGCGCCACGAGAGTGCCGCCGCCACCAGTCGGCTTGGAGGAAAATGCGAAGGAATCTCCTCCGTTGTAACGAATGTAGTGCCGCCCGTTCACAGGTGTAACGATCCGTCCGAACCCTTCCTTTTTCACCGAGCGCAGAAAATCGCGCGGATACGTTCGTCCGTGGAGTCCGGGCTTCGTTATCGGCGTTGCGTCAAAACCACGTTCAGAAGTGAAACCCGATTCCATTGGCGTGTAGTAAAGTGTGCACACCACGAAGTACTCGCCGTTATGTCCTTGCGGGCGCCGGGCCAGCCTCTCATTCTCATATGCGAGCCGTTCCACCACTTCCGGCCACGGAATGTCCGCACGCAGCTCCGAGCAAATCGCAGCTAAAATGCTCAGTCCTGTGATCTGTACGATCAGGCGGTAAAAACGGATTCGATTGACCCGCCAATTAGAACTTCGATTGGCATTCGGTTCCATTCGTACTCGTAAGGTGGCTGCCTCCATTGGAATCGTTTCGGGTAAATCTTGCGAATACGCTTGATAATTTCCACTCCGGTGAGAAAGGGCCGGAATGTTTCACGATCAACTACGTGAATTTGCGCACCGCCGCAAAGCTCGCCCGCGAATTTGTGGAACGTTGGCTGAAAGTAATTTTCGCGGAAGAAAACACCCGGCAGCTTTGAGGCGTTGAGCTCTCGGCAAAGCGCTTCAGCGTCAATAAACGGCGCGCCGAAAATTTCGAATGGCTTGGTTGTGCCGCGGCCTTCGGAGATGTTTGTGCCTTCGAGCAGACACAGACCAGGATAGACCGTCGCGGTATCGAGTGTCGGCATGTTTGGAGACGGCATGACCCAAGGCAGGCCGGTCTGATCGAACCACATCGCGCGCTCCCAATTTTTCATCGGTAAGATCGATAATCGACATCGGGGGAAAGCCTCGTTGCGAAACTGCTGCGCGAGTTCGCCAATCGTTTTTCCGTGGCGGACTGGAATCGGATGCATCCCCACAAACGATTTGTAATTCGGGTCGGGCGGCGGGCCCTCTGTTGTCACGCCGTTGATTGGATTTGGCCGGTCCAGCACAACGACCGCGATGCTCTGCTTCTCACAGGCGCGCATGCAAAGATACATCGTCCAGATAAACGTGTAATAGCGAGCGCCGACATCCTGAAGATCGACAAGCACAACATCCAATCCTTCCAACATCTCTGCCGTTGGTTCCCGATGTTCGCCGTAAAGACTGTAAACAGGAATGTGAAGTCGCGGGTGCTCGTAACTTTTCCATTCCACCATGTTGTCCTGGGTCTGGCCGAGAAATCCGTGTTGCGGACCAAAGAAGGCCGCGAGCCGGAATAGATCGCCATTGTGTCGTTCGAGAATTCGCGACGCGTGTTCAAGTTTTGATGAAACCGAAGCGGGATGAAGCAGTGCGCCGATGCGCGCGCCGCGAAACTTTTTGGGCCAAAGTTCGGGTAAATGATCCAGCGGCAGTTCTACGCGCATATAGCGCTCTTCTAACACAACGCAGAAATTCTCGCGATCTCGATTAGGTAGGGGCGATTGACCTCAATCGCCTCGTACCAGATCCGCGCCAGCCGCGGAGCAGAGCGACCGCGATAATCGCGATCAACGTGACACTCGCGCACAGCTTTGCGAACAGCTCCCCGTAACGCGTGTAGAAAGTCAGTTCGCGCTCCGTCGGAATCTTGATCTCACCAGTAAGAACGCCTTCGGTAAATGTGCTGCCCCTTTCATCCTGCAACATCTGTGTCACGCGGCCGAACTCGTTCACAAAACAGGTGACGCCGGTGTTGGCTGCGCGCGCCATCGGACGGCGTGTTTCCACACAACGAAAAATCGCATTCGCCAAATGCTGGCGCGAGCCAGCCGACCGCAGAAACCACGCGTCGTTTGTTACATCGACGAGCAAATTTGCGCCTCGAAGCACAAACTGCCGTGCTAAATCGCCGATCGTGTCTTCGAAGCAAATCAGCGGCGCGACCTGCGCGTCGCTATTAGTGAGGCGAAACACCGTGTAATCGTTGCCTGCATCAAAATCGCCGGGCACCCACCTGCTTGCTGCGGCAGCGAAAAGCGGGAACGAATGTCGACGCGGAATGTATTCGCCGAACGGCACCAGATGCACCTTTCGATAGATTTGCATCTGCTGCGTGCCACCCGAGATCAAGAGGGCCGCGTTATAGTCATGTTGACCTTCCACGTCGAGCGTGCCGAGCAGCAAATCCGTTTTTGACGACATAGAAAACTCAGTGACGAATTCGTTGCTTTCGGTGTTCGGATCGCGCACTGGGTCGGGCATCGAGCTTTCCGGCCAGATCAGCAGATCGGGCGGGGGATTGGTGCGCAGCGCGATCTCGCTGAGTCGCGAAAAGCGTTCGAAAATTTTGGCACTGAATTGCAGATCGAATTTCTCCTGTTGCGGAACGTCGGCTTGCACGGCTGCGACGTGAAGAGATTTTGCAGGCGGCCGATTTTGCACGCTGTAGAGGCCGAATGTTAAAAGTCCGACGATCCCGGCCAGTGTCAGTGTGAGGTCAAAATGCGGCCGCACCTGACGCGTTTTGGCTTCCAGAAACAAACGGAGCGGCGTTGTCACCGCGATGACGTTTGCGAACACAATAACGAACGACAAGCCGGTCACGCCGCTCAGTTCCGCAATTTGAATAAGCGGCCAGGTGGAATGCAGCGCGACGCCAAGCCCATTCCAGCCGAAACCTGTGAAGAGCCAGCCTCGAATCCATTCGTGCGTCACCCACGCGACCGCAGCCAAAAGCGCAGTCAGCAAATTTCGCCACGAAGCCAGGAAATTGCGTGGCGCAATCAGACCAACAAACCAACTCCAAAGCGCAAAATAAACGCCGAGATAGATCGACAGAAGCAGCGATAATCCGCGAAGCCAAAAATTTTGATACAACAACCCGAGCGAACCAAGCCAACTGAAGGTTGCTGTAAAAAAGACAACGCCAGCGATGTAGCCGAGCAGTAAATTGCGTAACCATCTACGCTCTGAATTTTGTCCCGAAAACCAAATGGCTGCTATGAGCGGCGTGAGCGCGAACCAGCAGAGCCAGCTTTGGTCGAACGGTGGAAAACAAACCGTGCAAAGCAGCCCGCTAAGAATCGCTGCCAGCCATGGCCAAATTGGCAATACTTTCGCGAACAAATTCACGCGCGTGATTTGTTGAGACGCGCTCGCGCATCCTTTTGCAGCCAGTCCCAGAGCCAATCGAGTCTTCCTCCGACTTCCGCTTTGATTTGCTCGAGTTCTGCGGAACTGAATGTGCCTTTCTTCGGCCGGTGTTGCGCAAACAGGTAATACTTGATTTTGGGCTCTGTCCCGGATGGACGCACGGCAATGCGCGTTCCGTCTTCCAATTCGAAGATCGACATTTTCTCTTTGGGGATCTTGTCGCCTTCCACATCTTTTATCGTGTCGGTCTCGAAATTTTTGACGCTCGTCACTTTTACTCCGAGGATTTCTGAGAACGGCTCGGTCGCGTACGATTCGGCCAGGCGCGCAATTTTGTTCGCGCCCTCGGCGCCCTCGAATACAAGCGAACTGTTTTTCTCCGCGAAATAGCCGAACGTTCCGAAGATTTCGTCGAGCAGTTCGTCGATTGTCTGGCCGCGTGACTTTGCATAAGCAGCCACTTCACAAAACATGATCACCGCGCCGTTGCCATCCTTGTCCCGAACGAAATCGGCGCCGCTGTATCCATAACTTTCTTCGCCGCCGAAAACGTAAAATGACGAATGCTCGAGGCGAAGCCGCCGTGTTTCATCTTCGCTAAGATCGACATAATTCTGTCGCAACTGTTCTGGGATCTCGCGTTCGTACTTGCCGAGCTTGGCGCCGATGTATTTGAAGCCGGTTAATGTTTCGACGCACCGCAAACCATAATGTTCCGCGATCGCTTTTTGCAGATCGGTCGTGACAAATGTTTTGATGATCACTGCGCGGGACGCATTCTTCTTGTTAAGCACGCCTTGGTCGAACAGCGTCTTGATGCGGTACCAGGCAAGCAGCGAACCGATCTGGTTCCCGGTCAGCAACTTTATTCTGCCATCTTTCGCGCGAATCGCTGCACCCATGCGGTCGCAATCCGGATCAGTCGCCACAACAAGGTCGGCATTTGCTTTCTCAGCAAGCTCGATTGCCATTGTTAACGCCTCGGCATTTTCGGGGTTCGGCGATTTCACCGTTGGGAATTGGCCATCAAAATGCTTTTGTTGCGACACGACTGTGAAATTGAAACCGAGTCGCTTGAGCATCGGTTTGATGATTACGCTCCCGGTTCCGTGGAGCGGCGTGTAGATGATTCGCAGCGATTTTGCCTCGCCAATCACCTGGGGATCGAGAATGAGTGTTTCGAGGCGTTGCATGTACGCGTCGTCGACATCTTCCCCGATCGTCGTCACTCTTCCTTGGCGGCTTTTTGGTAGCGCTGTGAACGTTTCGGCCGTGATCTCATTTACTTTTGCAATGATCCCGCTCGCCTGCGGCTCAATCACTTGGGAACCGTCGCTGAAGTAAACTTTGTAGCCATTATCGTACGGCGGATTGTGACTCGCGGTGATCACGACGCCCGCGCTTGCCTTAAGATAGCGAACAGCAAAGGAAAGTTCTGGTACCGAGCGCGGGCCGTCGAATATGAACGCGTCACAACCGCTTTCGGCTGCGACTTTTGCAGCAAGCTCGGCAAACTCCTTCGAGAAAAATCGTGGATCATGCGCGATCACAAGCTTGGGCTTCGCTGAAATTTTCTCACGCGCGTTCCAATCATGGAGATAAGCAACGAGTCCACGCGTCGCCCGACTGATGTTGAAGAAATTCATTGCGTTCGTACCCACGCAGGGGAATTCGGGGCGGTCGTCCTCTCGCGCATTACCGCGCTCCGCCCTGGTTACGATTTTCCCGATGGTGCGGCCACGAAGACCGCCTGTTCCAAAGGAAAGCGTCTGGTAAAAACGATCGTTCAATTCATACCATTCCCCGGCGTTGACGAGTTCGCCCACTACTCGCAGATAAAGATCGGAAGGGGCGCCAGCCAGCAATGCCCGAATGTTCCTCGCCGCCGATTTCATCAGTTGCCCCCCAGCAACCGCGCGATCGATTTTCGAGTTCAGCTGTTCAATGTTGGCTGCCATTGCTGGCAACTGTTCCGTGATGGATTTGCTTTGCAAGCGCTCTATGAAAATCCTATGGAATCGGATTGCAATCGTCGTTCCACAGCGGTATCAAACTGCGAAGGAGGTAACTTGAAACGCATTATACTTTACGTCGCCATCACTGGCGCTTTGCTGTCATTTGTATTCGGACAAGCCCAACAGGAAGCCACAAACAACAAGAGTGAGCAAGATGTCAGACAGATGATCGAGAAGTATCGCGCAGCCTTCCTGCGCCACGATATTCCTACGCTGGAGAAAATCTGGGCTGATGATTACGTCTTTGTGAACGCCTCTGGTCAAGTCCTGACCAAGGCGCAACGGCTCGCGAATCTGAAATCCGGTGCCACGACGCTGGAATCGATCAACGAAGAAGAGAAGCCTACAGTGCGTGTTTACCAAAACAGCGCCGTGGCGACGAGCCGCGTGACACTCAAGGGACAATACAGTGGTCAACCGACCAGCGGCCAATACCGAAGCACGCATGTTTGGGTAAAGGGTTCGACCAGCTGGCAATTAGTCTCTAATCAGTTGACAGCCTTGGCGCCGAAATAGGTTTCGTCACGCATGCTGTAGTTTGTGTCGGGCGAGCACTCCTTTGGCGCGCCGTAGCCTGTGGCGAAGGCAGCCGCTCGCCCGGTGAAAAAGGCTGGCCGAGGCGATCACTTGCACTCACGCCATCGACTTGAAGAACTGAGTGCTGTGTGGCACAAAGTCGAAGGGTGAATCCGAAGGAATTCTTCGGCGAGTTAAAGCGGCGCAATGTTTACAAGGTTGCGATTGCCTACGGTGTCGTCGCATGGCTGCTGATGCAGATAGCGAGCCAGATTTTTCCGTTCTTCGAAATTCCGAATTGGGCTGTGCGTCTTGTGGTGTTGCTGCTCATTATCGGATTTCCCGTGGCGATGATTCTTGCCTGGGCATTTGAACTAACGCCGGAAGGAATCAAGCGCGCAGAAGATGTCGATCTTAGTGAATCGGTTAGGCGCAAGACCGGTCGCAAACTGGATTTTTTTATCATCGCTGTCCTGTTGCTCGTCATTGCGATCCTGCTTTTCCAACGCCTTCATCCCAATGTTTCGCCAGCAGTTTCTTCATCTCCGGAGAAAAGCATCGCGGTACTTCCGTTCGAGAACCTGAGTCGCGATCCTGATAACGCCTTTTTCACTGACGGCGTGCAGGATGAAATTCTGGCCGATCTTGCAAAGGTCGCGGATCTAAAAGTGATCAGCCGCACGTCGGTCAT
Organism: Verrucomicrobiota bacterium; assembly: GCA_003218975.1. Lineage (GTDB taxonomy): Bacteria > Verrucomicrobiota > Verrucomicrobiia > Chthoniobacterales > UBA10450 > Udaeobacter. The sequence continues at coordinate 22,512 of QHPD01000122.1, forward strand.
GCTCTACAAAAGCGGTAACCCGCGGAACCTGCGGGAAATCGGACAGCAACTTGGCGTGGCCCATGTGCTGGAAGGGAGCGTTCAACGCACAGCCAACCGCGTGAGAGTGATGGCGCAGCTGATCGACGCCCGCACCGATGCGCATCTGTGGGCGCAAACCTATGACCGAGAGCTTGCGGATGTTTTTGCCATTCAAAGCGAAATTGCTAAGACAATCGCCGACCAACTTCAGGCCAAGCTCTCTCCCGCGGAAAAGGCTGCGATCGAGCTACGACCCACTGCTGATCTCGCGGCCTTCGATCTTTACGTTCGCGCGACGGCATTGGTCGACGCCGGTCCCGGCTTCCTGATGAACTGGAAGGAGAATCTCCTCCAAGCCGTGAATTTCCTCGACCAAGCCATCGTCCGCGATCCCGCGTTCCTGCTCGCCTATTGCAAGTTGGCGGGCGCCCACGACCGCCTCTACCTCCTCGGAATCGATCACACCCCTGGCCGTCTCACCTTGGCGGACACGGCAGTTAAAAACGCGTTGCGGTTGGGACCGGATTCGGGCGATGCGCACCTTGCCCTGGCGCAGCATCTTTACAGCAACCTCGACTATGACGCCGCACGCGCCGAAATTGGTGTTGCGCACCGCACTCTGCCGAACAATCCGCGAATCTTTGAGCTGAGCGGGTTCATCGAGCGCCGGCAGGGTCGCTGGGAGGAGTCCACGCGCAACTTTGAACGCGCGCTCGATTTGGATCCCCGCAACGTTCCCACGCTCCAGAACTTTGCGTTTAATTATATTGTGCTGCGGGATTATGCAAAAGCAGGCGCTGTTTTAGATCGCGTGCTCGCGTTCAAACCGGACGACACCGATATTCGACTAACGCGTGTCATACTCGATATGGACTGGAAAGCCGACACCCGACCGTGGCACGCGTTAGTTGAAACGATGCTCAAGGATAATCCTGGATCCGCGGAGAGCATCGCCCCAACCTGGCTTTATCTGGCTCTCTGCGAGCACGACTCCGTCGCTGCCGCTCGCGCCCTCGCAGTCTTTGGTAACAAAACTGCCGGACCGGATGCCGTTCAATTTAGCCGAGCCTTCTATGAAGGCTTGCTTGCTCGCATGAAAGGTGACGCGGCTGCGGCGCACGCCGCTTTTACAGAAGCCCGTGCTGCTCAAGAGCAGATTGTGCAAGCACAGCCCGATTACGGCCCCACTCTCTGCGTGCTTGGCGTGATCGACGCTGGACTTGGGCGAAAAGAGGATGCCCTGCGCGAGGGTCACCGGGCGATTGAGCTTCTGCCCGTGACAAAAGATTCCATCAATGGCGCTCGTATGATTGAGTTCTTCGCAGTCATCGCTGCCTGGGTCAGTGAGAAAGACCTCGCTTGCGAGCAGTTGGCGATCGCGACCCGGCTCCCTGGCTGCCAGCTTAGCTACGGCCAATTGAAACTGCACCCTACCTGGGATCCGTTGCGCGGCGATCCGCGCTTCGAGAAAATCGTCGCCTCGCTTGCGCCGAAATAATTTCCTCGCATGGCGGCCGAAGTTAAGAAAGAGATCCATCTTGAGATCGCGCATGTCCTGTTCACGGACATCGTCGGTTACTCGAAGCTGCCTATTAACGAGCAACGAGCTTTGGTCGAGCGCTTAAACGAGATTGTCCGTGCCACGGATGAATTCCAAGCGGCAGAAGCGGCGGGACGCTTGATCAAAATCCCGACAGGCGACGGTATCACGCTGGTTTTTTATCATAGCCCGGAAGCGCCGGTCGAATGCGCGCTGGAAATTAGCCGCGCGCTCAAAAAACATCCTGAACTTCAGCTGCGAATGGGAATTCACAGCGGACCGGTTAGTGGCGTTATCGACGTAACCGGAAAAGCAAACGTGGCTGGTGCCGGCATCAATATGGCGCAGCGGGTAATGGACTGCGGTGATGGCGGACACATTTTGCTGTCAAAGCACGTGGCTGAAGATCTCGAGCAATACCCTCACTGGCAGCCGTACCTGCATGAACTAGGCGAGTGCGAAGTGAAACATGGCGTCCGCGTCTCCGTGGTGAGCCTTTACACTGAGGAGCTCGGGAATCCCGTGGTGCCGGAAAAGCTGAAGGCGGCGCGTGTTGCTGCAGCTGCAAAGAGAAAACGGGTCGCTCTCCGACGCTGGTCGTTAGGCGTCCTGGCTGTGCTCACCGCGGTTGCTGCGATCGGTTTTCTTTTCTTTCATTACAAGCGCCCGCCTAGCGCGGTGGAGTCACCAATTCCACAGAAGAGCGTTGCGGTATTGCCGTTTGAAAACCTTAGTGAAGAAAAATCCAACGCGTATTTCGCTGATGGCGTGCAGGACGAAATTCTAACTGATCTGGCCAAGATCGCCGACCTGAAAGTGATCAGCCGCGTAAGCGTGATGCAATACAAAAGCGGCGTCCCGCGTAATGTGCGTCAGATCGCGAGAGAACTCGGCGTTGCCAACATCCTGGAAGGCAGCGTGCAGCGCGCCGGGAACCGCGTGCGCGTCAGCGCACAATTACTCGACGCGCGTAACGATGTTCATCTTTGGGCCGAGCACTACGACCGGCCACTGGACGACGTATTTGCGATCCAAAGTGAAGTTGCAAAGTCGATTGCCGATCAATTGCGCGCCAAACTTTCGCCCCGTGAGAAGGCTGCGATCGAGCGACCCCCAACTGCCGATCTCGCCGCCTTCGATCTTTACACCCGCGCTAATGCGTTAACGATCCAGGTTAGCTACATAGGTGCGCGAAGTAAGGACAACCTCTTACAAGCCATTGAACTGCTCAACCAGGCAGTCGCGCGCGATCCTAAGTTTTTACTTGCGTACTGCCGCCTGGCATACGCCCATGACTTCCTTTACATCACTAACCAGGATCACACGCCAGCCCGTCGCGCTTTGGCCGATGCTGCTGTCCAAACGATTTTGCGGTTAAAACCGGATTCCGGTGAAGCGCATCTCGCATTGGCGCAACATTTCTATAGCTGCTACCTCGATTACGGTCACGCCAGGCAAGAATTGGCGATCGCGCAACGTATGCTGCCCAACAGCTCTCAGGTCTTCGAGGTCGCTGGCGTCATCGATCGTCGCCAAGGTCACTGGGAGGATTCACCGCGCAACTTTGAAAGAGCCCTCCAAATTGATCCACGCAATATTTCCCTCTTTCACCACATGTCGATCAGCTACCAATGCATGCGCCGGTATAACCAAATGGCTGCGGTTCTCGATCGTGCGCTTGAGCTGTTCCCAACAGATGTGGCGACCAGGCAGGCTCGCGCGCGGGTCGATATCGAGTGGCACGCCGATACCAAACCATTACATCGCGCAATTGAGGCGATTCTTGCCGAAGATCCGTCGGCTGCACCGCTCGTCGCCAACAGTTGGCTGTATCTGGCATTGTACGAACGTGACCTCGCTACTGCGGACCGGGCGCTCGTAGCCCTCTCTGGCAATGCTTTCCTGCTATCGCCAAACATCTATTCAACAGGAGAAAATACTTCGCGTTCAGACCGATTACGCCTTGGGACTCTGCGTGCTCGGACTTATCGACGCGGGACTAGGACGAAAAGATGACGCATTGCGAGAAGGTCGGCGAGCGCTTGAGCTGCTTCCAATTGACCGAGATGCGTTCGCAGCTCCCGATATAATGCATGTCTTCTCAATGATCTGCGCCTGGACTGGCGAGAAAGACCTCGCGTGCGAACAGCTCGCGACTGCGGCGCAGTTCCCTAGTTATCTCTTAACCTACGGGCGATTGCGTCTGCTTCCGTTTTGGGATCCTCTGGGCGGCGATCCGCGGTTCGAAAAAATCGTCGCCTCGCTCGCGCCGAAGTAAACATGGCTGCTGAAGTTAAGAAAGAGATCCAACTCGAGATCGCACATCTCTTATTCATCGACGTCGTTGGGTACTCGAAACTCCTGGTCAACGAGCAGATTGAGTTGATGCAAGAACTCAATCGAATTGTTCGCGGAACAGAATGTTTCCGGGAAGCGGAAGCCAGTGGAAAACTGATTCGTCTGCCAACCGGGGACGGGATGGTGCTGCTTTTTTTCCGCAGCCCGGAACAACCGGCGCGTTGCGCGCTAGAAATCAGTCAGGTATTGCGCAGTCAAACTCATATCCAGTTACGGATGGGAGTTCACAGCGGCCCGGTCAACCAGGTGGTTGATGTCAATGACCAAATGAATATTGCCGGGGCCGGAATCAATGTCGGCCAGCGAGTGATGGATTGCGGGGACGCCGGACATATTCTCTTATCGAAGCACCTTGCAGATGACTTAACCCATTATCGTCACTGGCAGCCTTATTTGCATGACCTTGGAGAGTGCGACGTGAAACATGGGTTCAGGCTTCACGTTTTTAATCTCTACAGAGATGGTCTCGGTAATCCGGCCGTGCCGGAGAAACTTAAGCGAGGAAGAAGGTGGAAGAAGGC
>QHPD01000093.1 GCA_003218975.1 Verrucomicrobiota bacterium
CGAATCCGCCGCCATAGCAGCCACCATAATGGTAGCCCCCGTAGCCACCGGTGTGATAGCCGTTGTAGCCGCCGTAGTGATAGGTGCCGCCATAGTGGTAACCTCCACCGCCGGCGTGATACGTGCCGCCGTAGTGAAAGGTGCCTCCACCGCCGGCGTGATACGTGCCGCCGTAGTGAAACCCGCCACCACCGCCGTGGAACCCGCCGCCGTAATGAAACCCGCCGCCGCGCCACGCCAATGCTTGTAATGGCAGCGCCATAAGCGCTGTACCAGCGATGATGCTGAATAAGAGTGTTTTGGAGTTCATAAGAGTTAGTTTCTAGGTATTAGTTCGTTAGGTCGATTAAAGGTGAGTTAAGGTTCAACAGAGTCATTCCTCGACACGCTTCATTTTTATTTCCTTAGTATCAGGGAGCGGCTTGCCGCCGGCAGTTCGCTCTTTGGATTGCCAGGTCACCGTCTTCGCATCAACGGGGGTAATAATGTTCGTCGCGGTCACCGCGCTTCCGTCCGCTGCGGTCGCTTTGGTTTTGACCATCCATTTTGCGCCGTCCTTCGTCCATATGGACTCGCCAAAACCGCCATCAGCCTCAAAGCTCCACGAGCGAATCTGCTTGGACACCGGATCCCAGCCGATCATTTGCATCCCGTTGTCGAGCGAAGCGTCCTTGTAGTCCACTGTGCGGGTTGCGACGATAAGGTTCTCGCCCGGCGCCCACTCGAAGGAGACGTGACCGACGGGTCGCTCGGCGCTTTCGTCCATCCACTCGCCAATCATCCAATCAAGCCCGTGGAGGAACTCATGATTACTGGGATCCGTGTAGGCGGCCTCGCGCATACTGGAGAGAAGCCATTGACCGTCCTTTTTGATGAGCACATTGCTGTAGCGGGCGCGACTCGGCGCGCTACCATCCGGCGCGAAAACCGTCGAGGTTCCATCCTCAATAGCCAGATCGGGCGCCGGAAACCGCACCGAGGCGACATCGATCCGCAGCTTCAAGCCTTTGTTTTCCGCGAAGAGTTCCGCGAACGAATCCTCGATCGCTTTTCGGCCTTTGACCAAACGGCCGTGTTCGTCCACGTAATCGCCGTCCGGCGTCCAAAACGCTGCGACCGCTTTGGCGTCGCCCTTGTGGAAAGCTTCGACGAACGCCTTTGCCGAGTCGGTGATGGCTGCGATCTGCTGCTGATCGGGATCGGCCGCGCTAACCTGTGAATTGCCGCATGTCATGATGCCCGCGAGAGCGATCGGGAGCAATGCGTGAATGGAACGAAGTTTTTTCATGTGATGGATAGGTGTTAATCTCGTTTGTTGACACTGATCTAAGCGCAATCTTATCGTGCCTGCTGTGAGATGGCTATAGGACTTTAGGGCAATGCCCTGCCGGCGGCAGCAAAAGTCGCTCCCGGATGGGCTCGGGTTGTAGCCACGGCGCTGTGTCGCCGTGCTGGGTAACAACGCATGCGAAGCGCCTCGACACAGCGAGGCGGCTACAACGATTAGCGAATTAAATGTTTAACGCTGTAGCTCTCCCCTCTGCGTGTCATTTATAAGCCATCTCGCTCTGCTGAACACTTAGCCCGCGTTGTGTCATTCCGAGCGAAAATCTTGCCCTGAGCGAAGTCGAAATGGGTCGAGGAATCGCGAGACGGTGAAAAACCTCTGATTTGTGAGATGGCTATAGGACTTTGGGGCAATAATCTTCTCGAGTCGGTTTTCATTTGCCAACGCCCTAGTAGCCGCGACGGTAGGCACGACGCGCGGCGCCAGCGTACGAAAAGGGAGTAGCGGGCATGCCGATGACGTCGATGAACAATGCACAAGCTCCTCCATTTGCCGGCGGAGTGCCTTCGAGAATGCGCGCGTCATAGGTGAGATCGTTTCCGGAAAGCTGCGGGTTGCTGAGTTCTACCACCAAGTCCGATACGTTGTCGCCACTGAACACCGAGAGCGTGGCATTAGGATTGTCTTTAAGGAAACTGTCCTTTCCATTACTCCAGAGCGGAATGAACTTGCTGGTCTGCATATGCCCGGCCAGGCGCGCAGGGCGATCAGTGAAGCACACCGTCACCGGGTTCACTCCCTGCAGGACGAGCTTTCCCTCCTTAAACGTTACCTCCTTCGCGTTTTGCACAAAGAGGACATCCACGTTGCCTGACTGCTTCCCGCTGGCAGTCCAGGTTATCAGCGCATCTTTATCGGTCGTTTCGGCTGGAGATTGCGCATAGGTCGTGGATAGGTTGGCCATGCTGCCCACGACAAGGGCAGCACACATCAGGATGAGCTTATTTGTTTTCATAAGCGCAATTTCGCTGCGTCTGCCGTGATCTGTCTATGGGACTTTAGGGCTATACAGGCTCCGGGCGACGCGCGTTACAGGGTTACAACGTGACTTAGCGCCAAAGGCGCAGCATTCACCGCCAGCCTGGGGCAGGGCCCCAGAATTCTTCGTACCCAAAAAGCGCCAGCGCTGAAAGCGCGATTCACTTCCGGCCAAGTTCGATACATCATCGGCGCTATGCCTCAATCGTTAAGTAAAGTCATCCTTCACATCGTCTTTAGTACGAAGAATCGCGAACCCTGGCTCGATTCACACGTGCGGCCGCGCATGCATGCTTATCTGGCCACAATTTGCCGTGACGTCGGTGCTGAAGTTGTGCGCGTTGGCGGTGTTGGTGATCACGTTCACATTGTCACCACGCTCCCTCGAACTGTTTCCCAAGCTGAGCTCGTCGAGCGGATAAAGAAGGTATCCTCGAAGTGGATCAAAACACTTGATGCCCGCTCTCGCGGTTTTTTCTGGCAGCGTGGGTATGGTGCGTTTTCGGTGAGCCCGAATCAGATCGAGGCGGTGCTGCAATACGTTGAGGCGCAAGAAGAGCACCATCGCACTCGCACGTTTCAAGAGGAATATTGCGAACTGTTGCGCAAGCACGGCGTTGATTTCGACGAGCGGTATGTTTGGGATTGAGAACCTCCCGCCGGATTGAAGCGCGCTTTCAGCGCTTTGTTGAACACGGCGATTTGAACTCCTGGGGCGATGCCCCAGGCTCGCATGAGACAGCGTCTTTGGCGCTAAGCAGATACAGCGACACGCGTTACACCGTTAAAAGGTCACAACGATGAGCCTCGCGTCGAAAATTCCAGCTTAGGACGGCTGGATCAAAGCAAAACGACAGTCCCGCCCTGCCACGCCGCAGTGAATGTATAGGTCTGTCCTTGTACTACAGTTAAAGTCTTTTTCGTTGGCGACAGAAACAACTGGTTCGGTCGCGCGACAGCGTATACAACGTGCTGCCCGGGCGATAAGGGACCCTTGTAGGTTTCCCCCACGCCAATGCTACCTACACTCACGCCATCTATCTTTATGTCGACAAACAAGGCAGTCCCCAGGTTAGGGGCTCTCCGAATGATTAGTTGAGCAGCATTTTGACCAGCCGGCGCAGCAACGGAAGCCGTGGCTCCGGGGGCCGCTGTGCCGCTCGTTTGGCATCCTGATAAGCCGACGCACACCAGGGCAGCAATCAACAGAGCATAACAGTGATAACTAAACTTTCTCATACCCGAGATTACTTTGATTCAGGTATTACCGCAAATAGGACGTTAGTCCCATATGCCGATCCTTGCTTAAAAAATTCATGCCGGTACGACTCAGCGTTCTAACGAATGGCTCAAAAGGTGATCCCGGTGGTGATTTGCGGTCCGTGCATGATCGCGTCGAAAAGGAGCCCGTCATTCTCGTAGTCCACGCCGAGTGCCCGATAACCGACCTCGGTGAAGATCGAGCGGGTGAGATTGATACCGACGGCCGCTTCGACCTGCCACATCAGATCGGCACCAACTCCGAAGCCTCCGATTTCACCGCGCACAGCAGTGTAAAACGTTTTGTTAAAGTTGTAGCGGCCACGCAACCCGACATAGGGATCGAAAAAATAATCGTCTCGCGCGATAGTTTGACTCAGCCTTTTGTTCAGGCGAACTGCAAGTTGATTCGCGATCCGCGCCTTTGCCTCATTAACTACTCTGTCGACAGCGGCCCGGCGGTCGAGGCCCCTTTCCACGAGCGCATCTATGCGTGCCCGCAGCTCAGCTTTTTTTAGCTCGATAAAATGCTCAACTCGTTGAGCAATCTCTTCACGTATGCGCCCGCCCAACGGACCGATTGGAATGTCCGGCCTACTTTCGTGGCGGTCTAACGCGTTGCCTATCCGGTTGATAATATCTGCCTTGATGGTGCTCTTGAGCGCTTCAAGAAATTCGCTGTTGGAAATGTCCTGATCCAACCGGCTACGCAAATCGTCGGCGATGTTGTTGACGAATCGTTCGCTGGCTTGCTGAATCGCGACCGGGCCGGAATGTAGTTCGAGCTGTTCGTATATGTTCGTGTAGTGGGTGCCAGCAGCGAGGTCGAGCGACCAGCGCGGCTGGTTGATGAGCCGCCAGCTTAACCCGCCGTCAACGTAGAATAGGTCCATTGTTTCATGGATGTTGTTGATCAGTCCGTTTATCTGGGCGACGTCGGAAAGACCTATGTAGATCAATTCACTATATATTCCGAACGGACCTTTTTGGGCCTCCACCCGCGCCGCCAACATGAGGTCAAGGTGCTGCAGAACTTCCGTGACGGGGACATCAATATCTGCGTCGACTCCGCGCACCCCAATCGTGCCGTTCGTGCTCGCCAGCCAACCGGGTATTGCGATCGTCAGATGCCACGGCTCACTCTGTGTAATCGTTGGCGGCGGCGCTTCCTTCGACGTGTCGTACGTCTCCGGTCCGGCGAGAAGAACTGGCGCGAAGAGGAAAATGGTCGCGATGAACAATTGATTAACGATTCGGCTCATTAAAGTTGATTGATTCATATTGCTACAGCTTTCGGGTTTCGCCAGCGGTTGTATTAGTGCGCGCGAGAAATAGCAACTCGCAACGTATTGCACAATCACTTTTGTGACGTTCTTTTGCGCGCTTCGTCTGGATGCTTGCGATACAGTTTCTTAGCTCGCGCCCGGCCCCGGAAATTGAGCGACGATTTTGGTGACCCCTTCCTGGATGGCGTTTGCGTTTGCTCCCTGACTGCCAACGGCCGCTTGGCCGAGGCCGCGGAAAACGAGCTTCTTCGTTTTGGCGTCTACGAAGTCGATTATCAGCGTGCCCTCGGTGTATTGTTGCACCTCGGCATTCATCGCCCACGTGCGATAAGCTCCGAAGCGGGTGACTGCCACACCTCCACCGGGCAGAACGTTGAGCTTCTGTTGCGTTATGACAGCCGCAACGACGTAGAGACTGGCATTTGCGCCGCTCGTCTCCTTGAGGCCGCGAGCGGCGAGACTTGAACGCAACGCCTGTTGCAAGACTGCATTGTTCGTCGGGCCGAGCCCTGATGCGGCGGTGTCGAGCATGTAGGTGTGATACTTACCGAATGAGGCGGAATGATCGTAGTCGGTCTTGACGGTGACGGACGTGCAGGCGGCTAGTGTACAGAGGACCACGGAAACGATCAGATAACGGAAGGATTTGGATATTGATTTCATATTTTGTCTGGGTTGTAAGCCCGAGAATGCAAGGCCGCGGCCAGCATGTCTATTGGACTTTCGTTCTATAATCAACCTTAGTCGTACGTCGAACCGCCGCAGCAATGAACCGATGCCCGCGGGACAAAGGAAGATAGTACAGAATTATAGGGCGAGGGTTCTTGACTCTTTATAACGCCACCTGTCAATCCCCGCGTTGAGATGGGCTGCGAGGTAGTTGGTAGTTTGTCTGCCCTAAAACAAGTACCCCGCGTGTACTAAACACGCGGAGCACTCATTCAGCCTTTAGGCGGCTCGGTGTTGCCGAGAGGGTTGTGGTATAACGCCAAACTCAAGGACATCCTCGGAGATCTTAGTGATCGCCCAGGGTTCCGGAGTAGTCTGCAGGAGCACATTGGCTTCCACGATCTTGCGACCAACTGGTCGCAACGATTTAATGGAGAAGCCTTCCGCTGCCGTTACAATGTAGCCTTGGCCACCTTGCTGGCAAAAGAATGTGCCGCTTTCTCCGCGCAACGCCTCTGCCAAGTCGGGATGTTGAATTGTCCCGTTTATCGGTAGTTTCGTTTGCATGTTTTTGCTCCTTTCTAATGGTCCCCATTAAGCGGGGAAAAATAAGCTGCCGTCATATCCAAGCACTGGTAATCTGAGCTACGCTGGCGGTCCGCGGGACGCCACATGCGATTTAGAGCGTCGGTCGTGTCTGTCACAGGTAGGAGTTACTTGCGCAAGAACAATCAAGGTGGGATTCCAGAGGAAAAAGTCTGCTTCGACTACCCTGTTCATCTTGCTTTTCGATAACGTATTTTGACAGCGCATATCCCTACCTCGTCAGCCAGGTGAAAAACCACGCTCCCAGAAATCCGACTATCACGCCTATCAACGGGGAGAACATAGCGAACCAGAACGGGATCGCCTCACGTAAGGGGAGGGAATCGCGCCTTCGTATTTGCGGAGGGTGCGCCTGTGACAGGGGGATGAATTGCATGCGTGACTTCAGCATTTCGAATTATTGCGTCAGGCGTTATTTATCGCGAAAGGAGTTGGACTCAGGGCATCGGAAGTTTCCGCTCTTGCAATGTCGGTAGCCGCGTATCGTCGAATCGCTTGTCTCGGCCGATAATCCCACGCCGATGTAATTTGTGGCACGTTTTTCTTTCTGGGTGCGCGGCGCGCTTCGTCGAAGTTACTCCGGGTAACCAAAGCACTCACGGCGCCGCCAAGGCAAAGCAAAATGCCGGCAAGGCCGAGCACTATGATCGTCAATGACCGGGAATTATTTGCCAGGAGGTAACTTCCGCCGAAGCCAGCTAAGAAGCCGACAATGATGGACGAGACGATGTATAACGCGCCTTGTTTTTTGGTTAGTAATGCGTCTAAACTGCTTGGGAACGAGATTTTCATTTGGCAGAAGTGAGCGCCAGCCGCACAGCGGTCAGGAGTTCTTCGTCGTCAAAAGGTTTGCTAAAGAAGGCCGAAGCTCCTCCGTTCAATGCTGCGGAACGAACCAGTGCATTGTACGTAACCTTTCCGGTAAACATGATGACGCGTGTTGAAGGTGAAATCTTGCGAAGCTGGGATTGGACCTTCAGGCCGTTCATCAGCGGCATAAAAACATCAAGCAAGGCAACCGCCGGGCGATGAGTCCGCGCATACAGCAAGAACTCCTCGGGATCGCTAAACTTTTCTGCGTGCAGATCGACTGACGAGAAAAGCCGGCCCAACCCCTTAAGGACGGAGGGATCGTCGTCGAGCAAGCAAATAACGGAGGCATTGGAGCTTGGCACGGCGGGGGAAACTACGGTCGACGGCTGGCGGACGCTATGGGACCTTGGTCTCAGCCTTGCCGGAAGCGTGAGGCACGCTCTCTGCACCAACCGCAGAAGCTCGGCTACCGAGGTGGATTCGTTCATGGTTCTCCTCTTTTCTCCCGAATGGAATGGCCGAGCGCACGATGCACCGCGCTCAAAAACTGATCGTCGTCGAAAGGCTTGATAAAAAAAGCGGCGATGCCAGCCTGCATCACGGTAGCCTCAGCGGCGGAGTCCTCATGGCCGGTGATGAAAATCACACGAGTCTGGGGCGATCTCGCACATAGATGCGCCAGCAGTTCCATCCCAGTCATGCTTTCCATCCAGATATCCAAAACGGCGAGCGGGACGGAGTTTGTCGCCAAGTGCTTGAGAAAAGCTTCTGGTTCGCTGAAGGCACGCACGCTGAATCCGTCAGATTCGAGCAATCGACTGACGGATTTTCGCACCGATGGGTCGTCATCAACCAGAGCGATGACTTCGGTGTGGCCAATTCCGGGCCGGCCCTGTTTTAATTCCTTCGCTATTATTTGGCTCTTATTTTTGGGTGAATGGAGATGGGCACCTCGTCCAGACGAGTGGCCCCTTAAAGTATGAGGAGTGCGTTTATGCATTGATAGATGAGTCCTCCCTCTTGTATTAGGCATTGTTGAGTGCGTATGGGTCCAGACACAGGGTCTGGGCCTTGTTCGCTGTGATGCGTCTGTGGGCCGGGTGCGGCGAAATCGCTTCGCCGACCGGATAATCCAGCACGCGTGCTGAGTGTGAGACGTTGCCGTTAATGGGTAAGCCGCGCGTGATCGCATTCCGAAGCCTTGTCAGCCGTCGCCTTACTCTTGTGGGCTTGGTGAAGTTTGTGCGAACGCCCCACCAAATCCACGCGAGGCCGCCCGGAGCGGCGAGAGTTTTCAATTCGGCAATCACATCTGCATCTCCGTAGGCATTCAGGAAGCAAAGGGCGAAAGGCAGCCATCGTCGGCCGGAAACGATTCCAACCAGATCGTGTTCCGCCGTGCTGAATTTAACGCGGCGGAACACAGCCCCTGCGACTCCGGCAAGGAGAAGCAAAATGCCGGGCACCGTTAGCGCCGAGTAGTGGAATGCTGCAAAGCAACTTCCGCTGAAGCTAGTGAAGATGTGTGGCACGCTGCTAGTTAGCGTGTCAGCTCAGCGGATGGCAATTGGACCTTGGTCTATTAGACCTTGGTCTTATGCTTCCGCGTCTGCCTGATACCGGCTCTTTGCACCAATCGCACCAACCCGGCCACCGAGGTGACACCAAGCTTCTGCATCACCCGACCGCGGTGGACCTTCACTGTCTTCTCCGCCGTACCCATCTCTCCGGCAATCTGCTTGTTCAACATGCCCGTAATGACAAGCTGCATTACTTCGAACTCGCGCGGCGTCAACAAATCAAGAAGACGCCGAGCCCCATTCTTCTCAGCGCTATGCCGCCGCTGCACGGCGGATCGAACCAATGCGTTGTGGACGCATTGAAGCAACTCGTCACCTCGAAACGGCTTCCGAAGAAAATCGACTGCGCCCGCTTTCATCGCCTCCGCGCACATCGGGATGTCGCCATGGCCGGTAATAAAT